>CADEFJ010000046.1 GCA_902826575.1 uncultured Pseudomonadota bacterium | reverse complement strand
GCAACCGGTCGCGCCGATGCGCTGCTGCAGTCCCGATGCCATGTTCGGCACCTGGTCCTCGAAGCTGCAGGTGCCGAACACGATCAAGTCGATGTCGCGGCCCGCGATGCCGGCGCAGGCGAGCGCGCGCTCGGCGGCGACGTGCGCGAGTTCGGCCATCGGAACATGGGAGATGCGTCGCTCACGGATGCCGGTGCGGCTCGTGATCCACTCGTCGCTCGTCTCCAGCATGCCCGCAAGATCTTGATTGGAAAGGACGGCCGGTGGCAGGCATTTGCCCCATCCGGTGATTGCGGCGTAGGTGCTCATGGCCCGGCAGCATACGTCGCCCCCGCCAGGCGCGCACCTGTCAGCCATTTCCTACGAGCGCCGCGCTCCCCGCTGACGGCGCTGCGATACGCGGCCGCATAGGCTCTGAATCTCGAACGCCGGCTCCTTCGCCCCCCGTCGAGTGCCGGCCGCCTGGACGCCTTCACGCAAGTGAAGGCGTCTTTTTTTGTACGTTTGCGGCGTAGGACAGGGCTGGCAGAACCCGGCGGTGCGGACGACATCTTCGCCCGGTTGCACGACGTAGGCTCCATCGCAACGTCACCTCAGGAGGCCACCATGCAGCACCTCTCCATACGCAATACCTGGCTCGCGCTTGCCGGCGCCGCACTGCTCGCCGTGGGCGGGTGCGCGGGCACCGGCACCCAGAAGACGATGGGCGAGACGATCGACGATTCGGTCATCACCGCCAAGGTCAAGACCGCGTTGGTCTCGGACAAGACGGTCAATGCGCTCGACGTGAATGTGGAAACCAACATGGGTGTCGTGCAGCTTGCGGGGTTTGCCGACACGCAGGAGCAGATTGCCCAGGCCAGCGACGTCGCGCGCGGCGTTGACGGCGTCAAGGCCGTGAAGAACGACCTGCGCCTGAAGTCGGCGAACTGAACGGAGGCACAGCCATGCTGAGATATGCAGCCATCTTCTTCGTCATTGCGATCGTCGCGGCCGTGTTCGGTTTCGGAGGCATCGCGGCGGGCGCGACCGAGATCGCGAAGGTCCTGTTCTTCATCTTCCTGATCGTCTTCGTCGTCACCCTGGTACTCGGGCTCTTCCGACGCACATAGTCCCTACCCTCGAGCCGTGCCTGTTAGCATGGCACCGGTAGAACCGGCGGCGGAGTGGCGGGTGATAGACGGAAACGGTCTGCCCTGGCGGCAGTATCGCAGCATCCATCTCGACTTCTGGGATGGCCTGCGACTGCTGCCCGGGTCGATCTGGCTGCCGATCGTCGCGATCTCCCTGCTGGGCCTCGGCGTGTTCGCGATGAACGAGTGGTCGGTCGGTCGCATCCGCGTTGCCGGGGAAGGCGTCAGCCGCACGCTTGGCATGCAGAACGAAGTGATCGCGCTGCGATCGCAGCTCGTCGACCTCGAGAGTGCGCAGCGCGGCTACCTGCTGACCACCAACAGCCGCTACCTGGCGCCCTACGAGGCCGCGCTGCCCGAACTGCACGTCATCAGCGCGAAACTGCGCTCGCTCGCCGCCGCGGATTCCGAGGTGCTCGCGCTCGTCACGCGGCTCGAGGAACTGCGCGGCATCAAGATCGCGGAGGTGACCGCCTCGATCTCCCTGACCCAGCGCGGCGATCGCGCCAGCGCCATGGCGATCCTGCGCACCGGCGAGGGCCGCAAGGTCATGGACGATTTCCGCGCGGTGGCGCAAGAGCTGCTCCAGCTGCTCGACAGCCGCCTCGGGGCGCTGCGGGTCGAGCAGACGCGCAGCCTCGTGCTGTCGCGCTATGCGTTCGCGGCGCTCGCGCTGCTGACACTCGCACTGATCCTGCTGGTCGTGCGCCTGTTCGTCGCCAACTCGCTGCGCCGCGAGGAGCAGCGCTACGAGGAGGAGCACGAACGCCGCAGGCTGGAAGTCATCATCGAGGATCGCACGCGCGAGCTGTCGAGGCTCACGACCCACCTGCAGAGCGCCTCGGAACAGGAGAAGTCCGAAATCGCCCGCGACCTGCACGACGAGATGGGCGGACTGCTGACCGCGGCGAAGATGGACCTCGCCTGGTTGCAGGGTCGTTCCATCACGATGGACCCCGAAGTGCGCGAGAAGCTCGACGAACTGGTGCGCACCATGACCGAGGCGATGCACCTCAAGCGGCGCGTCGTCGAGAACCTGCGTCCCGCGCTGCTCGATCACTTCGGCCTGCCGACGGCGCTCGAGGCCTATTTCGACGAAACCTGCAAGCGCGCGGGGCTTGCATGCCGGACCTCGATTCCCGAGGACACCGCGCCGATACCGCAGCCGCTCGCGATCGCGCTTTTCCGCGTTGGCCAGGAGTCACTCACCAACATCATTCGCCACGCCAAGGCGAGGAACGTCGAGATGATGTTCGAGGTGACCGACGCCGGTTACCACCTCACGGTGAGTGACGACGGCGTGGGTATCGATCCGGAGCGCGCGCGCAGTTCGCATGGCCTCGCCGGCATGCGTCATCGAATCGTGAGCCTGGACGGCAACTTCGACATCCGGAGCGTGCCAGGGGAGGGCACTCGACTCGACGTGTTGGTGCCGTTCGCCGCAACCGAAGGGCAGGGCTATCAGTTGTCGAGGTGACGCCGGGCGGCTTCGAGCAGCGGCCGCACCTGCGAGAACTGCTGCATCTTGTCGAGGAAGTGGTCGGCACCGGCTTCGATGCAACGCTGGCGCACGGTGGGCAGCGCGTAATTCGTCAGCACGATGATCAGCGGTTGCCTTTGTGTGGCAAAGGAAAGTCGCGCGTGGCGGATCGCCGTGATGCCGCTGCCCTGCTTGAGCTCCACGTCGACGACCAGCGCATCGTAATCATTGGCATCGATCAGCGCGATGGCCTCGCGCTCGGTCTCCGCGGCACCGGCAACCCGCATCACGCCTGGCACTGTGAGCATGCCGATCATGCGATCGCGCAGCAGCCGCGAGTCCTCGATCAGGAGGATACGCAGTTCGTCCCCGGCCGCCACCCGCCGCCCGCCCGCGAACGTTGCATCGGTCGCGGGAGTATGGCCATCGGTGGATCTGGTCGCGTGGAGATCGGGGGGCATGGGCTATTGCAGCAGGTTGTTCTTGATCGCGTAATAGGTGATGTCGGCATTGGTCTTCATGCCCATCTTGTCGAGGATGCGCGATCGGTAGGTGCTGACCGTCTTGACGCTGAGGAACAGCTTGCCGGCGATCTCGGTCACGGTCTTGCCTTCGGCGAGCTTCACGAAAATCTGGAACTCGCGCTCCGACAGCACGCCGTGGCGCGGCTGGTCGCCGGTGCCATCGATGCCCGATAGCAGCAGGTCGGCGAGTTCCGGGCCGACATAGCGGCTGCCGCGTGCGACCATGCGCACGGCGCGCAGCAACTCCGCTTCGTCGACTCCCTTGCTGATGAACCCGTTGGCGCCGCCGCGCAGCACGTTGATGCCGAACTGCTTCTCCGGGTAGCCGCTCAGCACGAGCACGCTGATGCCCGCGTAATGCGAGCGCACGTGCTTCAGCACGTCGAGGCCCGACATGTCGGGCAGCGACAGGTCGAGCAGCAGCACATTGCAGGCATGCTCCTTGAGGGCCGCCATGACGTCCTTGCCCGAACGGCACTCGGCCGCGACACGCAGGTCGGGCTGCGAGGAAATGATCTGCCTCAGGCCCGCCCGCACGACCTGGTGATCATCCCCGATGATGACGCTGACCTGAGGCATTACCTCTCGCCTACTTGTCGTACAGCAACTCGACCACGGCGCGTCGTGCCCGCGTCCAGGTGGCGGTGGTCACCGCCGCGGCGCGCTGGATCTCGCCACGCGCGGCCGCGATGTGCCAGCGCACGATTCCCGGCACGTTCGTCGCGCCAACATGTCCCGGATACTGTGCGCGCACGCGCCCGAAACTGCTGTAGGAATTCTCCGACATGATCACCTGGAACCTCTACTACCCACCTTCGCCCTGATCAAAATAGCGCCGCGGGAACCCGTGGCCCAGTGCCCCAGACGCGTGTCGCGCGTAGGACGAGGCTGACATGGCACAATCCCGGGCATCCGCAGCGGAGGTCGCCAGTATGTCCTCGGACGTCGAAAAAGTGCCCGGCACGAGGGTTACCGTGCTGTTCAACGCCCGCAAATGCATCCACTCGCGCCATTGCGTGCTGGGCGACCCGCGCGTCTTCGTCCCGAACGTGGACGGGCAGTGGATCCACCCGGACGCGGCGTCGGTCGAGGCCGTGGTCGAGATCGCCCACAACTGCCCCTCGGGCGCGATTGCCTACGAGCGCACCGATGGCGGGGCGCAGGAGGCGCCCCCGACCGTCAATGTCGTGCGGGTGCGCGAGAACGGTCCGCTCGCCTTCCATGCGGAAATGTACCTGTACGGGGGCGGCAGTGCACTGCGCGCCACGTTGTGCCGCTGCGGGGCTTCGAAGTCCAAGCCCTTCTGCGATACGAGCCACGTCGCCGCCGGCTTCACGGCGTCCGGCGAGATGCCGACGCAGGAATCGCCCGCGCTCGCGGTGCGCAATGGCCCGCTCGAGGTGATTCCGGTCGAGAACGGGCCGCTGCACGTGAAGGGCAATCTCGAAGTGGTGACCGGCACGGGCCGTACCGTGCAACGGGTTACCGAGTGCTGGCTGTGCCGCTGCGGAAGCTCCGCCAACAAGCCGTTCTGCGACGGCACGCACCGCAAGATCGGCTTTACCGCCGAAGGGCTCGCGCCCAGGCGCAAATAGCGTCGCGCGCCCGGTCAGGCGCTCTCGCCGCCGGCGAGGCGGGCGGTGAGCCACGCGGAGATATCGTCGATCTCGGCGCGACACACCTCGTGCTGCATCGGATAGGCCTTCCACAGCACCGGGTACCCGAGTCGCAGCAGCACGTCGCGCGATGCCTCGCCGAGCCCGAGCGGCAGCACCGGGTCATACTGGCCATGGCACATCAGGATCGGCAGGTTGCGATTTTCGGCTGCGGCCTCGTGTTCGAGACGCTCGTGCAACGGCAGGTAGGTGGACAGCGCCATCACGCCGCCAAGCCGCACCGGATGGCGCAGCGCCGCGTGCAACGCCACCGCGCCGCCCTGCGAGAAACCGGCGATCACGATGCGCGTGGCCGCGACGCCCCGGTCGATCTCGCGCTGGATCAGCTGGTCGATACGCGTCGCGGAGGCGCGCGTACCGGCCTCATCCTGGCGGCCCGCGGTCGACAGTTCGCGGATGTCGTACCAGGCGCGCATCGGCAGGCCGCCGTTCAGGGTGACCGGCCGCACCGGCGCGTGCGGGAAGATGAATCGTACCGCGGCGGTGGCCGGCAGTCGCAGCTCCGGCACGAGCGGCACGAAGTCGTGGCCGTCGGCGCCGAGCCCGTGCAGCCAGATGACGCTCGCCTCACTTGCCGGCGCCGCGCCCGCTGCCGTTGCGGGCACGTTGACGACGACTTCGTCGCCGCTCACAGGATGTACCGCGACAGGTCCTCGTCCCTGGCGAGATCGCCGAGGCGCGCGTCGACGTAGGCCGCATCCACGGCCACGGTGCTGCCGTGGCGCTCGGTCGCCTCGTAGGAGATCTCCTCGAGCAACCGCTCCATGACGGTGTGCAGGCGGCGTGCACCGATGTTCTCGGTGCGATCGTTCACGTGGGCTGCGATCTCCGCGATCCGTCGCACGCCGCTTGCCGCGAAATCGAGGCGCACGCCCTCGGTTTCCATCAGCGCAGCGTACTGCGTGGTGAGCGCGGCATCGGGTTCGGTCAGGATGCGCACGAAATCGTCGACGCCGAGCGAGGACAGCTCGACGCGGATCGGCAGGCGACCCTGCAGTTCGGGTATCAGGTCCGAGGGCTTGGAGAGATGGAACGCGCCCGAGGCGATGAACAGCACGTGATCGGTCTTCACCGCGCCGTACTTCGTCGAAACGGTCGAGCCCTCGACCAGGGGCAGCAGGTCGCGCTGCACGCCCTCGCGCGACACATCCGCGCCGTACGATTCCTGGCGCCGGGTCACCTTGTCGATCTCGTCGATGAAGACGATGCCGTTCTGTTCGGCATTGGCCACCGCGCGCGCCTTCAGCTCTTCCTCGTTCACGAGCTTGCCCGCTTCCTCCTCGAGCAGAAGCTTGAGAGCCTCCTTCACCTTCACCTTGCGGCTGTGGGTGCGATTGCCACCGAGGTTCTGGAACATCGACGACAGCTGCTGCTGCATTTCCTCCATGCCGGGCGGTGCCATGATCTCGACGCCAGCGGGGATGGCGCGCAATTCGATCTCGATCTCGCGCTCATCGAGCTGGTGCTCGCGCAGCATCTTGCGGAATTTCTGGCGCGTTTCGGCGTCGCGCGGCACGGGCGGCTCGTCGGTCGAGAACCCCATGACGCGTGGCTTGGGCAGCAACGCATCGAGTACGCGCTCCTCGGCCGCGTCGAGCGCACGCTCGCGCACCTTCTCGACCTCCTGCTCGCGGGCCATCTTGACCGCGATATCAACCAGGTCCTTGACGATCGAATCGACGTCGCGGCCGACATAGCCGACTTCGGTGAATTTGGTCGCCTCGATCTTCACGAACGGCGCATTGGCGAGCTTCGCGAGCCGGCGCGCGATCTCGGTCTTGCCGCAGCCCGTGGGACCGATCATCAGGATGTTCTTCGGCGTGATCTCGGGACGCAGCCCTTCATCGACCTGCATGCGCCGCCAGCGGTTGCGCAGCGCAATGGCGACGGCACGCTTGGCGGCACCCTGGCCGACAATGTGCTTGTCGAGCTCGCGCACGATCTGTTGCGGCGTGAGCGCTGCGGCGCCGGGGGTCTTCACTTCGGCGTCCATTACTTCAGTTCCTCGATCACGAGATTGCGGTTGGTGTAGATGCAGATGTCGGCGGCGATGCCGAGCGAGCGCTCGACGATCGTGCGCGCATCGAGCTCAGTGTTCTCGACGAGCGCGCGCGCCGCGGCTTGCGCAAAGGCCCCGCCCGAACCGATCGCAACGAGGTCGTTCTCCGGCTCGATCACGTCGCCGTTGCCGGAGATCACGAACAGCTTTTCGCGGTCCCCGACGAGCAGCAGCGCCTCGAGGCGGCGCAGATAGCGGTCCGAGCGCCAGTCCTTGGCGATCTCGATCGCCGCGCGTGTCAGGTTGTTGCTGTGCTTCTCGAGCTTGCCCTCGAAGCGCTCGAACAGCGTGAACGCATCGGCGGTGCCGCCCGCGAAGCCCGCGAGAACCTTGCCGCCGCCCAGCGGGCGCACCTTGCGGGCATTGCCCTTCATCACGGTGTTGCCGAGCGTGACCTGGCCATCGCCGCCGACTGCGACGGCGCCGTTGCGTCGCACCCCGAGGATCGTGGTGCCGTGGGGATTCCAGGTTTCACTCATTGGGACCGGCCTACTTTTTGCGTGCGCGCGGATGCGCAGAGTCGTAGATGCGGGCGAGATGCTGGAAATCAAGGTGGGTGTAGACCTGGGTCGTGGAGATGTCGGCGTGACCGAGCAGCTCCTGCACTCCGCGCAAATCCCTGCTGGATTCAAGCAAATGGGTCGCAAACGAATGCCTGAACAGGTGCGGGTGCACATGCACGCCGAGCCCCTGCCGGCGCGCCCAGTAGGCGACCCGCATCTGCACCGCCCGCGGGCTCATGCGGGCGCCACTGCGCCCCACGAAGACGGCGTCCTCGCCGGCCCTGGCGAGCGCCGCGCGCTCGCGCAGCCAGGTGCGCAGGGCGGCGAGAGCGGGGCGACCCACCGGCAGGATGCGCGTCTTTGCGCCCTTGCCGAGGACACGCACGGTGCGATCGGCGATGTCGAGATCGCCGATATCGAGTCCCACGATCTCGGCGAGGCGCAAGCCGGATGAGTACGCGAGCTCCATCAGCGCGCGGTCACGGAGCGCGAGGGGCTCGGTCGCCGTGACGTTCAGCAGCTGCGTCACCTGGTCGGCATCGAGCGTGCCCGGCAGGCGCTTGCCGGCCTTCGGCGCGCGGACATCGTGCGCGGGATTCGTGCTGATCGCCCCCTCGCGCACGAGGAAGTTGCAGAACGAGCGCACCGCCGACAGGCGCCGCTGCACGCTGCGCGGCGCGAGGCCCGCGGCGTGCGAACGGGCGGCGAACAGGCGCACGTGCTGGCTGTCGAGCCGGGCAGGATCGGTGATGCGCTCGGCCTCGCAGAAGCGCACCAGCGCCGCGAGGTCGCGTGCGTAGTTCGAGTCCGTATGCGGCGAGAGCCGCCGCTCGGTGGCGAGGTGCCGCCGGAAGCGCGTGAGCCAGTCAGCGATAGACGACGGCATCCGCAATCAGCTCGCCCATGCGGGCAAGGAACTCGGTGCTCATGCCCGGATGGAAGCGTTCCCGGTCATGGCTGCCGAGTGCCAGCAGGCCGATCGAGCCATGCTCACCCAGCGGCACGAGCGCAACCGAACCGATTTCGGAGGAGTCGGTGCCGAACAGGAACTGGCGCTGCGTGTCGCGCACCTGGCCGCAGCGCGGCTTGCCGCTGGAGAACAGGCCCTCGAACGACTTGAAGTTCGCATCATCGGGCGCCACCGCGCGCAGGAAGCGCTCCGGCAGCCCCTCGAAGCCGCGTTCATTGCCGTTCGTGAGGATCAGCGTCGCGTGGAAGGCGTCGAAGTCCTCGCGCAGGCTCGCCTCGAGCTGCTCGGCCATGTTCCGGCGCGAGGTCGCGCCCAGCAGCCGGCGCGTGAAGCGCTGGATCTTCTCGGACAGCGCATCGTTCGCGCGCGCCACGCGCACGAAGTCCGCGAGCTTGCCCTCGAGCTCGGCCTGGCGCTCGCGCAGCACCTCGACCTGGCGCTCGACCAGCGAAATGGTCGATGCCGAGCGTGCATGCGGCAGGCGCATGCGCGCGAGGATCGCCTGGTGTCGTTCGAAGAAATCGGGATTGAGCTGCAGGTAGCGCGCGATCGACTCCTCGTCGAGTGTCTCGGGCGGCAGGCCGCGGGCTTCTCTTGTTGTCATGTGTTCTCCGCCCCGTGGGGCGCATGCGCGCCGTTCAGGTCGACGCTGCCGGTGAAAGATACTTCGGCCGGACCCGTGAGCCAAATATTCTTGCCGGGGCCGGGCCAGGTGATGGTCAGTTCCCCGCCCGCCACCCGCACGCTGACGCGCTCATCCAGGCGTCCGTGCCGTCGGCCCACGGCGACAGCTGCGCAGGCGCCGGTACCGCAGGCGAGCGTTTCGCCCGTGCCCCGCTCGTGCACCCGCAACACGACGTGGCCGCGATCGACGATTTCCATGAAGCCGACGTTGACGCGCTTCGGGAAGCGCGGGTGGCGCTCGATCGCAGGTCCCAGCCGGTCGACCGGTGCCGCGGCGGCCGATGCGACTGTCAGTACCGCGTGCGGATTGCCCATGGACACCGCGCCGATCTCGATTTCGCTACCGCCCACGTCGAGCGCATAGACATGCGCCTCGGTGGAGGCATCGAACGGCAATGCCGCCGGATTGAAATCCGGCACGCCCATGTCGACCGACACGAGGCCGCCCGGTTCGATGCGCGCCCGGACCAGGCCCCCGGGGCTGTCCATCGCGAGTTCGCCGTGGCGTGCCTCGCCCCGGCGTGCAAGCAGCGCGGCGATGCAACGCGCGCCGTTGCCGCATTGCTCCACTTCGTGGCCGTCGGCATTGAAAATCCGGTAGTAGGTTGCGGTGCCGTCGCGGCGCGGCGGCTCGAGCATCAGTGCCTGGTCGAAGCCGATCCCGGTGTGTCGATCGGCCAGGCGGCGGAACTCTGCCGCGGACGGCGGCGCGGCGCCTGCCGGCGCGTCGAACACGATGAAGTCGTTGCCCAGCCCGTGCATCTTCGTGAAGTCGATGCGCGGTGGCGTGGTCACACCGCTCAAAGGGCCGCCCGGTCGCGGAACATGCAGCGATCCATCACCGTGAAAATGCCGGCTGCCTGCGCGCGGGCGGCGGCAACCTCATCGATCACGCCATCCTGCAGCCAGAGGGCCGGCATGCCGAGGCGAATGCAGTCATCGACGATGCCGGCGACATGCTCAGGGCGGCGGAACACCTCGACGAGGTCGGGCTTCGCGCCAGGCGGCATCACGTCGGCAAGGTGATCGAGATCGGGAACCGCGAGCTCGCCAAGGATGGTGCCCGCGGCGGGGTTGACCGGGATGATGCGGTAGCCGTAGCGCTGCAGTTCCTGCGCGACACGGAAGCTCGGCCGTGACGGGTCGGCCGAGAGTCCGACGACAGCGACGGTCCTGACGGTACGCAGCAGTTTCTCGATCGCGGCCTGATCGGGATTGCGAAACATCCGCATAGTCTACGGCCATTTGCGCGGCAGCGTGCTCCGGCGCACTCCGGCCATAATGGCTGGATGAAAGTCAGGGTGCTGCCGTCGGGGCAGGAGTTCGACGCGCGACAGGACGAGCCGGTGCTGTCGGCCGCGCTGCGCGCGCATTTCAACCTGCCGCACAGCTGCAAGAGCGGCCACTGCTCGTCCTGTCGCGCACGCATCGTCGTTGGCGAGGTCTCGTATCCCGGCGCGCGACCCCTTGGCCTGACGGCGCAGGAGCAAGCGGCGGGCTTTGCGCTGCTGTGCCAGGCGCGGGCGGCGGGCGATCTCGTCATCGAAGCGCGCGAGATCCGGCGCGTCACCGACGTCGAGATCAAGACGCTGCCGTGCCGCATCGAGGCGCGCGAGCCGCTCGCGCCCGATGTGCTGCGATTGTGGCTGCGCCTGCCGGCGGTCGAGAGCTTTCACTTCCTGCCGGGCCAGTATCTCGACGTGCTGCTCGCTGGCGGCCGGCGCCGCAGCTTCTCGATTGCCTCGCCGCCACATGACGCGGCACGACTCGAGCTGCATGTGCGGCGCGTAGCGGGCGGAAGCTTCACCGAAGAGCTCTTTGCGCAGGATGCGCCGGGCGCGTTGCTGCGCATCGAAGGGCCGATCGGCCAGTTCGTCTACGTGGACGCGGACGCTCCCGTGATCTTCATTGCCGGCGGCACCGGTTTCGCGCCGGTGAAGTCGATGCTGCGCCATGCCCTCGAGCGCGGTACGCCGCGTGATATCCATTTCTACTGGGGCGCGCGCACGCCGGCCGATCTCTACGAGGAAGCGCTGGTGCGCGCCTGGGCGGCGCGCCATCCGCGCTTCCATTTCACGAGCGTGCTGTCGGAGGCGCAACCGGAGGCGCCCGCCACGTCGGTGCAGGAGCGCGGCTGGGTGCACGAGACCGTTCTCGCGCGTCACCCCGACCTGTCAGGCCATGAGGTCTACGCCGCGGGACCGCCGGCAATGATAGATGCGATTCGGGCGCAATTTCCGGCGCATGGCCTTGCGGCCGAACGGCTGTACTTTGATTCGTTTGATTACGCGACGCGTTAAGGGCAAACGGCGAACAGCGAACGGCTTGCAGATTACAGCCAGAGGAAGAGGCGCCCGAGGCGAGCGTGGCGCGCGCAGCACGCTCTGGCTGTAATCCGTTCGCTGTCCGCCGTTCGCCTCCCCTTCATGCGTATCGGCGAGCAGTTGCCACCAGGCACGGCGTCGATCGGCACGCGGCGTGCAGCTGGCGGCGCCGCAGCGCCACGCTGGTCGTATACGACATCGCCACCGCATCGGCGAGCAGCTGGCGCATGCCGATCGCCTCGCGATGCAGGTATTCGGCGAGCGCGAGTGACATGCAGATGTGTTGCTGCACCCAGGCATCGTCCGAGCCGTCCGGCAGCGCGGCGAGCATCGCCTCGGCGAGGGCGAGATCGAGGCCGAGCTTCTGCGCGTCGGCCTGCAGCCACTCGGCAGCGCGCTGGCCCTTGGCAGCCGCAAGCATGAAGCCGTATTCGCGCTCGACGATCACCGCAATGTGCGCGGCGAGCTCGCCGCTCACACCCGGCTCGTCGGGGTAATCACGCGTCGGAAACAGCACTTCGAGTGGCGCCCAGGCCTGGATCGTGTCGGCGACCCAGCGGCGCGCGGCCGCTGACGGGGCAGGCGTGCCCATGATCGCGGCGACACGGCCGAGCGCCTTGTTGCGCAACTGGGTCGTGGCAGTTTCGAAGGTGCGTGCCCAGCCGCTGCGGGCATGATCGGCAAGCCACTCATCGAAGGCCTGCTCGGCTTGTCCATAAGCGCTGGCGGCTGCGACGTTCATCCCTGACTCTCCCGTTGTGAGTGTTACGTATGCCGCAGGCGCCGGGCGGCCGCGTTGATGCGCGTCACAGCCGGAAGCGCTCGCGCAGGTCGCCGGCCATCCGCCGGCTGACGGCGAGGCGATCCGTGAGGCCACGCAGGCGCACGAAATACTGTCCGTCCGGGTCGCGCTCGATACGCTCGAGGTGCGCCACGCTGACCAGCGCGCTGCGATGGATGCGTACGTAACTGCCCGCGAACTCCTCCTCGAGCATGCGCAGCGATTCCTCGATCAGGTCCTCGCCACCTTCATGGTGCACGGTCGTGTATTTCTGGTCGGCGACAAAGCAGCGTATCTCCCCCAATGGAATCAAGTTGATACCATCGCGCCGGCGCACCGGGACATGGCTGCGCCGGGGGGGCGATGCGGCCGTGGCGGACTCCGCTCGCGCCATCTGCGGCCGGGTCAGGCGGCGGCAGGCGGCGATCGCCGCCTCGAGCTTGTCCTTGCGGATCGGCTTCAGCAGATAGCCCGCGGCCTGTGCTTCGAACGCGTTCACCGCGTATTCGTCATAAGCGGTCGTGAATATGACAGCGGGCGGCTCGTTCATCCGCGCGATGCGCTGCGCGGCCTCGAGGCCGTCCATGTCGGGCATGCGCACGTCGATCAGCACCACGTCCGGCGACAGGTCCATCGTCAGTTCGAGCGCCTCGCGGCCGTTCGCGCCTTCGCCGACGACCTGTACGTCGTCGATCTCCGCGAGCAGGCTCGCAAGTCGCGCGCGCGCCGGCGGCTCGTCGTCAACGATGAGCGTCTTGAGCTTCATGCGGGAATCTCACGGTGACGATGTACTCGTCGTCGAAGCGCCCGGCCTTCACGGCCGCACGTCTGCCATACATCAGCGACAGGCGCTCGCGGATATTGGCGAGCGCGAGGCGATTGCCATCGCGCGGCACCGCCCCCTCGGGCACCGGATTGCGCACCACGATCGTGACGAGTCCATTGGCGTACTCGCCGGTCACCTTGACGGTGCCGCCACCGCTGCGCGGCTCGATGCCGTGGTAGATGGCGTTCTCGAGCAGCGGCTGGATCATCAGGCTCGGCACGATCGCACCCTGCGGCACGCTATCGACGCGCCACTCGACCTGCAGCCGCTCGCCGAGGCGCAGCATCTCGATGCGCTCATAGGTCTTCGCGACCTCGATCTCCTCGGCCAGCGTGATCTGGTCGCGCTTCTCGGCAAGGCTCACGCGAAAGAGATCGGCGAGGTCCTGCACGGCCTCCTCGGCACGCGCCGGGTTCGAGCGGGTGAGCGCGGCGATCGTGTTCATGCTGTTGAAGAGGAAGTGCGGCCGGATGCGCGCCTGCAGCGCATGCACGCGCGCGCGCGACTGCATTTCGATGTTGCGGCGCCATTCGTGGGTCACGTAGAGATAGCGCAGCGCCAGCGCGGTGACGATAAAGGCAATGGCGATGTTGCGCAGGATGAACGGCAGGTGCTCGCGGGGGAACAGGCGCCCGACTTCGATCGGCGCGAGCATGTCGCTGACCCCCAGACGCCAGGCTGCCTCCGAAATCACCACCACGACGCCGCAGACGATGCCGAGCACTGCCGCGGCGCTGCCGGCGACCGACAGCTTCGCAAGCGGCGCGCGCGCCGCGCACAGCAGGCCCTGGCCGGCGAGGCCGACCCAGATCAGGAAAAACGAGGTGCGCGCGAGATCGGTCCAGAAATCGAGCACCGAGGCGTCGCGCCCGAGCGTGACGACGAGCGCCGTCAGCACGATCACGAGCACCGTTGCAAGCACCGTGCGGCCCGCGCAGAAGTCGGGCAGGTAGTGCGATTGCTGCGGCGGCGCTTCGCTCATGTGCCCTTGCGCGCGGCGCGCTCGAACAGTGCGGCCTTCAGGCGATAGTCCGCCGAGATGTCCTCGTCGCCGAATCCCAGGCGGATCAGCTCGGCGTACTCGGCGAGCATGCTCTCGACGACCGGCAGCTCGACGCCGCACTCGGCAGCCATCGCGCGGCAGATGCCGAGGTCCTTGGCGTGCAGGCGCACCCTGAAGCCGGCCGGGAAGCTGCCTCGGATCATGTTCGGCGCGCGATTGACGAAATACCAACTCGAACCCGCGCCCTTGCCGAGTGTCTCGACGAGCGCCTCGAGCGGCAGATCCTGCGCGCGCGCGAATGCCATCGCCTCGGCGACCGCGCGGATGATGCCGGCGCACATGATCTGGTTGGTGGCCTTGGCCGCCTGGCCTGCGCCGTTTGGCCCGAAGTGGGTGATCGCGCGACCCATTGCACGCAGCAGCGGTTGCGCGCGCTCGAACGCGGCCGCATCGCCTCCGCACATCACCGCGAGCGTGCCGTCGCGCGCGCCCTCGACGCCCCCGCTCACCGGGCAGTCGAGGAAATCGACGCCGCGCGCCGCCAATGTCGCACCGGCCGCGCGCGCCGCCGCTGCGCTCACGGTAGAGCAATCGATCACGAGGGCGCCGGAACGCAGCACCGGGGCGACTTGCTCGACGACCTCGAGCACGTCGGCGTCCGCGGAAACACAGATCACGATCGCGTCCACTGTCGCGGCAAGCCCGGCGGCGGATGCGGCGACGGTGACGCCGCTCAAGTCACCGGCGAAGGCTTGGGCGGTCGCGGCCGTGCGATTCCACACCGCGACGAGGTGCCCCGCCTTGTGGAGGTTGCGTGCCATGTGTTGGCCCATGGCGCCGAGACCGATGAAACCTGCACGCATCTTCTGACCGCTCCGGTTCGGATACGGCGCGGAGCGCCGCGGGCCGCAACTCTAGCAGCCCGCGAGCGGCTTGTCGGAGGCCGGCAGACCTGCCGGAGGCGGGCGAACTAGCGCGCGACGCGCGGGGCCGGACCGCAGGCTGCGTCCATGGTCGCGCGATTGGTCACGCGCACCTGGTCGGCCTCGGCGTCCGTGAGGTACTCGCGCTCGCCGTTCTCCAGCGTGCGGAAAATGCGCCGGGCCTGCAGCGACTTTTCGTAGCGCGCCTTCGCCTCGGTGCACTCCCTGGCGCGCTTGGCCGCGAGATCCTGCGCCACCGCCTGCTCGGCCTCGCGCGTGACCTGTTCGGGGCTGGTCGGGGGCGCCACATAGGGCGTGGCCGCCACCCGGCTGGGGGCGGCCGAATCGCCGGGGCTCGGCGGCCGCGGATTGGCGGTCTTCACGAGCACGGCGCCTTCCACCGGGCGATCGCTGTAGTGCACTTCGCCGCTCGGGTCGGTCCAGCGATAGACGTCGGCCTGTGCGCAGAACGGCACCAGCACGAAGGCGAGGGCGGCCAGGACGAGGGGGCGCATGGGTGGGGCCTTCATGCCGCTAGTATGGGGATTCCGCAAGGGCCGGCATTTGAACTCCGTCACATTAGCGTCGGGCTGGCCCGACGGCTCAGGGCCAAGAGCTTAGGGCTTGGAGCCAGAAAGCGCGAGGGCCGGCGAAAGCCGGCCCTCTTGCTCTAAGCTCTACGCCCTGAGCCCTGAGCCCTGAGCCCCAAGCGTCCCCTAATTCTGATACGCGCGTTCCCCGTGGTACGTCGTATCCAGCCCCTCCCGCTCCTGTTCCTCCGTCACGCGCAGGCCCACCGCGGCATCGGCGATCTTGTAGGCGATGAAGGCGACGAGGCCGGACCACACGATGGTGATCAGCACGCCGAGCGTCTGCGTCCACACCTGCGCGCCCATGCTGTAGCCGTCGAGGCCCGTGCCGCCGAAGGTCGGCGAGACGAGCACGCCTGTCAGGATCGCGCCGATGATGCCGCCCACGGCGTGTACGCCGAACACGTCGAGCGAGTCGTCATAGCCCGCCCACACCTTGAGCTTGGCGACCGCCCACAGGCAGGCGAAGCCCGCGATCAGGCCGAGCACGAGCGCGCCGCCGACACCGAGGAAGCCGCAGGACGGCGTGATCGCGACGAGTCCCGCGACTGCGCCCGAGGCCGCGCCGAGCATGGTGGGCCGGCCGCGGAAGATCCATTCACCGGCGCTCCACGCGAGGATCGCGGCGGCGGTGGCGACGAGCGTGTTGATGAACACGAGGCCCGTGAAGGCATTGGCCTCGAGGTTCGAGCCGACGTTGAAGCCGAACCAGCCTACCCACAGCAGCGACGCGCCGATCATCACCATCGGTACGTTGTGCGGAGCCATCGGCACCGTGCCGTAGCCGAGCCGCTTGCCGACCACCAGCGAGCCGACCAGGCCCGCGATGCCTGCGTTGATGTGCACCACCGTGCCGCCCGCGAAGTCGAGTGCGCCGCGCTGGAACATGAACCCGTCGCCGTACCAAACCATGCGCGCGATCGGGAGGTATGCGGCTGTGAACCAGATCACCGCGAAGATCAGCACTGCCGAGAATTTCACGCGCTCGGCAATGGAGCCCACGATCAGGCAGGTGGTGATCGCCGCGAACGTCGACTGGAAGGCGACGAACACGAGTTCGGGGATCACGACGCCGTCGGTGAAGGTCGCGGCGGTGGTGTCGGGCGTGATGCCGGCAAGCAGCAGCCGCTCGAAGCCACCGATCCACTGGCCGCCCCCGGTGAAGGCGAGGCTGTAGCCGTAGATCACCCACAGCACCACGATCAGCGAAAAGACGACGAACACCTGCATCAGCACCGAGAGCATGTTCTTCGCGCGTACCATGCCGCCGTAGAACAGCGCGAGTCCGGGCGCCACCATCAGCAGCACCAGGATGGTGGACAGCATCATCCAGGTGGTGTCGGCCTTGTCGGGCACGGGCGCCGCGAGCTCCTGGCCGAGCGCGATCAGTGGCGCGGCGGCGAGCAGCAGGGCGGTGGCGAGTGAGGTTCGGAACTTGCGCATGCGACGACTCCGTTGGCTTCAGCTGGATTCAGGTTGCGGCGGCGCCCGTCTCGCCGGTGCGGATGCGCACCGCTTCTTCGAGCGGCGCGACGAAAACTTTGCCGTCGCCGACCTTGCCGGTGCGGGCGACATTGGCGATGGCTTCAACGACCGGCTCGACGATGTCCTCGCCGACCGCGATCTCGACGCGCGTCTTCGGCACGAACTCGACGCGGTACTCGGCGCTGCGGTAGTGCTCGAGGTGGCCGCGCTGGCGGCCGTAGCCCATCACTTCGGTCACCGTCAGTCCCTGGACGCCAAGCCGCGCGACGGCGAGCTGCAGTTCGTCGAGCTTGTGGGGGCGTATGAGGGCCGTGATCATCTTCATCGTGTTTCCGGTGCGTTCGGCGAGGAATGCACGCTGACCCCAGTGGCCTGCGCGCGTATCCTTGCCGTGTCCGCGCCAGTCGAATTGCAGCTTTCGTGCCAGTCGCTTCGGGCACGAAAATGCGCCGCTGGCGCGTGATTCGCCGCCGCCGCTGCACCGTTTTGGAGCCGGCCGCTCACGTCCGTGCGTCAATTGAGGGCAAACATGGAACGCATTCCGATCGATGAACTCGCCAGAAGCCTGCTCGAGTCGCTCCCTGCCGGGGCGCGCACGCTGCAGCGCGACCTTGAAACCAATTTCCGCGCCGTGTTGCGGGCCAATCTCGCGCGGCTCGATCTCGTCGCGCGCGACGAGTTCGATGCCCAGGCCCGCGTGCTCGAGCGCACGCGCGCCCGGCTCGAGGCGCTCGAGGCGCAGGTCGCCGCGCTCGAGCGCTCGCGCGACTCCGGTGCCGGCGGCTGAGAGCACCCAGGTTGCGCGCGTCGCGAGTCGTGCGCAGGTCGGGCTGACCGCGCCCGTCGTCGAAGTCGAGGTGCACCTCGGACCCGGCCTGCCGAATTTCGCGATCGTGGGCCTGCCCGCCGCGGCGGTGCGCGAGAGCCGCGAGCGTGTGCGCTCGGCACTCGCGTGCTGCGGCTATGAACTGCCGGCGGGCCGCATTACCGTGAATCTCGCGCCGGCCGACCTGCCGAAAGTGGGCGGGCGCTTCGACCTTGCGATCGCCATCGGCATCCTGATCGCCTCGCGCCAGTTGCGCGCGGCACAGCCGCTGTGCGAGCGCGAGTTCTACGGCGAGCTCGGCCTCGCCGGCGAGCTCAGGCCCGTACCGGGCCTGCTGCCGGCGGCGGCGCACGCCGCGGCCGCGAACCACGAAGTGATCGTGCCGGCGGCCAACGCCTGGGAAGCCGCCATGGCGGCGCCGCGGGTTGCGGGTGCCGCGCACCTGCGCGAGGTCTGTGCCTACCTGGCCGGCGATCCCGCCGCGTGCACGCGCAGCGCCCACGCACGACCCGCAGGCGACTGCCGCGCGCCGCGCGAGTGTCCCGACCTGCGCGACGTGCGCGGCCAGCGCGCCGGCAAGCGCGCGCTGACGATCGCCGCCGCCGGATCACACAGCGTGCTGCTCGTGGGGCCGCCGGGCAGCGGCAAGACGATGCTCGCGCAGCGTCTGCCGGGCCTGCTGCCACCGCTCGATACCGCCGAGGCACTCGAAGTCGCGACCATTGCGTCGGTGGGTGGTCGCGGCTTCGATCACGACAGCTGGGGCTGCCGGCCGTTTCGCAGCCCGCACCACACCGCGTCGGCGCATGCGATCGTCGGCGGCGGGCCGCGGGCGCGACCCGGCGAGGTCACCCTGGCGCACCTCGGCGTGCTGTTCCTCGATGAGCTGCCGGAGTTCGATCGCCGCGTGCTCGAGGGTCTGCGCGAGCCGCTCGAGAACGGCAGCATCGCGATCTCGCGTGCGGCGCTCGACGTGCATTATCCGGCGCGTTTCCAGTTCATCGCCGCGATGAATCCGTGCCCGTGCGGCTACCACGGTGACGAGTCGGGGCGCTGCAACTGTTCAGTGACCGAGATCGCGAAGTATCGCGCTCGCCTGTCGGGGCCGCTGCTCGACCGCCTGGACTTGCGCGTCCAAGTGCCGCGCGTGGCCGAATCCGTGTGCGACGAATCGCCGCCCGATGAACCTGCGAGTGCCGCACTGTCGCGATGCGTCAGTGCGGCGCGTGCGCGCCAGATGGACCGGGCGGGGAAATTGAATGCCTGGCTCGCCGTGCGCGACCTCGCCGCGCACTGCGTGCTCGCGCCCGCGGGACGCGCTCTTCTGCTGGCGAGCAGCCGCAGGCTGCTGCTGTCGGCGCGCAGCCAGCACCGGATCCTGAGGGTCGCACGCACGATCGCGGATCTCGCCGGCAGCGAGCGCATCGCCACCGCGCATCTCGCGGAGGCTATCCAGTTGCGACGGGGCTGGGGCGCGGAAGAGGGCTGATCAGCGCGCCATGCCGATCATGTGATCGACGCCCGCCTTGATCAGTTCGTCCGACAGGTCGAGACGGCCACCCTTCGGCGGCATCACGCCGGTCTCGCCGGTGAAGCCCTCGATGGCGTGCTTGTAGAGCGTGGCTGTGCCCTGTGCGATGCGGGGGGCCCAGGCAGCGTGATTGCTCATGGCGGGCGCGCCACCAATGCCGGCGTCGTGGCAGGTCATGCACGCGGCCGCGTAGAGCGCAGCGCCGTCTTCAGGGACCGCCAGGCCCGGCCCGGCGCTCGCCGCGGCGGGCGCCACGATCGCGAGTGCCGAGTTGTCGGCGCCGGCGACCGCGATGCGCACCGGAGGCGCCACGCGCGCCGCGACCGCTTCGACGTACAGGTCTTCTTCCTGCACGTGCTGGCGTTGGGTGGTGTTGCCCACCGCGCGCGACACGCCGAAGATCACGATGGCCACGGCGATCAGGATGCCGAGGACCAGGCCGAAGATATTGACGAAGTGGGAGTCCTGCTTGCTCACGTGTTTGTCCCGGAAGTCTGGTGCGGCAACAGCCCGACATTATATACGAGCCGCCGCGGCCCATGGTGCGCGGTGCGGTCGCGGTACGGTGTCTTCAGCGTCAACGGCTTCTGCCCCGGTCAGGTTCGGCCATCAAGGCAGATCCGTTTCACCTGATCGGCCACTCGTTCGTCGGTCCAGTCCGGAGTGACGGCTGCGACGAAAAGCCGCCTTGTGTCGACGCATCGCCCAAGCAAAGGCCCCGTGCGGTGCGCCTGGGTTGCTCCGTGGCCGAGGCTGTCGTCGGGTAGCGCACGTCGGCCACGAGCGTCGCATTGTCCAGGACAAGTCGCCGCGATCATTCGCGATGGCGGCGGGGCGACGTGGCTTCGCTTGAGAGCCGAGCGCGGATCATGAACTTCATTGCAGGCGTCCCCGGACGGACACGGTAGCCATTGCCAGCGTAACCAGCGCGATGACCGCGAGCGGCCACAGGTTGGCAAGAACGTCCCCGGGCGGCATGGTCTTGAGAAAGCTGCCCTCGACGATGATCAGAAAGTGGGTGAGCGGAATGGCCTGAGCCAGCCATTGCAGGAACACGGGCATGTTTTCCACCGGCGTGGCGAAACCCGACATCAGCACCGCCGGCACGCCCACGGCGAATGCGCCCAGGATGGCCTGCTGCTGCGTCATGCTGACCGCGGAAATCATGAGCCCGATGCCGACCACCGACAGGATGAAAAGCATCAGGCTGGCGAGCAGCAGCGCGAACGAGCCGGTAAAGGGAATACGGAACAAGAA
>CADEFJ010000045.1 GCA_902826575.1 uncultured Pseudomonadota bacterium | reverse complement strand
CCGGTCTGGCCGGGCGAAGCGGCTGCGCGGCTGCGTACCCACCAGTCGTCGTCCTTGATGGCGTCCAGCAGGAACTTGACGGACTTCGCCGTGCCGACCTCGTTCAGTACCTCGACCGCGGCGCGGCGCGCGAACTCGTTTTCATCCTTGAGCACCGGCACGAGGTACTTGATGGTTTCCGGGTCGTTCGCCTTGATGACGACATCGATGGCCTTGTTCTGCACGTCGATCTCGGGGTCGCGCAGCATTTCGCAGACGCGCTGTACGTCGATCGGCCCGTCCATCTTGTGCAGGGCTGCGAGCGCCGCGGCGCGCACCAGCTTGTTGTTGTCCTTCAACTGCTCCTGCACCGCGCTTTGCACAGTGGGCGTGTTGAAGCGCGCGAGGATATTGAGCAGGTGCAGCCGGGCGATCGGGTCCTTGCCCTGCAAGCGGCCGATCAGTTCGGGGATTGCGCTCGCATCCGCCGTGTCGTTGATGATGCGAAACAGAGCTGCCTTCTCGTTCGGCTCCTGGGCGTATGCGGCAGTCAGCAGTTCACGCACGCTGAAGCGCTGCTTCTGCGCCGAGATGATGTCGATCAGGGCCGACTTCGAGATGCCCTCGATCGAGAGCGCCTCGAGCAGCAGGTTCGGCGGGTAGGCACGGCTGCTCGACAATGCCCAGGAAATGCCTGCAACCACGCGCGGGCCGCCTTCGACGAGGCCGCGGGTGAACAGGTGGAAAGTCTTGGGGTTGATGATCGAGGTGAGCACGTCGACGAACACCACCGTGGCATTCTTGTCGGCGTCGGCAAGGGCGGCAAACAGGGAGTCGACGGCCGATCCGCCCAGCGATTTCAGCCGGGCCGCGGCCTTCTGCGTCTCCGGATCGTGAGGATCCTTGGTCGAGATGATCTGCGTGATGAGGCGATCAGCCCGCAGATTCGAGAAAAAACTCATTCAGCGCTTTCCCGGGCGGCGTGTACCCGCGCTTTGCCTGTGGTTCGACGGACCCCCGTCAGCACCGAAGTATGCCATACCAGAGCATGCGAGCATCGTGCCAGCGGTCGGCACCTGCGGCAATTTTCGCTAGAATCCACCCACACGTGCCGACCGGCGCCCGGGAACCTCCGATGCCTGACCACGAAGACGCTGCGCTTGCGGCAGCGCTCGCCAGTTTTATCGATCCGTATGCCGAAGCAACCCTCGGGGACCTGCAGGCGGTGGAGTTGGCCGCCGTGGAGGCGGGCCGGGCGCGCGTGCGTTTGCGCTATGGCTTCCCGGTGGGCGGCTACGCGCACGAGCTGCAGCCGCTGCTCGCTGCGCACCTGGCCGCCGCGGGCGTCGCGTTGCCGCTCGATCTCGAACTCGCGGCGGGCATCCGCGCGCATGCGGTGCAGCGCCAGCTGAAGCCGATGGCGTCGGTCAGCAACGTGGTCGCAGTGGCCTCGGGCAAGGGTGGCGTCGGCAAGTCCACCGTCGCGGTGAACCTCGCGCTGGCCTGGGCGGCGCAGGGCGCGCGCGTCGGCATCCTCGACGCCGACATCTACGGCCCGAGCCAGCCGCTGATGCTTGGCCTCGCCGGTGAGCGGCCCGAGATCGCGCCCGGCAAGCGCATCCGGGCGCTCGAGGCGCACGGCGTCGCGGCGATGTCGATTGGCTTCCTGATCGATGCAGCGCAACCCATGGTCTGGCGCGGACCGATGGTGACGCAGGCTCTGACCCAATTGCTGAACGACACGCTGTGGGGCCAGCTCGATTATCTCGTGGTCGACATGCCGCCAGGCACCGGCGACATCCAGCTTACCCTCGCGCAGCGCGTGCCGGTGGCGGGCGCGGTCATCGTCACGACGCCGCAGCACATCGCCGTGGCCGATGCACGCAAGGGCCTCAGGATGTTCGAGAAAGTGTCGGTACCGGTGCTCGGCATAGTCGAGAACATGAGCCTGCACGTCTGCTCGAACTGCGGATACGCCGAGGCCATTTTCGGCACCGGCGGCGGTGACGAGATGGCACGCGAGTATGGCGTCGCGCTGCTCGGGCGCCTGCCGCTCGATGCGCGCATCCGCGAGGAGGCCGACGGCGGCCGGCCTACCGTGGTCGCGGCGCCCGATTCGCCGCGCGCCGCCGCGTATTTCGCCCTGGCGCGCCGTACCGCGGCCGCGCTTGCCCGCCGCGAGCGCGATCGCAGTACCACCTTCCCGAACATCGTGGTCGAGGAGACCTGAACCGATGAGCATCAAGGCCGACAAGTGGATCCGCCGCATGGCCGCGGAGCAGCGGATGATCGAGCCGTTCGAGCCAGGGCAGGTGCGCGAGGTCGAGGGCAGGAAGATCGTCTCCTATGGCACGTCGAGCTACGGCTATGACGTGCGCTGCTCGGACGAGTTCAAGGTGTTCACCAACATCAACTCGACCATCGTCGATCCGAAGGCCTTCGATGCCAAGAGCTTCGTCGACATGCGGGCCGATGTCTGCATCATCCCGCCGAATTCGTTCGCGCTCGCGCGCACCGTCGAGTATTTCCGCATTCCGCGCAGCACACTTGTGGTATGTCTCGGAAAAAGTACCTATGCGCGTTGCGGCATAATCGTCAACGTGACGCCGCTCGAGCCGGAGTGGGAAGGGCACGTGACGCTCGAGTTCTCGAACACGACGCCGCTGCCCGCGAAGATCTATGCGAACGAGGGCGTCGCGCAGATGCTGTTCTTCGAATCGGACGAGGTCTGCGAGACCTCGTATCGTGACCGTGGCGGCAAGTACCAGGGCCAGCGCGGCGTCACGTTGCCGAAGACCTGACGGGCGCCAGCTAGCCGCCCTTGTGCTCGCGTATCGCCATCGCGAACTCGAGCTTGTCGCCGCGATAGCGCTCGGCGCGCACCGGCAGATAGCCGAGCGACGGCGCCATCCACAGGCGGATCATGCGCTTCGAGCCGCGCCGGCGGCTTTCGTAGATCACGGTTTCGAGCTCGCCCAGCGACGTCGGGATCGTCTGCGTGCCGCTGCGGGTGAAGTCGTATTCCTTGACCTGGTCCTTGTCGACCGTGTGCAGGGCCACGGTGGCGACGCCTGCGGCGGCGGCACGCATCTGCGCGAGTTGCACGGTCATCGAATCGTGGATGTCGGGCGGCATCTCGAGGTCGACCTTGCGGTTCTCCGCGACACCGGTGATGCGCATGCGCTGCCAGTCGAAGTCGAGCGCGATGTCGCGGTCGGTCGAGTCGCCGCCGTCGTCGGCGCGAAAGCGCAGCGGTTGCGCCTCGCCGGCGACGAAGCGCAGTTCCGAGGTCTGCGCGACCGTATCGGGAATGGCGATGCGGAAGAGGCCCCGTGCGTTGCTGCGCGAGAGGTATTCCCAGGTGCCGGCGTCCTTGCGGCGCAATTCGATCGTCGAGGTGCCCGCGTTGATGCCCTTCCATTGCACCGCGTAAGTGGCGTGGAAGTGCGTCGGGGTCCAGTCGGCGGCGACGGTCGCGCGCGCGCCTGCCAGGGCGAGCGCCGCAGCGGCAATCGCTGTCCAGAGTCGCGCGCTAGTCGGTCGCGGGTCCATCGAAATCCTCCGTGATCGGGGCGGTCAGCGGCTGGCCGTCGAGCCAGGCGCCATCGTCGCGCCAAGCCAGTCGACCGGCGGCGATCCAGCCGATCGTACGCGGATACAGGATATGTTCCATTGCCTGAATACGGGCTGAAAGCTGCTGTTCGTCCTCGCCGGATGCGATGCGCAGGCGGCCCTGCAGCACGACCGGCCCGCCATCGAGCTCCTCGGTGACATAGTGCACCGAACAACCGTGCACGGTATCTCCCGCCGCGAGCGCCCGCCGATGGGTATGCAGGCCCTTGTACTTCGGCAGCAGCGACGGATGGATGTTCAGCATGCGGCCGCGGTAGTGGGCGACGAAACCATCGCCGAGGATGCGCATAAAGCCGGCGAGGATGACGAGATCGGGAGTGCAGGAATCGAGGCGCGCGACGACCGCGGCTTCGAACGCCGCGCGCGAGGCGTGGTCCGCGGCCACTACCGCAAAGGCATCGATGCCGAGCGCGCGCGCGGCCTCGAGCCCCGCCGCATCGGCACGATCGGCGACGACACAGGCGACCTGCGCGTTGATCGTGTGCGCGGCGCACGCGCGCGCAATGGACGCCATGTTGCTGCCGCGGCCGGAAATCAGGATCGCGAGCCGCAACGGCGGCGGCGCGGTCATGCTTCGATCACGACACCGGCGGCGCCGCTGCGTACGGCTCCGATCACGCTCGCCGCCTCGCCCTGGGCGCGCAGCAGCGCCAGTGCGGCATCGACATCGGAGGCTGCGACGATCACCACCATGCCGATGCCGCAGTTGAAAGTGCGATGCATCTCGGCGTCGGGCAGGTTGCCGGTGCGCTGCAGCCAGTCGAACAGCGGATCGCGATGCCAGGCGCGGCGCGACAGCACGACCTCGAGTCCAGCGGGCACGGTGCGCGGGATGTTGTCGGTGAGGCCGCCACCGGTGATGTGGGCGAGGCCGTGCACCGGAATGCGCCGCGCGAGTTCGAGCAGCGAGCGCACGTAAATGCGGGTCGGGGCGAGCAGGCGATCGAACAGCGGCTGGCCGTCGAGCTGCGTGCCGGCATTCGCGCCGGCGACGCCGACCAGCCTGCGGATCAGCGAATAGCCGTTCGAGTGCGCGCCGGAGGAGGCGAGCCCGATGACGGCGTCGCCCGCGGCGACCCGGCTGCCGTCGATAATGGAGGCCTTCTCGACGATGCCGACGCAGAAGCCCGCGAGGTCGTAGTCATCGCCCGAATACATGCCCGGCATTTCGGCCGTCTCGCCGCCGACCAGCGCGGCGCCGGCCTGCAGGCAGCCGGTCGCGATGCCGCCGATCACCGCGGCGGCCACATCGACATCCAGCTTGCCGGTCGCGTAGTAATCGAGGAAATAGAGCGGCTCGGCGCCCTGCACCGCGACGTCGTTCGCGCACATGGCGACGAGGTCGATGCCGATCGTGTCATGGCGGCCGGTCTCGATCGCGAGGCGCAGCTTGGTGCCGACACCATCGGTGCCGGACACGAGCACCGGCTGCACGTATCGGTCGAGCGGTACTTCGACGAGCGCGCCGAACCCGCCGATGCCGCCGAGTACTTCGCGGCGTTGCGTGCGGCGCACGAGGGGCTTGATGCGTTCGACGAGGGCGTCGCCAGCGTCGATGTCGACGCCGGCGTCCCGGTAGGTGATCGGCGGAGCAGGGGCGGGCATACCGCTATAATAGCCGACATGCATGCTGCCATCCGCTGTGCCGCGCTTGCGTTGCTCGCCTTTCTGCCGACTGCCGAGGCGGCGCGCGCCGTGCGCGTCTACGACGTGACGGTGAGCGAGACGGCGCCCGCTGCCGTGCCGGCAGCGGCGATGCGCATCGCGCTCGTGCGGGCCACCGGGCGGCGTGATGCCGCCTCCGATCCGGCCTTTGGCATGCTCGTGAGCGACGCGCAGCAGTATGTGCGGCTGTCGCGCCCGGGCGCGGCCGGGCGGACCGAGGTCACGCTCGACGGCGACGCCATCGATGCGGCGATCCTCGCGGCCGGCAGGGCCCTGTGGCCCGTTGAGCGTCCGCTGACCCTGGTGGTGCTCGAGGTGCCGCAGGGCGCGGCGCCGGGCGAGGGCGTGCAGGCGGCAATCGAAGCGGCGGCAGCGGAGCGGGGCCTGCCGGTGTCGATCGTGCCCGCGGCCACGCTGAACCTCGGCTCGGGGGCGATGGCATCGCGGGAAATGCTCCTGCCTGCCGCGCAGCGACTTGGCGCCGATGCGGTACTGGTCGGGCGCGGCGATGGAGGGTCTGCGTCAACCTGGCAATGGTCGCTGGCGTCACCCGCGGTGGCCGAAAGCTGGTCCGGCGCGCCGGCGAGCGCAGTGCATGGCGCCGCCGACGCGTTCGTGCGCACGGCCGACGTGTCGAGCGCTTCCACGAGCGAGGGCGACGTGCTGGTGAGCGTCAGTGGCATCGCCGACCTCGCGGCCTACGCAGGCGTTTCGCAGGCGCTCGCCCAGGTCGCTGGTGTGCGGCGCGTCGCGCTCGAGGTGGCGGCCGGCACGACCGCGACCTTCCGGGTCACTGTGCGCGGCGGCGCGGATGTGCTGGCCGCGTCACTCGCAGGCCACGGCCGCCTCGTGCCCGCCGCGACGCCGCAGAGCGGCGCTCTGGCCCTGAGCTGGTTGCCCTGAGCTCCCGGCTCCGACTCCAATGCGGCACCTGCCGAACATCATCTGCCTCGTGCGCATCGCGCTGACCTGGCCGATCATCGTATTGCTCGCGCACAATCGCGCCGACCTGGCTCTTGCGCTGTTCACCGTTGCCGCGATCAGCGACGGGCTCGACGGCTGGCTTGCCAAGCGCTTCGGCTGGACCTCCAACATCGGGCGCCTGCTCGATCCGCTGGCCGACAAGATACTGCTGGTCTTCGTGTTCGTGTTCGCGACCTGGCTCGGCCTCGTGCCGATGTGGTTGACCGCCGCCGCGGTGGCGCGCGATGTGATGATCGGCATTGGCGCGAGCATCTACCGCGTGTGGTTCGGGCCGCTGAACGGCCGGCCCACCATCGTCAGCAAGGTCAACACCCTGTTGCAGATCATCGTGCTGGTGCTCGCCATGTTGCGCGCCGCTACCGGCGTGCCGCCCTGGGAGGTCATCCTCGCGCTGTCGCTCGTGACACTGGTCACTACGCTGGTGTCCGCCTGGGACTATGTGGGCCGCTTCGCGCGGCGCGCCTGGCAGCTCTGCGCCATGCCGCATGCCTGAGCCGCGCCAGTTGCCACTGGGCGTGCGCCTGCGCGACCGTGCGAGCTTCGCGAGCTTCGTCGCCGGATCCAGTGCGGAGGCCTTGCGGCACGTCACTGCGCTCGCGGCGGGCGACCATTTCGGCGTCACCTGGCTGCACGGGCCCGCGGGTGCCGGCAAGACGCACCTGCTGCAGGCCGCCTGCGCCCGCGCCGCTGAACAAACACGCGCGGGCTATGTGCCGCTTGCGCAGTTCGCGCAGGGCGACGCCGCGGTACTCGACGGCTGGCGCGACCTCGACTGCGTCTGCCTCGACGACCTGCACCTCGTCGCCGGGCAGCGGCCGTGGGACGAGGTGCTGTTTCGCCTCTACCGCGACCTGGAGGAGCGCGGCGCGCGCCTGCTCGTGGCGGCGAGCGAGCCGCCGGCGGCACTGGGCTGGTCGCTGCGCGACATCGCGTCGCGTTTCGCGGCGGCGCCCGTGTTCGCGCTGCAGCCCCTCGATGAAGCCGGGCGCATGCAGGCACTGCGGCTGCGTGCGAAGTTGCGTGGCGTGGATCTGCCGGATGAGACCGTGCGCTTCCTGCAGCGGCGCTTCCCGCGCGACATGCAGACGCTCTATCGGCTGCTCGACACGCTCGATGACGCGGCGCTGGCAGCGCAGCGGCGCCTGACCGTGCCGTTCGTGCGAGACGTGCTCAGCGGCCCGCAGTAACGATGCGCTGCGCGAGTTCGGCGACGCGTTTGCCGAGCACCCGCGCCAGCGTCGTCTCCTCGTCCGACAGCGTGGCCACGGTGGCGTGCGCCGCGACATGCGACGCGCCGTACGGCGAGCCGCCCGTGCGTGTGGTCGACAGTTCCCGCTCCGTATACGGAATGCCGACGATGTACATGCCGTGGTGCAGGAGCGGCAGCATCATCGACAGGAGTGTGGTCTCCTGCCCGCCATGCTGGGTCTGGGTCGAGGTGAAAACGCCGGCCGGCTTGCCGGCCAGGGTGCCGTCGAGCCACAGGCTCGATGTGCCGTCGAGGAAATACTTGAGCGGCGCGGCCATGTTGCCGAAGCGCGTCGGACTGCCGAGCACGAGGCCCTGCGTCTCGCGCAGGTCGGCGAGCGTCGCATAGGGCGGGCCACTTGCGGGCACCGGCCGCGCCGGCGCTTCGCTCTCGGCGCTCACCGGCGGCACGGTACGCAGCCGCGCACTGGCGCCCGCGACGCTCTCGATGCCGCGGCAGACCTGGCGTGCGAGTTCGGCGGTGGCGCCGGTGCGCGAGTAATACAGGACGAGGATCTCGCTCATGGGCGCATTGTAGAATCGTCCTCGATGATCGCGCGCAAGTGTTTGGTGTCGGGCCGCGTGCAGGGCGTGTTCTACCGCGCCACGGTGGCACGTCGCGCACGCGAGCTCGGCATCCTGGGCCATGCGCGCAACCTGCCGGACGGGCGTGTCGAGGTGCTTGCCTGCGGCCCGCAGGAACCGGTCGCGCGCTTCATCGAAGTGCTGTGGATCGGCTCGAGTGCCTCGAAGGTGACCGCAGTCGAAGTCGAGGAACTCGACCTCGCGCCCGATCAGCGGCCTGCGGGCTTCGCGACCGGCTGAACAGTCGTCGAGGCCGACAGTCCCAGGTCATCGGCCCCGTTCCAGCGACTCCAGCTGTTGATCACGAGGTCGGAGTAGGTGCGCCGGCCGACGCTGCCGTTGTAGCGCGCCAGCGCCTTCTGGATGTTGTTGCTCTCGTACCTGAGGTAGTAGCGCAGGATCGCGCAGCCCATGCGGATGTTCGGGCCGATCTGCGTCAGCTGGTGGCGCTGCATGCCGAGCTTCTCGGGCCAGAACGGCATGATCTGCATGAGCCCGACCGCACCCGCGTAGGAGACGGCCCAGCGATCGAAGCGGCTCTCGATGTCGATCACGGCCATCACCAGCCCCGGGGGCAGGCGCACTTCGCCCTTGCGGTGGGCCTCGCAGAATACGGTGCGCAGGATCTCGAGGCGTTCGGCCTTGTCGGGCACGCGCTTCACGAGACGCGGCTCCATCATCGTGAACCACACGGCCGATTCGTATTCGTCGGGGAAGCACTCGGCCTGCGAGATGGCGCGCTCGATCACCGTGCGCAGGCCCGCTTCCTGCTGCTGCTCGGCGACGGGTGCCGCGCCCGCCGGGGCGGCCAGTGTCCACGCGAGTGTCCATGCCGCCAGCGCGGCGGCCAGCCGCCCTGCGCGCTCCGGTTCAGCGCGGCGCGAGGCGTGAGCGGATGAAGGCGAGCGCATCGTCGACCGCCAGCTCTTCGCTCTCGGTGGCGCGGCGGTGGCGGTATTCGAGCTTGCCGGCATCGAGGCCGCGATCGCCCACGACAATGCGATGCGGGATGCCGAGCAGCTCGGCGACCGCGAACTTGGCGCCGGGGCGCGCGTCGCGGTCATCGAGCAGCACTTCGATGCCGGCGCGGGTGAACTCATCGTAAAGGCGGTCGGCGGTTTCACGGACTCGTTGCGACTTCGCGGGGTTGATCGGGACCAGTACCACCTGGAACGGCGCAATCGGCTCCGGCCAGATGATGCCACGATCATCGTGATTCTGTTCAATGGCGGCCGCCACGACGCGCGTCACACCTATGCCATAGCAGCCCATCAGCAGGGTCGTGCTGCGGCCGGCCTCATCGAGGACGGCGCAGTTCATTGCTTCGCTGTACTTGCGGCCGAGCTGGAAGATGTGTCCGACCTCGATGCCGCGCATGATCGACAGCCGGCCGGTGCCGGTGGGACTTGCGTCGCCCTCCACCACGTTGCGGATGTCCGCCACCTGCGGCTCGGGCAGGTCGCGGCCCCAGTTGACACCAGTGAGGTGCGTGTCGTGGGCATTGGCGCCGCAGGTGAAGTCGGCCATCACCACGGCGCTGCGATCGGCGATCACCGGGCACTTGAGCCCGACAGGCCCGACGAAACCGGGCTCCGCACCCGAGGCCGCGAGCACCGCCTCGGCACTCGCCAGGCGCAGCGGCGAGGCGACTGCCGCGAGCTTCTGCGCCTTCACGGCGTTCAGCTCGTGATCGCCGCGCAGCACCAGCGCCACGACTCCGCCATCGGCCGCCTCGACCAGCAGCGTCTTCGCGCACTGCGCCGCCGGCACATTCAGGAAGGCGGTGAGTGCGGCGATCGTGCGCACCTGCGGCGTCGCGACGCGCTCGAGCGCGGCAGCGGGTGCGGCACGCGGTGCCGCCGGCGCGACCGCCTCGGCCATCTCGAGATTGGCCGCATACGCATCGCCGTCGGAGAACACGATCGCGTCCTCGCCGGAATCCGCGAGCACCTGGAACTCCTCCGACGCGCTGCCGCCTATCGCGCCGCTGTCGGCGCGCACGGCGCGGAAGTCGAGGCCCATGCGCGTGAACATGCGCGTGTACGCGTCGCGCATCGCGGCGTAGCCCGCGGCCATCGAGGCCTCGTCGAGGTGGAAGGAGTACGCATCCTTCATGATGAATTCGCGTCCCCGCATCACGCCGAAGCGCGGTCGGATCTCGTCACGGAACTTGGTCTGGATCTGGTAGAAATTCACCGGCAGTTGCCGATAGCTCTGCAGATCGCGGCGCACGAAGTCGGTGATCACTTCCTCATGGGTCGGCCCGATGACGAAATCGCGCTCGTGGCGGTCCTGCAGGCGCAGCAGCTCCGGGCCGTACTCGCCCCAGCGGCCCGATTCCTGCCACAGCTCGGCGGGCTGTACCGCGGGCATCAGTACTTCGAAGGCTCCGGCCCGGTCCATTTCCTCGCGCACGATGGCCTCGACCTTGCGCAGCGTCAGCAGGCCGAGCGTGGTCCAGGTGTAAATGCCCGCCGCGAGGCGGCGGATCAGGCCCGCGCGCAGCATCAGCCGGTGGCTGACCAGCTCCGCCTCGGCGGGCGTGTCTTTCATCGTATTGATCGGGTAACGGGACCAGCGCATCGGCGAAACGGGCTCCATCGGCTGAACGACAGTGGGGCGGCGCATCTTATATGATGCGCGTCATGTCCACACCGAGCCCCGACTCCGCGCCGCGCAGTCGCGGTGTTTACCTGCTGCCGAACGCGTTCACGACCGGTTGCCTGTTCGCCGGTTTCTACGCGATCGTGGCGGCCATCGACGGCAATTTCGACCGTGCCGGCCTCGCCGTGTTCGCGGCGATGCTGTTCGACGGGCTCGATGGCCGGGTGGCGCGCTGGACCGGCACCGAGAGTGCATTCGGCAAGGAGTACGACAGTCTCGCCGACATGGTGGCCTTCGGGCTTGCCCCGGCGATCGTCATGTACCAGTGGGGCGTGGAGCGCATCGCCGAGTATGGCCACACCTGGGGCCGCATCGGCTGGGTCGCCTGTTTCGTCTATGCCGTCACGGCGGCGCTGCGCCTGGCGCGTTTCAATACGCGCGCCGCGGAAGACAAGCGTTACTTCGAGGGACTGCCGAGTCCGTCCGCTGCGGCCGTGGTGGCCGCCTACGTCTGGTTCTCGAGCACCTGGCGCGGCACGGATGCGCTCGCCGAGCTGATCATCGCCTTTTGCGTCACTGTGCTGGCCGGCGCGCTGATGGTGACGAGCTTCCCGTACATGAGCCTGAAGCAGGTCGATGTCGACAAGCGCGTGCGTTACTACTATTTCGTCGTCGTGCCGCTGTTCCTGGCGTTGATCGCGATCGACCCGCCGACGATGCTGCTTGCAATGTTTTCGACTTATGCGTTGTCCGCGCCGGTGCAATGGTTCGTGCGGCGACTGCGTCGGTTGTGAACGGCAGCGCGATTGCGCGCCGCGCGCACTATCTCGAGGCGCTCGGCATCGATCGCTACGAGTCGCGCCATGAATCGGCTGACGCGCCCGCGAAGGGGCTGGAGCCCGCACCCGCAGGTGACTGGGAGATGCTGCGCGCCGAGGTGGCGGCCTGCACGAAGTGCAGCCTGTGCGAGACGCGGACCCAGACGGTATTCGGCATCGGCAATCACCGCGCACGCTGGCTCATCGTCGGCGAGGCGCCCGGTGCCGAAGAGGACCGGCGCGGCGAACCTTTCGTCGGCCGCGCCGGCCAGCTGCTGAACTCGATGCTGCGAGCCGTGGATCTCACGCGCGACAACGTGTTCATCGCGAATGTGCTGAAGTGCCGCCCGCCGGGCAACCGCGACCCGAAGCCCGAGGAGGCAGCAAACTGTCTGCCCTATCTCGAGCGGCAGATCGCGCTGGTCGAGCCGGCGCTCATGCTGGCGATCGGCCGCGTTTCCGCGCAGACACTGCTCGGCACCGATGCCGCGGTCGCCCGGTTGCGCGGGCGCGTGCACCACTTTGGCGAGCGGCGCATACCGCTCATCGTGACCTACCATCCGGCCTACCTGCTGCGCGCGCCGGCCGAGAAGCGCAAGGCGTGGGATGACCTCAAGCTCGCACGGGACCTGCTCGATGGCCGCGGCGCGCAATGAGCTGCCCCTTCCGGAGGTGCAGCTTCGGCCGATGACGGAGGCCGACGTCGATGCCATTGCCGCGCTCGAGCGCGAGTCCTACCCCTTCCCGTGGAGCGAGGGCATCTTTCGCGACTGCCTGCGCGTGGGCTACGTCTGTCGCGTCGTGGAACTGGGACCAGCCCTGATCGGCTATGGCGTGATGAGCCTGGGCGCAGGCGAAGCGCACATCCTCAACCTGTGCGTGCGCGAGGCGATGCGCGAACGCGGCATCGGGCGCACCGTGCTGCGCCATTTGCTCGCCAGCGCCGCCGCTGCCGGCACGGACGAGGCCTTTCTCGAGGTGCGCCCGTCGAATCTCGCGGCGATCCGCCTCTACCAGTCGATGGGGTTCGAGCCGGTTGGCGTGCGTCGTGGTTATTACCAGGCGGTCGGCGGGCGCGAGGACGCAGCGGTGCTGCGGCTCGACCTGCGCACCCTGCGTTAACGCAGCGTGAGCGGCAGCTGCGTCGTTTCCTTGACCACAGTCATGGCGATCGAGGAACTGAGCGACTGGATGCCCGGGATCTTCGAGAGCTGATCGAGGAAGAAAGCCTCATAGGCCTTGATGTCGCGCGCAACGATGCGCAGCAGGAAGTCCCAGTCGCCCATCAGCGTGTAGCACTCGAGCACTTCGGGATGGCGGCGGATGGCCTGGTCGAAACGCCCGAGGTTGTCGCGCCCGTGGGCGGCGAGCTTGACGTGCGCGAAGACGGTGACGCCGAGGCCCACCTTTTCGCGATCGAGCAGCGCGACGCGCTGGCGGATCACGCCCTGTTCCTCGAGCCGGCGTACCTTGCGCCAGCAGGTGGTGACCGCAAGGTTCACCCGTTCGGCCAGTTCCGCCGCCGAAAGCGCACCATCCTTTTGCAAGGCGTCGAGGATGCGAAGATCGGTACGGTCGAGGCCAGGTTGGTTCATATGTTTCTAAGAATGGCCGATAGTGAAATGAACATTCCGGATTCTGGCCATATCCGGTCATCTTTGCAATATTCATGGCGGGCCGTCGGCGCATAGTGGGCGGCGGGGTCAAGGAGTCGAAACATGGCGAGTCGTCCGCGCACCAGACTGCACGTTCCTCAACCGCCAGCCCGGCCGGGCGACAAGGCGGATTTCAGCTACCTGAAGCTGCAGCCCGCGGGCAAGCAACCGCGTCCCGACGTCAAGGTCTCGGCGCAGGCGACGCTGCCGCTCGCCACCGGCATCGTGCGGGTACTCGATGACGAGCATCGTGCGGTCGGCGCGTGGGATCCGACCCTCGAGCCCGAAGTGATGCAGATGGGCCTGCGCCACATGCTGCTCACGCGCATCTTCGATGAGCGCATGCAGCGCACCCAGCGCCAGGGGCGCATTTCCTTCTACATGCGCAGCTACGGCGAAGAGGCCGTGTCGGTCGCGCAGGCCATGGCGCTGCGGCCGGGCGACATGCTGTTCCCGTCCTACCGCAACCAGGGCCTCTACATGGTGCGCGGCCGGCCGCTCGTCGACCTGATGTGCCAGCTGTTGTCGAATACGCGCGACATGTGCAAGGGGCGCCAGCTGCCGGTGATGTATCACTGGCGGGACGGCAACATCTTCTCGATTTCCGGCAACCTCGCGACGCAGTTCCCGCAGGCTGTCGGCTGGGCCATGGCCGCGGCGATAAAGGGCGAGGATCACGTCGCAGCGACCTGGATCGGCGAGGGTTCGAGCGCCGAGAGCGATTTCCACGCCGGCATGGTGTTCGCCGAGGTCTACCAGGCGCCGGTACTGCTCAACATCGTCAACAACCAGTGGGCGATCTCGACCTTCCAGGGCTTTGCGGGCGGTGAGAAATCCACGTTCGCGGCGCGGGGTCCCGGATATGGAGTCGCGGGCATCCGCGTCGACGGCAACGATTTCCTGGCGGTGCATGCGGTGACGCAGTGGGCCGCCGAACGCGCGCGCAAGGGCGGGGGCCCGACGCTGATCGAACACGTGACCTATCGCGCCTCGGCCCATTCGACCAGCGACGATCCTTCGCGTTATCGCCCCAAGGACGAATACGAGCACTGGCCGCTCGGCGATCCGGTGGAGCGCCTCAAGCAGCACCTCATCACGCTCGGTGAGTGGTCGCAGGAGCGCCACGCCGCACTCGAGCAGGAGCTCGACGGGCACGTTGCCGAGTCGTGGCGCGAGGCGGCCAGGTTCGGCACCCTGAACGAGGGTCCGCGGCTCGATCCCGACCTGATGTTCGAGGACGTTTTCAAGGAACTGCCCGAGCACCTCGTGCACCAGCGCGAGCAACTGCGCGCGGAGCGGAGCTGAGCCATGGCGCGGATGAACATGATCCAGGCGTTGAACTCCGCGATGGACGTCATGCTCGGGCGCGACCCGGGCGTCGTGGTGCTTGGCGAGGACGTCGGCTATTTCGGCGGCGTGTTCCGCACCACCGATGGCCTGCAGCGCAAGTACGGCGAGCATCGCGTGCTCGATACGCCGATCTCCGAACTCGGCATCGTCGCGACCTCGATCGGCATGGCGGTGAACGGCCTGCGCCCGGTGGCGGAGATCCAGTTCGCCGACTACATCTATCCCGGTTACGACCAGATCGTGAGCGAGCTCGCGCGGCTGCGCTACCGCAGCGCCGGGGAGTTCTTTGCTCCGGTCACGATCCGCACGCCGTGCGGCGGCGGCATACGCGGTGGCCAGACCCACTCGCAGAGTCCCGAGGCCGTGTTCGCGCAGATCTGCGGCATCAAGGTCGTCATGCCGTCGAATCCATACGATGCCAAGGGCCTGTTGATCGCGGCGATCGAGGACGACGATCCGGTGATTTTCCTCGAGCCGAAGCGGCTCTACAACGGACCGTTCGATGGCGATCCGGAGAAGCCCGCCGTGCCGTGGAGCGTGCATCCGGGCGGCGAGGTGCCCGAGGGGCATTACACCGTGCCCATCAGCAAGGCGCAGATCGTGCGCCCGGGCGGGGATGTCACCATCATCTCCTACGGCACCATGGTGCACGTGGCGCAGGCGGCTGCGCAGTCACTCGGTCTCGATGCCGAGGTCATCGACGTGCGCACCATCGTGCCGCTCGACACGCAGACCCTGTGCGAATCGGTACGCCGCACCGGCCGATGCCTGATCGTGCACGAAGCCACGCGCTTTGCCGGCTTCGGCGCGGAGCTCTCCGCCACGATCCAGGAGCAATGCTTCTGGCAGTTGCAGGCGCCGATCGGTCGCCTGGGCGGCTGGGACACACCGTATCCGCACGCCTTCGAATGGGAGTATTTTCCCGGTCAGCGGCGAGTGGCGAAGGCGCTGGAAGCGGTCATGTCGGCAAGCTGACAACGGGGGCAGGATGTCGCAGTACGTATTCAAGATGCCCGACCTGGGCGAAGGCACGGTCACCGCCGAGGTGCTGCAGTGGCACGTCAAGCCCGGCGACGTAGTGCAGGAAGACCAGATCATCGCCGACGTCATGACCGAGAAGGCGGCGATCGAGATTCCCGCTCCCGTATCGGGGCGCGTCGTGCGCACGCAGGGCCAACCCGGCGAGATGATTGCGGTCGGGTCCGAGCTGATCGTGTTCGACACCGGAAATGGTGCGTCGACGCCGCAGACGACTGCACCGGCCGCCCCCGCGCCAACGGTGGCGCCGACACCCATGGCGACACCCTCGTCGACACCCTCGTCGACACGCACCGCGGCACCCGCGGCGGCGGCCTCAAGCGCGTCGGCCGCTGGTCGCGTCATGGCCTCGCCGGCAACCCGGCGGCGCGCGAAGGAAGCGGGCATCGACCTGCAGACGATCACGGGCACTGGCCCGGGCGGCCGGGTGACCCGTGAGGATTTCCAGGCGGCGGCGGCCGGCACGACCGCGGCAGGAAAGACCGCGGCGGGCGCGACGACTGGCGGCGCGGCGCGTCCGGCGGCGGCGCGCGCAGCGCGTACCGGCACCACCGAGGTCAGGATCATCGGCCTGCGCCGCGTGATCGCGCAGCGCATGAGCGAAGCCAAGCGCAACATTCCGCATTTCGCGTACGTCGAGGAAGTCGATATCACCGAGCTCGAGGCGCTGCGCGTGCACCTCAACGCGGGGGCGCCGGAGGGTACGCCGTCGCTCACGCTGCTGCCGTTCCTCGGTCTCGCACTCGCGCGCGTGCTGCCCGCGTTCCCGCAATGCAATGCGCTTCACGATGCCGAGCGCAATGTGCTCGTGCAGCACGCGGCGCTGCATCTCGGCATCGCGACCCAGACACCAGACGGCCTCAAGGTGCCCGTCGTGCGCCATGCCGACAGCCTGTCGCTGCGTGAACTCGCGACCGCGATTCGCGATGCGGCGGAGCGTGCCCGCCGCAACAAGTCCTCGCGCGAGGAACTCTCCGGCTCGACACTCACGATCACGAGCCTCGGCCGGATGGGAGGCATTGCCTCCACGCCGGTGATCAATGCACCCGAAGTGGCGATCATCGGCGTGAACAGCGCGGTCGAACGGCCCGTCGTGCGCGGCGGGGCGATCGCGGTCCGCCTGATGATGAATCTTTCATCATCGTTCGATCACCGCTTCGTCGACGGTTACGATGCCGCTTCGATGATCCAGGCGCTCAAGTCCCTGCTCGAGCACCCGGCGACGATATTCCTGCAGGGCGAGGGTTGAATGATGAGCAACGTGGCGAAGCCGGCCTTCGGCAGTGTATTGACGGACACCATGGCTGTGGCGGAGTACCGCGACGGCCGCTGGCAGGCGCATGCACTGCAGCCGGTCGCGCCGATCCCGATGCATCCCGCCGCGCACGTCCTGCACTACGGCAGCGAATGCTTCGAGGGCTTCAAGGCGTATCGCGGCAAGGATGGCGCGGTCAGCGTGTTCCGCATGGACAAGCATATCGAGCGCATGCGCCAGAGCGCGCGCCAGCTGGTGCTGCCCGAACCCGACGCTGCGCAGCTCGCCACGATGGTGCGCGAGGTCGTGCGTGCCAGCCACGGGCAGGTGCCCGAGCCGCCCGGTGCGCTGTACCTGCGACCGATGTTGATCGGCACGATGCCCAATATCGGTGCCGCGGCGACGCCGAGCAACACGGCGCTGCTGATCGTGCTCGCGAGTCCGGTGTGGGATTACTTTGCCGGTGGCGCCAAGCCGCTGCGCATCTTCGTCGAGGAACAGACGACGCGCACGGCCTCGCATCTCGGCGTGGTGAAAACGGGCGGCAATTATGCCGCGGCACTCGGGCCCACGCTCGCGGCGCGCAAGCAGTACGCTGTCGACCAGGTGCTGTTCTGCCCTGCGGGCGCCGTGCAGGAGACGGGCGCCGCCAATTTCCTGTTGCTGCGCGAAGGGCAGTTGCTTACCCGCAGCCTCGACAGCTCATTCCTCCACGGCGTGACGCGCGATTCGCTGCTCGCGATGGCGCGCGATCTCGGCTTTCGCGTCGAAGAGCGTGAGTTCAGCGTGGCGGAAATGCTCGAGTGGGTGAAGACGGGCGAGGCGGCGCTGTCGGGCACCGCCGCGGTGCTCGCGGGAGTCGGCACGCTGGTCACGCGCAGCGGCGATCACAAGGTCGGCGACGGCCGGATCGGCCCGGTGACCCAGCGGCTGCGCCAGGCACTCGTGGCGATCCAGACCGGCGAGGCGCCGGACACCAGGGGCTGGCTCGAGCGCGTGTGAGGCGCCACACCGTCCCGAGCTGCAACGCCGGCTCGGGCTTGCGGCACTGGAGAGACGTGTGGGCTTGTTGATCGACGGCAAATGGCAGGACAAGTGGTACGACACGGCCGGCGATGGTGAATTCCGGCGCGAGGAGGCGAGCTTCCGCGACTGGCTGACGGCCGATGGCGGTGCCGGGCCGCAAGGCCAGCGCGGGCACCGGGCCGAGGCCGGCCGCTACCGGCTGTACGTCTGCTATGCCTGTCCCTGGGCGCACCGCACCCTGATCCTGCGCGCGCTGAAGGGACTCGAGGAACTGCTGCCGGTCTCGGTGGTGCACTGGCGCATGCTCGAGCACGGCTGGACCTTTGCCGACGGGCCGGGCGTCACGCCCGATCCGGTCATGGGCGCGAACTACCTGCATCAGCTTTACGCGCGCGCGCGGCCCGGCATGACCGGGCGGGTGACGGTGCCGATGCTGTGGGATCAGGCCACGAACAGCATCGTCAGCAACGAATCGTCCGAGCTCATCCGCATGTTCAACACGGCGTATGACAGCCTCGGCGCGAAGCCGGGCGATTTCTACCCCGCGCCGCTGCGCGAGGCGATCGATGCGGTCAATGCGCGCGTCTATACAACCGTCAACAACGGCGTGTACCGCGCCGGATTCGCCACCACGCAGTCTGCGTACGAGGACGCGATTCGGCCGCTGTTCGAAACCCTGGACTGGCTCGAAGGGCGCCTCTCGGCGCAGGACTGGCTGGTCGGTGACCGGCTGACCGAGGCCGACATCCGCCTGTTCACGACGCTGCTGCGCTTCGACGCCGTCTACCACGGGCACTTCAAGTGCAACCTGCGCCGCATCGCCGACTATCCGGCGCTGCACGCATTCACCGCGCGGATCATGGAAATCCCGGGCATCCGCGCCACGGTGCACTTCGATCACATCAAGCGGCACTACTACGAGAGCCACCGCACGATCAATCCGACCGGGATCGTGCCCCTCGGGCCGCTGCAGCCTTACTGAGCAGGTGCAGCGGCCCGATTTCGCGGCGCCGATCGGCGCCTGGCTCTTGCGTCACGCGTCGCGCGGAAGGACCGTCAGGACGCGCGCCACGAATACGTGGAAGGCCTCGAGGTAGCTGCGCAGGAACTTCGCGGTCGATGCGTCGGCTATTTCGCCCTTGTCGTTGATCAACCCGTCCTTGAACTGGATGTAGGCCTCCGGCGCGTTCATCTGCGGCGAGTTGAGGAAGCCGAGGATGCTGCGCAGGTGCTGCTGTCCCACGGCGGTGCCGATGGCGCCGGGCGAGGTGCCGATGACGCCCGAGGGGATGTTCGCGAACGAATTCGTGCCCCAGGGGCGGCTGGCCCAGTCGATGGCGTTCTTCAGCGCGCCGGGGATGGAGCGGTTGTACTCGGGGGTCACGATCAGGATCGCATCCGAGCTCTCGATGGCCTTCTTGAACCTGCGGCCCGCCTCCGGGTAGTCAGCGTCGTAGTCGTAGCTGTAGAGCGGCAAATCGGCGAACGGGATTTCCTTGAACTTGAGCTGCTCGGGGGCAAGCTTGAACAGCGCCGTGGCGAGTTTGCGGTTGATCGATTCGCTCGCAAGGCTGCCGATCAGGTAGCCGACGTTGTAGGTTTTCATCTTCATCTCCGGTGCTTCGGTGGCAGGTCGATGGTACATATACTGGTGCCTGTTCGATTCGGGGAAATGACCCATGAAGTCGGTACGATCGCTTGCAACCTTTATCCTGCTGTGCAGCACCGCTGCCGGCGCACCACCGCTGGCCATCGGGGCCCCCGCCGTGCCCCCACTGGTGCGTTCCGACGGCAGCTACCCGACCGTGCCGCTCGAGAAGGACGTGGTCGTGCTCAAGGTGGTGCAGAACTCGCCGGTGAACCTGCAGAAGGCACCGACGGTCGCTGAAGGCCTCGCCACCAATCTCGAGCGGATGGCGCACTGGATCAACGAGGCGTGCACCAAGGGCAAGAAGCCCGATTTCATACTCTTCAACGAGTTCCCGCTCACAGGCTACTCGGCCGGCACGCGCGCGGAGAAGCTCAAGTTCACCATCCAGGTGCCTGGCCCTGAGACCGACCGCCTCGGCGAACTCGCCAAGGCCTGCGACACCTATATCGTCTTTGGCAGTTACGCCACCGACCCCGACTGGCCGGGCCACATCCTCAGCCTGAATCCCGTGATCGGTCGCGATGGCAAGGTCAAGCGCGCGTACTGGAAGTCGCGCAATGCCACCCGGCTCATTCCGAACGAGGAAGTCCCGACGACCACCGTCGAGAACGTGCGTGACAGGTTCCGCGCGAAATACGGCATCGAGGAGGAGTTCCCGGTGCTGATGACCGAGTTCGGCAACATCGCGGTGAGCACGGTGCAGATCGATCCGTTCGTGTTCGCGGCATTCGCGATGCGCGGCACCGAGATCATGCTGCGCACCGCGACGCTGTTCACCAGGATCGACGTGCAGGCGGTCGCGTACTACAACAATGTGTATACCGCGATGTCGAACATCACCTTCCCGCCGGACTCGGGCGTGCCGGCGCAATACGGCGGCGGTTCGCTGATCGTCGCGCCCGGGGGGCGCGTGATCGCCGAGGACCCGAGCAACGACGACAGCGTGATCGAGGCGGAGATCCCGATCGCGCAGTTCCGCGCGGGGCGCACGATCCCGCGCTATCCGCTCGAAGTCGTCAAACCTGTGTTCGACCAGTACGTGCAGGAAGTCCCGCTCAACATCCTCGACCTGCCCGCAGACAAGCTGCCGCAGACCAATGAAGACATGAAGAAGCTGCTGGACGATTCCAGCCGCTGGATAGGCAAGTCACCGCGCTAACCGTCCCGGGCGGGGGCGGGTGCTGCCCGCCCCACTGCGCGACTGCCACCTTTGGTCCGGCTCGCCCATGATTGTGTGTACACGGATATTGTCCTACAATCGGGGTTCAACACTGGCCCGGAGGCCGACCATGCAGATCGCCCATCGAGAGACCGCGCCCCGCCGCGGCACGTCCGAGCATCGCCCCGGCGGCATCGGCTTCATCGCGCTGCTGCAGGGCGAGCCGGGCGCTATCGACAATTTCGATTTCTCCATCTCGATCACCACCGAGGATTTCTTCACGCCGCGGCACCGGCACAACTTCGACCAGGTGCGCTACATCCTGAAAGGGGCCTTCAGCTTCGATCGCGGGCGTGTCCAGGGAGAGCGCCAGCTCAGCTATTTCTGCGAAGGAACGTACTACCAGCAGCAGGGCGTTGGTGAAACCGAGACGCTGCTGCTGCAGAGCGCGGGCGCGAGTGGCAGTGGCTACATGAGCTTCGACCAGCTCTACAGCACGGCACGCGACCTGATCCACAAGGGCAAGTTCGTCGACGGCGTCTACACGTGGAACGATGCCGACGGCAAGAAGCACAACGTCGACGGCTACCAGGCAGTGTGGG
>CADEFJ010000044.1 GCA_902826575.1 uncultured Pseudomonadota bacterium | reverse complement strand
GGCGGCTTCGTCGGTGGTCTCGTGATGGCGACCGCGTTCATCACGCAGTACATGGTGGGGGGCGCCATGTGGGTCGAGTGGCGCATGCGCGTGCATCCGCAGTACTGGGTGGCGCTTGGTCTTGCGTCGGCCGGCAGCGCCGGCCTGCTCGCGTGCGCGTTCGGGCAGCCGTACCTGAAGAGCCTCGCTTACGACCTGCACCTGCCGCTGATCGGCGAGGTGCATCTTGCGAGCGTGCTGCTGTTCGACGTCGGTGTGTACCTCGTGGTCGTGGGCTCCACGATGCTGATGCTGGTGTCACTGGCGCACCAGTCCTTCCGCAGCCCGCGCGAACCGCTCGAGCCGCAGCGAGTGGAAGGCTGAGCCGTGGAGATCCTGTTCGCACTCGCGATTGGCGTGTTTTCCGGCTCCGGGGTCTGGCTGGTGCTGCGTCCGCGCACCTTCCAGGTGATCATCGGGCTCGCGCTGCTGTCGTATGCCGTCAATCTGTTCATCTTCGGGATGGGTCGCCTCGCGATCGGCAAGGCGCCCATCATCGCGGGCGCTGGCGCCACCGATCCCGCCCTGTATGCCGATCCCGTTCCGCAGGCGCTCGTGCTCACCGCGATCGTCATCGGCTTCGCGACCACCGCGCTGCTGCTGGTGGTGCTGCTGGTCGCGCGCGGCCTCGCCGGCACCGATCATGTCGACGGGCGGGAGCCATGAACGGCCTGTTGCAGCACCTGCCGATCGTGCCGATCGTCGCGCCGCTGGTTGCGGCCGCGACGATCCTGTTCTTCACCGAGCGCTCACGCCGGATTCGCGTCGCGATCGCGGGCCTGTCGATGCTGGTGCAGCTGGGCGCGGCCATCGCGCTGCTGACGCTGACGACCGATGCCTTCCCGGATGTGTGGACGCAGGGCGTCGGCGTCTACGCGATCGGCGGGTGGCAGCCGCCGTTCGGCATCGTCCTCGTCATCGATCGCCTGGCCGGCCTGATGCTGACGCTGACTGCCGTCGTCGGGGTGGCCGCGTTCGTGAATTCGCTCGCGTACTGGGATCGGGTCGGGCCGCATTTCCACTCGCTGTTGCAGCTGATGCTGATGGGCGTGAACGGCGCATTCCTGACCGGTGACCTGTTCAACCTGTTCGTGTTCTTCGAAGTGCTGCTCGCGGCGTCCTATGGCCTGTTGCTGCACGGATCGAGTACGCAGCGGGTGAAGATCGGCTTGCACTACATCGTCGTGAACCTGATCGGCTCGCTGCTGTTCCTGATCGGCGTGTCGTTGGTTTACGGCGTTGCCGGCAGCCTCAACATCGCCGAACTGCCGGCGGCCGCCGCGGCCCTGCAGGGCAAGGAGCGCGCGCTGTTCGATGCCGCGACCTCGATCCTGGCGGTCGCGTTCCTGATCAAGGCGGGCGCGTGGCCACTGAACTTCTGGTTGCCGACCGCCTATGCTGCCGCTGCCGCACCGGTGGCCGCCGTGTTCGCGATCCTCACCAAGGTCGGGGTGTATGTGCTGCTGCGCGTGGGCTCCCTCGGCGCCGGTGCCGACGTGCTCGCCGCAATCGAGGGTTCGACGATGCTGCGCCCGGACCTGTTCCGCGGCGGCATGTATTACCTCGGCATCCTGACGATGGGCTTCGGCATCTTCGGCATGCTCGCCGCGCAGCACCTCGCGCGCCTCGTCGCGTTCTCGGCGATCGTCTCCTCGGGCCTGTTGCTGACGGTGATCGGCCTCGACATCCCGGCGCTCATGGCCCCGGCGCTCTTCTATCTGATTGGCTCGGTGCTCGCGACGTCCGCGTTCTTCATGTTGTCCGGCATGACCGAGCGCACCTGGCGATCGCCGGTACAATTACCCACGGCCGCACCCGAGCCGGAGGTGCCGCCGCATTATGTGCCGTTCGGCGTGCGTCGCGCCCCGGCGCTGCACGCGCAGGATGACGAGGTCGGCGTGGCGATTCCCGCGGCGATGGCGTTCATGGGCATCATGTTCGCGTTCTGCGTGCTGCTCGTGACAGGCTCTCCGCCGCTGTCCGGATTCGTCGCGAAGTTCGCGCTGCTGTCGGCCGCGATCCATGCCGTCGACGGCGCGCCCTTGTCCGCTCCGGTGTGGGTGCTGGTGGGCGTGACGCTGGCAACGGGCCTCGCGAGTCTCGTGGCGTTGACACGCATCGGGATGCGTCTCTTCTGGTCGGCGACCGGCCGCAACACGCCGCGACTGCGCGTACTCGAAGCCGGGCCGGTGGCCGTCCTGGTACTGCTGTGCATCGCGCTGACGGTGGCGGCGGGACCGGTGATGGCGTTCCTGGATGAGGCCGCCGCATCGCTGCGTGCGCCGCAGGTCTACATCGAGACGGTGCTTGCCGGCAAGGAGGTGCTGTGAAGCATTTCGCGCCGGTGCTTGCCATCGCGCTCGCCCTGATGTGGCTGCTGATGAACGACACGGTGTCGACCGGACAGGTCGTGCTCGGGATCCTGCTCGCGCTCTTGTTGACTTTCTGGTCCGCGAAGCTGCGGCCGCTGCGACCGCGCCTTTATCGCCCGCAGCTGGCGATCGGCTTGCTGTGGACCGTGTTCGTCGACATCGTTCGTTCGAACATCGCGGTCGGGCGCATCATCCTCGGCCTCGTCGGCGAACGAAGCATACGTTCGGCCTTCCTCGACATTCCGCTCGAACTGCGCGATCCGCATGGCCTTGCGGTGCTCGCGACCATCATCACGTCCACGCCGGGCACCGTGTGGGTCGACTTCGACGCGGAGCGCGGCCTGCTCACGTTGCATGTGCTCGACCTGCGCGACGAGGAGGGCTGGATCCGTACCATCAAGGAACACTATGAGCGCCCACTGATCGGGATCTTCCAGCCATGACACTGCTCGACTACGCCGCATGGTTCGCTTCAGGCTGCTTCGGAATGGCGATGCTGTTCGCCACCTGGCGGGTCATCCGCGGGCCGGCAGCCCAGGACCGCGTGCTGGGCCTCGACACGCTGTACATCAACGGCATGCTGATGCTGCTCGCGCTCGGCATCCGCTCGGGGTCGAGCTTCTACTTCGAGATCGCGCTCCTCATTGCGCTGTTCGGTTTCGTGGGCTCGGTCGCGCTCGCGAAGTTCCTGCTGCGTGGTGAGGTGATCGAGCCATGAGCGGCGTCGAACTGCCGTTGTGGGCGGCCGTGCCTGCCGCGCTCCTGCTGGTCGCGAGCGGATTGCTCACCGTGACCGGCTCGCTCGGGTTGTTGCGCCTGCCGAGCTTCCAGGCGCGCATGCACGGGCCGTCGATGGGCAATACCCTGGGTTGCGGCTGCATGCTGTTTGCGTCGATGTTCGTATCGTCGGCGATCGTCGGACGCCCGGTGCTGCACGAGTTCCTGATCACCGTGTTCGTGGTGGTGACCTCGCCGGCCACCGCGATGTTGCTGATGCGCGCCAGCATCTACCGGGCGCGCAGCAAGGCGACTTCAGCCGGCAACGAGGTGGTTGAGCGGTAACGCGGTCGTGTGCTTGATCGAGCCCATCGCGAAGCTCGCACTGATGTCGAGGAATTCACATCCCGCGATCAGCTGCTGGTACACGGTGCCGTAGCCTTCGATGTCGGGCACCACCACGCGCAGCAGGTAGTCCACGTCGCCGCTCATGCGGTAGATCTCGACGACCTCGGGGATGTTGTCCAGCGTGTGCAGGAAGCGCTCGTACCATGCCTCGCTGTGATTTGCGGTCTTGATCGTGACGAAGACCGTGGTGCCGACGTTCAGCAGCTTCGGATCGAGCAGTGCCACGGTCTGGCGGATCACGCCCCGTTCCTGCATGCGGCGGATACGCCGCCAGCAGGGCGCCTTGGACAGCCCGACGCTCTCGGCAATTTCCGCCACGCCCATCGTGCCGTCCCGTTGCAGCAGGTCCAGAATCGCTCTGTCGATGCGGTCCAAGGTATTTTATTGCGCCGAATGGCCTGAACGAGAAACATTATTGTCATGAGGCGCTCGGAAGTCCACTACTTTGCACTCCTGTTGCGCGCCCGAATGGCTACAGTGGCCCCCGTGAGTATCCAGCAGGCCTTTACCGAGCATCCCCGGTCGGTCGGCGAGACCTACCTGCAGCACCTCGGTGTCGCGGGGCGCTGCGGGCTGTCGATGATGGTGGCGGGTTTCGCCTGCGTGATCCATGCGCTGCTGCCGTTCCTGTTCCAGAACACGGCAAGCGATTGCCTGACCCGCCTGCACGAGCGCATGGTCACGAAACGCTCGCGTCTGCGACAGATGGCCGCTTCGTCCACATCGCTGGGCGCCCCCAGTTCGCGCTGAATGACCGTGCCGGACAAGGCGAGCGCCTGGCAGGCAGTGCTGCCGGGTGCGGCGCTCGCACTCGCGCTCGCCCTCACCGCGAAAATCGGCACGCAGGAAATCGGCACTGCACTCGCCGGTGGCCGTCCGTCACCTGTCAGTCCCGTGCTCGTCGGCATCGTCCTCGGTGTGCTGTGGCGGCATTTCATCGGGGTCGGCGCACGCACCGAAGCCGGGGTTCGCTGGATCCTCGGCACGTTGCTGCTGATCGGCATTGCGCTCGTCGGCCTGCGCCTGACACTGCCGGGGCTCGCCGGCGTGGGTCGCGTGGCCATTCCGGTCGTCGTCGGATGCATTCTCCTCGCGCTGTTCGTCGGCCGCGTGGTCGGCCGTGCATTCGGCCTGTCCCCCGGATTGCAGAGCCTGCTGGCCGTCGGCTCGGCGGTGTGCGGCTGCACGGCGATCGTCGCGACCGCGCCAGTGATTCGTGCGCGCGCCATCGATACCGGCACTGCGCTTACCTGCGTCGTGCTGATTGGCAGCCTCGGCATGCTGCTGTACCCGTGGATCGCAGCAACGCTCTTCGGCACCGATTCGTTGCCGGCAGGCGTGTTCCTCGGCTCGGCGATCCACGACACCTCGCAGGTGATTGGTGCATCGCTCATCTATTCGCAGCAATTCGGTTCGCCGGATGCCGTGGCCGTCGCGAGCGCGACCAAGCTGCTGCGCAACCTGTCGATCATCGTGCTCGTGCCACTGCTCGGCTGGCTGGCGCACGCCGAAGCCACCCGTGAGTCCGGAGCGACACCGCAGCCGCGCCGCAGGCCGCTCGTGCCGTGGTTCGTCGTGGCGTTCATCGCGCTCGTCGTCGTGCGCGGACTCGGTGACCAATTCGTCGCGGGCCACGCCGCTCTCGCGGGCGGCTGGAGTTCGACGCTCGAAGTCGCGCAGTCGCTGTCGGAGCTGTTCATGATCTGCGGCATGACCGCCGTCGGCCTGAATCTATCGCTCGCGAGCATGAGCCAGGTGGGATTTCGACCGTTCGCCGCCGCATTGACGATCGCCGTCGCGACCGGGGCCTGCAGCCTCGGGCTGACGGCCCTCGTCATCGCGATGGGCTGAGGCCGTTCGCGGCTGCGGCGCTATACTTCGCGTGGCGAGCGCCGCCACCAACGCCAAGGACGGCAACCATGAAGACGCAGGCAGTGAAGGGGATGTTGTGGACGGCCTGTGCGGCCCTGTTCGCCACGACCGTGATCGCGGACGATGGCAAGCAGGACAAGCCCCGGCCCACCGCCGAGCAACAGGCGGAAATGGACGCCTATGTCCAGGCAGGTACACCCGGCGCGCCGCATGCGGCGCTCGCGCTGGCCGCCGGCAGCTACGACGTCAAATTGAAGAGCTGGTACGAGGCGGGCGGCGAGCCGGTGGAAGAAACGGGCACGGCAACGCGCCAGATGATCCTCGGCGGTCGGGTGCTGGTCGAATCGCTGGATGCCTCGATGATGGGCGCACCGTTCACGGGCCACGGCATGTCCGGCTACGACAACGTCAGCGGCAAGTACTGGTCCACATGGATGGACAACTTTTCGACCGGCCTGATGGTGAGCCACGGAACCTGCAACGCCATGGGCGCGTGCGAATTCAGCGGCAGCTGGAACGACCCGATCAAGAAGGGGCCGGTCACTGCGCGCATGACGAGCCGTTGGTCGAGCCTCAAGACCCAGGTGTTCGAGATGTTCGGGCCCGGCAAGGATGGCAGGGAAATGAAGATGATGGAGATCATCTACACGAAGAAGTAGCCGGCGGCCTGCAATTGCAGGCAGGCACGGCGGGCGTTGGCGCGATCTGCGCTGTCGATGCTCGCCGCGTCCGCCAGCTCGGCGAGCAGGGCGAGCTCGTACGCGCGGCCGAGCGACAGCACGAGCCGCCGCGCACCGGCCTGCAGCGCTCGCTCGTCGGCGGCGGCGCGCTGCCACGCGATGCCGCGGTCCACGGCGCGCAGGGCGGCATCGGTCACCGCGCGCAAGGCCGGATCGGAAATACCCTGATGAACGCCAGCGACCCGGGCACGCAGCGCGGCGGCCCCGGTCGCGAAGTCGGCACGCAGCAGTGCATCGAGGGCCAGCACGTTGGTGGTGCCTTCCCAGATCGGCAGGACCTGCGCATCGCGCAGCAGCACCGGCAGCATCGTATCCTCGAGATAACCCGCACCGCCGAAGGCTTCGAGCGTTTCGCTCGCGGCCGCGACGGCCTGCTTGCCGGTGACCGCCTTGGTGATGGGCGTCAGCAACCGCAACAATGCCGCGTCCGCGGCGTCGAGCTCATGGCTCTCGTGGCGGCCGAGCAGGTCGAGCAGTTCGAACGTGAGCAGCAGGGCGCCGGCGCTCTCAGCGTCGAGATCCGCAAGCAGCTCCGCATGCAGTGGCAATTCAGCGAGGCGCACGCCAAAGGCGCGGCGCCTGGCCGCGTAGTCGCGCGCCAGCAGGTAGCCATGGCGCATGAATGACGCCGCGCACACGCTGTTCCAGGCGCGCGTGATGCGCAGCATCGGCTCGATCGTGCGTGTCCCGTGCGTCGTTCCGGCCACGAGTTGCGCGTGGGTACCCTCGAGCGTGAGTTCGGCTGTCGGCACCTTGCGCGTGCCGAGCTTGTCTTTCAGCCGTTCGATGCGGATGCCGTTCAGCCGTCCGTTCGCATCGTGGGTCTCGAGATAGAACATCGCCAGCCCGCTGCCGCCCGGACCGTTGCCCTCGGGCCGTGCGAGCGTGAGTGCCATCTGCGAGGTGGCAGCCGACGTGAACCATTTCTTGCCGTACAGACGCCAGCTGCCGTCGCTCGTGAGCACGGCGCGGCTTTGCGAAGCGCCGACGTCCGAGCCTCCGGTCGATTCGGTCATCCACTGTCCGCTCGTCCAGAATGACTCGGGGTCGCGGCTCGTGAGATGCGGCAGCGCGCGCCCGATCAACACCGCATTGTCCGCATCGAGAAGCGCGCGCGCCGCACCGTCGCTCATCGCGAGCGGGCAGGTGTACATGTCGGACACGGGATGGAACAGGTGTACCAGCGAGAACTGGTGCAGGCGCGACCAGCGGCCGTGCTGCCGTTCGCAGGCAATCGCGACGAGTCCGTGTTGCGCGGCGATGCGTTCCGCGGCCTGCCACAGCGGCGTGACCCCGATGCGATCGATTCGGTTGCCCCACGCATCCCAGCGCGTGAGGACGGGCTCGAGCGCGCGGTCGGCGGCTTGCAGTTGCGCGAGCGGCCCGGCCGCGAGCGTTTCCATCGCGAGCAGCGCGGGCTCGATGTCCTGCAACACTTCGTCCGGCAGGCGATGTCGCAGCACGCTGCGCAGCAGCCAGTCGCCCGACCATGCGTGCGGTGAGGCCGGAGCGGATTGCACGAACGGCGCCGCGTCCGCCATCAGCGCACCGGCTCGTAGCCACCTGGCACACCGGAGCGCGAGTACACCAACTGCCACAGCTGGGTACGCCGCGCGCGAAACGAGGCGGCGGAAGACAACAGCCAGAACCTCCACATGCGGTGGAAGCGCTCGCCGTAGGCCGCGGCGATCTGCGACCAGCTCGCCTCGAAGCGGCGATGCCACTCGAGCAGGGTGCGATCGTAGTGCGGGCCGAAGCCGTGCCAGTCCTCGAGCACCCAGTGCGGCTCGGCGGCTTGCGCGATCTGCGCAACCGAGGGCAGCATCGAATTCGGAAAGATGTACTTCTCGATCCAGGGATCGGTGACGGACACCGAGCGGTTCGAGCCGATCGTGTGGAGCAGGAAGAGCCCCTCTGGCGCGAGCAGACTGCGGACCGTGTCGAAATAGGTGCGGTAATTGCGCATGCCGACATGCTCGAACATGCCGAGCGACCAGATGCGATCGTAGCGGCCGGTGAGGCGGCGGTAGTCTTCGAGCCGAATCTCGACCGGCAAGCCCGCGCAACGCGCGCGCGCCGCCGCCGCCTGATGCGCCGATACCGTGATTCCGGTCACCGTAACGCCATAGCGCTCGGCGGCGAACTGCGCCGCACCGCCCCAGCCGCAGCCGATGTCGAGCACGCGCATGCCCGGCTCGAGGCCGAGTTTGCGGCACACGAGATCGAGCTTGTGCTCCTGCGCCTCATCGAGGTTCGACGCGTGCGGCCACCAGGCGCAACTGTAGATCATGCGTGCATCGAGCATGCGCTCATAGAGGTCGTCGCCGATGTCGTAATGCGAACGGCCGACGATCCAGGCTCGCCGCCGGCTCTGCGGATTGCGCAGTCTGGCCAGCAGTATCGTGCGCAGCACTTGTGGCGAGTGCAGGCGGCGGTCGAGCTCGATGCGCATCACGCGCGCCAGCATGTCATCGAGCTGCCCGCAGTCCCACCAGCCGTCCATGTAGGACTCGCCGGCGCCGAGCGTGCCCTGCGCGAGCACGCGTGCGGGCATGCGCGGGTCGTGCACGACGATGTCCCAGGGCCGGTCGCCATCGAGCACGACATCGGCGGGTTCGAGCAGTTGCGCGAGTGCGCGGTGCTCCGGGCTCGTTTCCCGAGTGGACCGGGAGTGGGAAGTCGCGGCCATGGGTCCAACGGTACGACTGCCGGTCGGCAGGCGCAACGCTCAGGCGCTAATGGAGGTGATCACTCGCTGCGCAGTCGAATGGGAGCCAGTGCGCGACGCTCGGAGCATAGTGCGCGATCCATGGGCCCGTGAACGTGAGTACTGCCGCGGCGATCAGCGCGAACCCCGCCACGCGCCGGCCGACCGGACGCGCGGCATAGCCGACGAGGCGCTGCGCCCCGAGCGCGGTCGCAAACATCGCCGGCGCGGTACCGAGCCCGAACGCGGCCATCGTCACGGCGGACCTCACCGGATCGAGCTGCAACCCCGCGATCAGCAGCATCGTGTAGACGATGCCACAGGGCATCCAGCCCCAGACCATGCCGAAGCCCAGCGAGCGCGGCAGGTTCGTGACCGGCAGCAGGCGCCGGCCGAGCGGGGCGAGTTTGGGCCACAGGTGGCGACCGATGCCGCCTCCGGGATCGCGCAGCGTGCCGAACGCGACCAGTGCGCCGGCCAGCAGGGCGAGCGCGGCCAGTGCGCGCAGGGCGCGGCGCACGGCTTCGATCTCGAGCCAGTCGACGATGGCGCCGAGCACGCCGCCGAACACGAGGCCGGCGAGCGTGTACGAGAGGATGCGGCCGAACTGATAACCGGCCAGCAAATGCAGCTGCGGCCTGCCGTCCGGGCGCTTCGTCGTCGCGATGCCGAGCGCGGCCGTGATCCCGCCACACATCAGGATGCAGTGACCGCTTGCGACGAGGCCGAGGAGCAGGGCAGCGCCAAGCGTGATCGGATCGCTCACGGCACTGGCTCCTCGCGTGGCGGCGCCTCCTCGGGCGGTGCCCCGGGATGCGCATCGGGGTCGTCCAGCAAGGGCAGGAGGCGTGGCGTGTCGAAATCGTCGAACTGGTCATGGTCGACGGCCCAGAAGAACGCGATGCCGGCACCGACCAGCAGCAGTATCGACAGCGGGATCATGACGACAAGTATGTTCATGTCGACTGCGGCGCCGGCGTGATCGGCGCACCTGCCCCTGCACCCGCCTGCGTCGGCGGCTCGCGCCCGATGCGCAGCGCATTCAGCACGACGAACAGCGAACTCGTCGACATGCCGATCGCGGCGAGCCACGGCGGAATGAAGCCGAGTGCGCCGAGAGGCACGACCGACAGGTTATAGATCATCGCCCAGCGCTGGTTCTGCCTGATGATCGCAATCGTGCGGCGGGCGATGCGGCGCGCCTGCGGCAGCGCTTCGAGATGCTCGCCCGTCAACACGATATCACTGGCGGCCTGTGCCAGTTCAGCGCCGCCCGCGAGGGCGATCGATACGTCGGCGCCGGCCAGCACCGGCGCGTCGTTGATGCCATCGCCGATCGCGGCGACGCGTGCGCCGCCGGCGCGCAGCTCGGCAAGCCGGGCGAGCTTGCCGGCGGGTCGCTGACGCGCCCGCCACGTTGCGATCCCGAGGCGGGTCGCGACCGCGGCGACCTTCGTCGCGTCATCGCCGCTCGCGATTTCAGGCACGAGGCCATCGGCCACCAGCGCATCGATCGTCGTACGTGCATCGGGGCGCAGGCGCTCGGAGAGTCGAAACGCCGCAATCGGAGCGTTGTCGTGCGCAAGGACCACGACATCCGCGAAGTCCGGCGGGGCCGCGCCACCCAGCGCGAAGTCGGCGCGTCCGAGGCGCAGGCGACGCCCGTCGACCACGGCCTCGAGGCCACCTCCCGCCTCGGTACGCCGCTCTTGCACATCGGGCGGGTCAGGATCAGCGGCGGCGCCGGCGGCAATGGCCCGCGCCACCGGGTGTCGACTGCCGCGCGCAACAGCGGCCGCAAGCCGCAGCGCGGCTTCGCCATCGATACCCGCCCCGGCGTCGATACTCTCGAGCCTCAGGGTCGGCTCGGTGAGCGTGCCGGTCTTGTCGAACACGATGTGCGTCGCGCTTGCCAGGTTTTCGATCGCGTCGGGGCGCACGACGAGCACGCCGCGCCGCGCGAGCGCGCCCAGCGAGCGCGTGATCGCCGCGGGTACCGCGAGCGCGAAGGCGCACGGACAGGAAACCACCAGCACCGCGAGCGTGGCGGTAAAGGCGCGCGCCGGATCGACGAAGCTCCAGATCGTCGCGGTGAGCACCGCCAGGGTGAGCACGCGCGCGACAAATCCGGCGGCTGCGCGCTCGCCCGCGGCGGCCAGGCGTGGTCGCTCGGTTGCGGCCCGCGTGACCAGCGCCACGATGCCGGCGAGTACCGTCTCGGCGCCGACGCGCTCGACGCGCAATTCGATTGGCCCGTCGAGCAGCAGGCTGCCGGCGACGAGCGGATCCGCCCGCCGCTTCGTCACCGCCGCGGACTCACCCGAGATGAGCGATTCATCGACGCGGCAGCGGGCGCTCGCCAGTACGCCGTCGGCAGGGATTGCGGTGCCTGCATCGACATGCACGCGATCGCCGCGTACGAGTTCGATCGCGCCGATGCGTTCGAGCGTGCCATCGGCCTTGATGCGGTCGGCGTAAGTCGGCGTGAGCCGGGCGAGCGCGTCGGTCAGGTCGCCAGCGCGGTGGCGCGCGCGCATCTCGAGGTAGCGACCGAGCAGCAGGAAGAAGACGAACATGCTGACCGAATCGAAATACACCTCGCCGCCGCCACGGAACGCCTCGTACATGCTCGCGGCGTAGATCAGCGCGATGGCGATCGCGACGGGTACGTCCACGCCGAGGCGCCTGGCGCGCAGGGTGCGCACCGCGCCCGCAAAGAAGGGGCGGGCCGAATAGAACACGACCGGGGTGCACACGAGCAGGCCGAGCCAGCGCAGCAGATCGCGCGCAGCCGGGTCGATGCCGTCGAAGGCGCCGAAGTACAGGCCGCTGGCGTACATCATCGCCTGCATCGCGCCGAAGCCGGCCACGACCAGCTGCTTGAGGGTGGAACGTTGCTCGCGCCGGCGCACATCGTCGAGCGCGGCGGCATCGAGCGGCAGGGGCCGGTACCCGGCACGCTCCAGCGTATCGAGTATCGCGGCAAGCGAGCCTTCCTCGCGCTCCCACACGATGCGCGCGCGGCGGGCGGTCGCATTCACCTGCACGGTGACGAGGCCGGGCAGGGCGGTGAGCGCGCGCTCGATCAGCCAGACGCAGGCCGCGCAGCGCAGGCCCTCGATCAGCACTACCGCTTCGCTGCGACTGCTATCCATGTCGCGCACGACATGGCGCTCGAGCTCGGGCCGCGACCACGCCCGGCTCGCAGGTGTGGCGTCGGGCGATGTCGCGCGCGGCGCCGGTGCGCTGCGCAGGCGGTAGTAATCAGCGAGGCCCAGCTGGTCGATCCACTCGGCGGCGGCCCCGCAGCCTTGGCAGCAGACCGCATGCAGCTGCCCCGCAACGCGGGCCTGTGGCGCATCGGTGTCCGGCAGCGGTTCCCCGCAGTGCCAGCAGCCGCGCGCCGCGGCGTTCATTGCGGAATCCCGGGCTCGGGCGGCATTTCGGCGCGCTCGGCCGGCATTTTCAGGACGGTGCTGCCTTGCGTCGGCAACGCCTCATCATCGTGGCGTGCGCCGAGCACGATCATGGCGATGCAGCCGGCGACGACCGCAGCGAACAGTGCGCCGCCGAGCCACAGGATCGGCTGGCGGTACCAGACCGCGCCGTCGTTCACCGCCGTGCCAGGCGATCGCCCGACTGCGACCGCAGCCAGGCGATGATCACGCGCGTGTCGTCCTGGTTGAGTCGGGCCTTCCATGCCGGCATCACACCGTGCAGGCCATCGGTGATCGCGCGTTCGATCGCCGGGAGATCACCCTTGCTCCAGGTCCAGGTGGAATCAGTGAGGTTTGGCGCGCCCATGATCGGGTTGCCCTTGGCGTCGCTGCCGTGGCAGGCCGAGCACAACGCGAACCCGGGCTGGCCGTTCGTCGCCCTGGCGGCATCGTGGGGTGCGCCCGACAGGCTCAGCACGTAGTGCGCGAGATCGGTGACGGTGTCGGCACCCAACGATCCGAGTGGTGGCATCAGGCCCTGGCGTCCCTCGAGGATGCTGGTCGTGATCGAGGCGTCGTCGCCGCCCCAGGTCCAGTCATCGTCGACGAGGTTCGGCGCGCCGAGCAACGGGTTGCCCCGTGCATTGCGTTGATGGCACGCGGCGCAATTGTCGATGAACAGCCGCTCGCCGATCTGCTGTGCGAGCGGGTTCGCCGCGAGTTGCTCCGGCGACAATTGCGCGAAGCGACTGTTGAGTTCGGCCACATTGGCGTCGTTCAGCGCGACTTGCGTCGCGTGCTGTTCGTGCTGGGTCCAGCCGAGCAGGCCCTTCCACGCGCCGAAGCCCGGGTAGAGCAGCAGGTAGACGAACGCAAACACGAACATGCCCGCCGACGTGATCACCCACCAGCCCGGGAGCCTGCGCACGCTTTCGCGCAGCACGCCGTGCGCCCAGACGTGGCCCGTCGTGCCGTCTTCCAGTGTCGGGATCTCCACCTTCCGTGCCCAGGAGAACAGGAACAGCGTGAGGCCGAGGTTGAACACGACGAGGGCCATGACCCACAGCGACCAGAACGTGCTCATGTATCCTCCCCGGAATCGGCCATCGGCAGGCGTGCGAGGGCGTCGTATTTGGGCTTGTGACCGGCGTGCCACACCCAGGCCCAGATGGCGATGAAGATCACCATCAGCATCACGGTCACGATGCCGGCCACCTGTCCCCAGAGCGGACTCATGTCGGGTCCTCCGCCACCTCGGCAGGCAGGCCGAGGCCCTGCAGGTAGGCAACCAGCGCATCCATCGCGGTCATGCCCTCGAGTGCGGCAGGCGCCGCCGCGATCTTCTCGGCCGAGTACGGGTCACCAAGGAGCTGCACCGCGCGCACGCGCGCGACGCTGTCTTTGCTGTCGATTGGTTCGTCGGCGAGCCACGGATAGGCGGGCATGTTCGACTGCGGCACGACCGCGCGCGGATCCAGCAGGTGCAGGCGCTGCCACTCGTCGGAGTACTTGCCGCCGAGTCGCGCGAGATCGGGCCCGGTTCGCTTCGATCCCCACTGGTGCGGGCGGTCGTATACCGATTCGCTCGATACCGAATAAGCCCCGTAGCGCTGGGTCTCGGCGCGCAGCGAACGGATCATCTGCGTGTGGCACAGGTAGCAGCCCTCGCGCACGTAGATGTCCTTGCCGGCCAGGCGCAGCGGATCGTACGGCTTTACGCCCGCACTGGCGGTGATGCTGTGGGCCTCGACGAACAGCGGGGTGATTTCGGCAAGGCCGCCGATCGACACCATGATCGCGGTGAAGATGGCGAGTTTACCGGCGTGTTTCTCGATGGCTTCGAAGTACTTGTAGCCTTTGGCCATGGTGCGCTCCTCAGGCCCGGGCCGGCACGGGAGCCGGCATCTGCCGCGGTTCGGGCTCCGGAATCGGCACCGGAATCGGCTTGATGAGGCGCGCGCGCGCATCGGCGGCCGTGTGCCACAGGTTCCAGGCCATGACCACCATGCCGGCGACGATCAGCAGTCCGCCAAGGAAGCGGATCAGGTAGAACGGCCGCACGGCGATCAGGCTGTCGATGAACGGATGGATGAGCGTGCCGCTCGAATCGGTGGCGCGCCACATCAGGCCCGCGGTCACGCCCGCGGTCCACATCGAGGCGACGTACATCACGAGTCCGGTGACGTGCAGCCAGAAATGCCATTCCATGCCGCGCCTGGAGTGCATCGCCGGGCGTCCGAGCGCGCGCGGCGCCATCGCGTACAGCGAGCCGATCGTGATCATCGCCACCCAGCCGATCGCGCCGGAGTGCACGTGCGCCACGGTCCAGTCGGTGTAGTGCGAGAGTGAATTGACGGTCTTGACGGCCATCAGCGACCCTTCGGTGGTCGCGGCCGCGTAGAACACCAGTGCGATCACCATGAACTTCGCGGCCGGATCAGAGGCCACTCGCTTCCAGGCGCCGTTGAAGGTCAGCAGGCCATTCGCCGCCGAGCCCCAGCTCGGCATCAGCAGCAGTATCGAGAATGCCATGCCGACCGACTGCACCCAGTCGGGCAGGGCGGTGTACATCAGGTGGTGCGAGCCCGCCCACATGTAGACGGAAATCAGCGCCCAGAAATTGACGATCGAGAAGCGGTAGCTCCACAGCGGCTGTTGCGCCTGGCGCGGGACGAAGTAGTACATCATCCCGAGGAAGCCGGCGGTCAGGAAGAACGCGACCGCGTTGTGCCCGTACCACCATTGCACCATCGCATCGACCGTTCCGGAGTACACCGGATAGGATTTCGTGAGCGATACCGGCATCACGATGTTGTTGACGATGTGCAGCAGGCCCACCGCAATGATGAACGCGCCGTAGTACCAGTTCGCCACGTAGATATGCTTGATGCGCCGGCGCGCGAGAGTCGCGAAGAACACGACCCCGAAACTGACCCAGACGACCGCCACCAGCAGGTCGATCAACCATTCGGGCTCGGCGTATTCCTTGCTCTGGGTCAGGCCGAGCGGCATCGTCACCATCGCCAGCACGCAGATGAGCTGCCAGCCCCAGAAGGTGAAGTTCGCGAGGCGCGGCAGGGCGAGGCGCGTGTGCCCGGTGCGCTGCGCCACGTAGTAGCAGGTGCCCATCAGCGCCGAGCCGCCGAAGGCGAAGATCACGCCAAAGGTGTGGTCAGGTCGCAGGCGGCCGAAGGTAAGCCACGGCGTATCGAAATTGAGCGCCGGCCACGCCAGCTGGGCGGCGACGAATACACCGATCGCCATTCCGAGCACGCCCCAGATCGCCGCTGCGAGCAGGAACAGGCGTACGACTTGGTCGTTATAGGTTTCGGTCTGCGGCATGCAGCGGCTCCCCGTCTGGATGCCCCATTATCGTGCATGTCGTGCGGGCCCGACAGCAGGGAAAACCGTAAATCGACCCGCTGCCCCGCTGCCCCGCGGCCGCTGCGGCTGACTCAATTGCGCTCGACGAGGTGCAGCACCAGGTCCGTGAGCTCCGCGACGCTGCGCACGCTCGAGTTGTTGATCCGGTACTTGCCCGCGACGATCAACGTGGGCGTGCCGCCAACGCCGTAGGCCTTCACGAGCTGGTCGGACTCCATCATCTTCAGGTCGACCTCGAGGGACTTTGCCGCGTCGAGGACGGCCTGCTGGGTCACTTCGGCCGTGCGCGCAAAGAACCGGGCGATGAGTCCCATGGTGGGCTGGGGCGTCGCATGCCGGCGGGTTATCGGATCGATGACCGCAAGTTCGCCGGACTTCCAGATCGCCTCGTACATGGCGGCATGGGTGCGCCCCTCGATGCCGAGCACCTGCGCGACATGGAATGCGCGCTGGAAGAGCGGCCAGGATTCCGCCGCATTCCACGAGGCCGGCACGTACACGACCTGCGCCTCGGGCGGCAGTGCGGCCTTGATCTGCTCCATGATCGGCTCGAACTGGTTGCATGCGGGGCAGGCGAAGGAAAACACCTCGACGACCTCGACCTTGCCGGGCGCGACCCGGGTCGCCACGGCGGGTTCGATCAACTCGTAGTGCCGGCCCTCGATCCACGGCGATTCGGCGCCGATGGAGACCGGCGCATGCATGGCCGCAAGCGCGGCGGCGAGCGCGTACACGACTGCGGGGGCACTGCGGATCAGGTTCACGGTCACCTCAGGCTGGTGTGTGCCGATAGTCTAGCGGCAACGCCGCGGTCGCGGATATGCGCCACGCGCGCGACCGGTGCCGGGCGATTTTCCACGGCTGTTCGCGGACGGCGGCCGATGCTAGTGTCGAGCGATCCCCGAAGCGGAGCGAAGACCTGATGAAGCGGAAGACTTCCCGTGGCGCGGTTTCCCGTCGTGATCTGCTTGCCGGTGCCGGGGTGGCCGGCCTGGGTGCCTTGGGTGCGCCTGAGCTCCTCGCCGCAGCGCAGGCGGGGGCGGCAGCGCCGGGCCCCGGAAGCGATTCCGTCTCGGTGATGAAGGGCGGCGTGTACGAGACGGTGCCGCTCAGGCAGGAATCCATCAACGTTGCGGCGCTGCAGTCGCGCCTGATGTCGGTTGACCTGAAGAACCTCGATGCAACGATGAAGCGCAACCTCGCGCATGTGGTGAAGCTGATCGACTACGCGCAGGGTTCCGGCGCCGAATGGGGCGGGGAGCGGCGGTGGGGCGGCAAGCAGGACCTCATCTGCATGCATGAATTCCCGATCCAGGGCTGGCAGCCGTGGAATCGCGCCGAGCTGCAGAAGATCGCCTTCGACTTGCCCGGTCCCGAGACCGAGGTCATCAGCGAGCGCGCCAGGCACTACGGCTGCTACGTCGCCTTCGGCTGCTATGCACGCGACAAGGACTGGCCGAACCACGTGATCAACATGTCGGTGATCGTCGGGCCCGACGGCGACATCGTCAGCAAGCAGTGGAAGGCACGCAACATCCTCGGCGCCTTCGGCGGCATCGGGCTGATCGGCACCACCGTGTACGACGTGCTCGATCGCTTCGTCGAAATGTACGGCTGGGACGCGACCCTGCCCGTCGCGCGCACCGACATCGGCAATATTGCCATGACCGCGGTGGGTCTCGAGCCCATGCTCTACCAGGCGCTCGCGCTGAAGGGCGCGGAGATCCTCATCCTCACGGTCACGGGCGGATCCAATGCCGAGCAGGCGATGCAGACGGCGCGCGCGACCCGCACGTACTGCGTCGGCGTCGGCAACTCGGTGTCGCCGGACAATCCCGGCTTTGCCGAAGCGGTCGGTGCGCGCGACGAGGGGACGGTGATCGCCGATCCGCGTGGCACATCGCTCGCGCGTTCGGCGAACCACCATGAAGATATCGTCAGCGCGCGCGTGCCGATCGGCGACTTCCGCAAGACACGCTCGCCGGCCGAGTACCCGATGGCGCTGCTGCTGCCGGTGTTCCAGCAGTACCGGCCGTCGGTGAAGCCCAACGGCTTCCTCGAGGAACTGCCTGACGATTACCGGCAAGCGGGCGCGTTGCTGAAGCGCCGGATGGGACGCGAATAATGCGGCCTGGCACTTTCGGCGCGGGCACAGCCGCCCTCGCGCTCTGCGCCCTGCTCGCTGTCGAGGCCATGGCCGAGCCGCCGGTCGGCGCGCCGATCGATGTGCTCAAGGCGCCGTACATGCTCGGCTCCTGGACGCAGATGGAGCAGATCTATCCGTCGCGCATGATCGCGCGCGGCGGCCCGGTGCGACCGTTGGCGCCGGCTGCGCGCCCGCTCGATGACGTACGCTATGAGATCGAGGGCGAACGCTACGGGCTCGAGGACTACCTCGAGCGCAATGCCGTCATGGGACTGGTCGTGCTCAAGGATGGCCGCATCGCCTACGAGACCTACCGCAAGGGTACCCGGGACACGACGCGCTTCGTGTCGTGGAGCGTGGCGAAGTCGATGACCTCGACCGTACTCGGCCTTGCGTTGCACGACGGTGCGATTGCCTCGCTCGGCGACGAAGCGCAGCGCTATGTGCCGGAACTGGCGGTGTCGGGGTACGGCAAGTCGAGCCTGCAGGACATCCTGCAGATGACCTCCGGCGTGCGCTTCATCGAAGACTACGACAGCGTAGACAGTCTCGAAGGGCAGGCCTGGGTCGCGGGCGTTGTCGAGCGGCGTTTGCCGTTCAACGACACGGTCCTGTGGTTCGATCAGCGCATCCATCCCTCCGGCACGAGGTTCTATTATGCGAGCATCGAACCACAGGTGAGCGCGTGGGTGGCGCGGCGCACGCTGGGCAGGCCGCTCGCGGACATCGTCTCCGAGCGAATCTGGCGCAGGATCGGTGCGGAGCACGACGCCTCGTGGATGCTCGATCGACCCGGTGGAATGGAGATCGGAGGCTGCTGCATCAACGCGACGCTGCGCGACTATGCACGTTTCGGCCAGCTGTTCCTCGACGAGGGGCGGGTCGGCAACGAGCAGGTGTTGCCACGCGAGTGGGTCCAGGTCGCCACCCGTCCGGATCCCGAACGACCGTTTCTGCACGCCGGCCACGTCGATCCCGCGAGTTTTGGCGGCAAGCTGGGGCTTGGCTACCAGTACAACTGGTGGCTGTGGCCCGAAGACGGTGCCTACAGCGCCATTGGGCACGGCGGGCAGTGGATCTACGTGAATCCGGTCGCGCGCATCGTGATCGTGCAGAGCGCGGTATGGGAGCCGGGCGCGGCGGGCAAAGGTTATGCGGAAACCCAGGCCGTGTTTCGAGCCATCGTGAACGCGATGCGCTGAGCGCGCGCAACGGGCGCGAGGGCGCAGCGCCTTCATTTCCAGAACGGAAAGGACTAGCCTCGCCACATGGACGTCGAGGTGTTGCGTGAATTCCTGCAGATCTGTGATGCGGGCAGTTACGTGCGCGCTGCGGAGGCGCTCGGGGTCAGCCAATCGGCGCTGACCAAGCGCATTACCCGCCTCGAGCGGCAACTCGGCGCCCGACTGCTCGAACGCGGCGTCTTCGGTGCGCATCCGACCGCGGCCGGCCGGGCGGTGATGGACACGGCGCGCCGCATGTGCGCCGAACGGCGCGTACTCGAGCTGGAGCTCGGAGCGCTGCAGGGAGGACGCGTCGGCGAGGTGCGCCTCGGCGTGGGCGTCTCGGTGTCCGGGCGCATCCTGCCGCTCGCCTGCCGCGAGCTCTACGGCCGGCACCCGGGAGTCAGCGTCGTCGTCGAGGAAGCGATGTATCCGAAGCTCGTGTCCAGGCTGTTGCGGGGCGAACTCGATCTGCTGGTCACGGCGCCGCATGCGGAGTTCGAGCTCGACCCCGAGCTGCGTGCAAAGCCTGTTTTTACCGATTCGGATGTCGTCACACTGCGTGCCCACCATCCGCTGGCGGGCAAGCCGGGTGTGACGCCCGCGCAGCTGGCGCAGTTCCCGTGGGTGATCGCGCGACAGGTGGCGCCGGTGCGCGAGCGCCTGTGGCGCGCATTCCTGGCCGCCGGCGCGGCGCCACCGACTCAAGTACTCCTGACCGATTCCGCGCAGGTCACCAAGTCGCTGGTGCTGCAGGGCGACTTCGTCGCGCTGCTCTCGCCGGAGCTCACGCACAACGAGCGCGCGGCGAACCTGCTCGCGACACCCGATCTGCCGCAACTGCGCCAGACGCGCCAGGGCATGATCGTTCACCGGCGGCGCTATCGGCTGGACGCGGCGGCACAGGCGGTGGCCGATGCCGTGGTGTGGGCCTGCCGGCAGCTTTTTCGGGAGCGCAGGCATCGCCGCTGAGCGAGGCCAAGGTCGGCGGGCGTGGTCGCGGTCCAATCGATTCCATTCCGGAATCGAGATAGCCACCACACGACTTGTCGGGGCCCCGCGCCGTGACTAGCCTCAGGCGGCTCGAACTCGAGCCACCGAAACCACCGGAGCCGTTAAGCAATGCCCATGCCTGTCAGTCTTCGACGCTGTCTCGTTCTGTTCTCGGCGCCGCTCGCGCTGATCGCCGGCCTGCCTGCCGCTGCGCAGGGCGACGACGCGCAAGCCCAGGGTGAGTCGAGCGCCATCGAAGAGGTGATGATCACCGCGCGCAAGCGCGAGGAGAGCCTGCAGACCGTACCGCTCGCGGTGACGGCCTACGGCACCGCGGCCCTCGAGCGCGCCCAGGTGGCGAACCTGGAAGACATGAATCTCGCGACCCCGAACATGCAGGTCAACCGCACGCAGGGTTCGCAGAACACGGCCCAGATATTCATTCGCGGTATCGGTCAGGACAATTCCACGGCGCTCGACGAGCCGGGCGTGGCGTTCTACGTCGATGGTGTCTACATGGCGCGATCGATCGGCTCGCTGGTGGACCTGATCGACATCGAGCGTGTCGAAGTGCTGCGTGGCCCGCAGGGCACGCTGTACGGCCGTAACGCGACGGGTGGTGCGGTCAAATTCATCAGCAAGCGGCCGTCGACGAGCGACGTCGACTACAATTTCGACATTGCGACCGGCAGCTTCCATCGGCTCGACCTTCGCGGCGCGCTGAACGTGCCGCTGTCGGATACCGTCGCGCTGCGCGTTAGCGGCGTGTCACGCAACAACGACGGCTACTACACACATGCGGTCACCGGCGTCGACCTCAACCGTCGCGACAGCCAGGGCATGCGTGCGAGCCTGCTGTGGGAAGCCAGTGACAACTTCGACGTCGTCCTCGCAGTCGATCGCAGCCGTGACCGGTCAGGCATGCAGGTCGGGACTGTGTACACGAGCTTTGATCCGGCGGTGGCCGAACCGGTATACGGCGACCCGTATCTGGTGGCGCCGAGCCTCGAAGACCGCAACAGATATGACGGTTGGGGAGCGTCGGCCACGATGACCTGGTCGATCGGCGATGCGCAGGTGCAGTCGATCACCGCGTACCGGGAGTTCGACTACTTCCACTCCTACGACCTGACCTCGCAGCCGACCGGCCTCAAGCTCGAACGGCCGTTCCTGAACGACCAGGTGACACAGGAGTTGCAGTACAGCTCGGCTGCCATCGGGCGCTTCAGCTTTGTCGCCGGCGCGTACTTCTTCCGCGAGCGCAGCCACGAGGATCTCGACCTGATCGTTCGCACCGCCGCGTCGGACCTGCGCCTGCCGTACTACGCCCGCCAGGAGAGTCGCAGCGTGGCAGTCTACGGCGAAGGCACGTACGACTTCACGGACCGGCTCAGTGCGACGATCGGCCTGCGCTATACCGACGATGAGAAGGATCTCGCGCGTGACGGCCTGTTTGCGGGCGTTGCGGTGCGCGAGTCGAGCGACAACCTCTCGCCGCGCGTCCTGCTCAGCTACAAGATGAATCCGGACCTCATGCTGTTCGGCAGCGTGTCGCAAGGCTACAAGGCCGGCCAGTTCCAGGCTTTCCCGGCCACCGCGGCCGATGCGGCTGCGATGACCCAGCCGGAAGAGGTCACTTCGTATGAACTCGGCGCCAAGTCGACGCTGTGGGATGGTCGCGCCACCGTCAACGCAACACTGTTCCAGGCAGACTACGAAGACCTCGCGCTCAGCCTGATCGGCGGCGGCCTGCTGTTCGCGGATACCGCCGACCTGCGCGCGCGCGGCATCGAAGTCGAGTTCAATGTGCGTCCGGTCGATCCGCTGCTGATCTACGGGTTCGTCGGCGTGAACGACTCGGAGTTCGTGCGGGCGACGCCGGGGCCGGGCGGGGCGGTGAATCCGCTGCTCGGCGACCAGCAGAAATTCACCCCGAAGTCGGCGTATCGCCTCGGTGCGGACTACGACTTCACGGTGGGCGCGGACCGCACGCTGACGGCCGGCGCCGTCTACACGCACTCGAGCGACTATCAGCAGGGCACGCCCAATCAGCCTTGGCTGGTACAGCCGTCCTATGGCGTGATCGATGCCCGCCTCGTGCTGCGCGACAGCGTCAAGGGCTGGTCTGTGGAACTCGCCGGCCAGAACCTCACCGATGAGGAGTACTTCCTGTCCTCGAGCACGCTCGGTGCGCCGGTGCGCTATCTCGACCCGGGTCGCACCTGGTCGTTGCGCGCGCGCTTCGGCTTCTGCGGGCCGCC
>CADEFJ010000043.1 GCA_902826575.1 uncultured Pseudomonadota bacterium | reverse complement strand
GCTGCTCGCTGAACACATGTCGCGTGACGGTGGCCGGATCCGGTGTGTCACGATCCTCCACTTGCGCCAGCGCCTGCTCGACAGCGGACGCAGCCTTCGCTTCGAGCGCTTCCCAGGCGGTCTCGCTCAGCATGGACGGCACGATGCGCGCGCGCAGCCGTCGCAGCGGATCGCGCGCGCGTTCGGCCGCCACCTCCTCCGCGCCTTTGTAGGTCTGAGTGTCCTGCCCCGAGTGCCCCGACAGGCGCGGCACCGTGAGGCGCAGCAGCGCCGGGCCTTCGCCCGCGCGCACGCCGGCGAGCGCCTGCGCCATCAGCAGCGCCGCGTTGCACGGATCGCTGCCATCGCCGTCGAGGACATTCAGGCTGCGAAACGCGGCGAGATTCGCCGCGACATTGCCGCCCGGCGTTTGCAACCCCGCGGGCACCGAGATGCCGTAGCCGTTGTCCTCGATATAGAAGAGCAGTGGCAGGCGCTGCGTGGTGGCGATGTTGAGCGCCGCCCAGAAGCCGTTGCTTGCGGTCGATGCCTCGCCACCGTGGACCACGGCAACACTGCCCGTCCAGGCGTGATCACGCAGCACCTGCGAGTGATAGCGGATCGCCTGCGCCCAACCGACGGCCGGCGTGTACTGGGTGCCGACGCCGCCACAGGCCGGCAGTACGCAGGCGCCGTCGCGACGCGGCAGATTGAACACGACCCCGATGTCGCGTCCTTCGCTCACACCCCCCGCGCGCATCATCGTCGAGGCGAGTGCCGTCTCGAGGGGCAGTCCGAGCGCAAGCATCAACGGCCGCGAACGGTAATAGAGTGCGATGCCGTCGTGCGCCCCGGTGAGCATCTGCCCGAGGAGCGCCTGGGTGACATCGTGGCCACGGGCGGTGAACTGGTAGAGCACCCGGCGCGAGGGATGCAGCTGCGTCTCCTCGAGGTCGTCGAGCGCGCGCGAGACGAGTACGGTCTGGGCCGCGCGCGACCAGTCGATCTGCGGCGCGCCGGTTTGCGAGGACTGATGTACGGCTGCAGACATGTCCACCCCCCTCCGTTGGGCCCGCACAGCGTAGCCCGGCCTGGGAAGTGAAAATCGCCAAATTTCACTCACTTTCCGCTCTGATTTGGCGATATGATGCTAAGATTATCACCCTTATTAGGGCTTTACACCATGCCCCTCGATCGCCTGGACGCAAGGATCGTGGCCGAGCTGCAATCCGATGGCCGCCTGAGCGTGGTCGAACTCGGTGAGCGCATCGGCCTCACCGGCACCCCGTGTGCGCGTCGACAGCGCCACCTCGAGCAACGTGGCGTCATCGTCGGCTACACGGCGATCGTCGATCCGGTGAAACTCGGCCTCAACGTGCAGGCCTTCATCCAGGTGAAGCTCGATCGGCACACGGATGAGAACGTCGAAGTGTTTGAACGCGAGCTCGCCGCGATCGAGCAGGTCGTCAGTTGCCACGCAACGACCGGCGAGTACGACTTCATGCTGCATGTCATGGCGCCGGACCTGGATGCGCTGAGCACACTCGTGCTGAAGCAGCTGCTGCGGATCCCGGGCGTGCGCGATGTGTACTCGAGCATCGTGCTGGATACAGTGAAAAGGCCCGCACGGCTTCCCGTGGGGCACCTCGGCTAACGCAGCTCGAGCGCCTCGCCGTAGCCGGTGAGTTCCAGGTAGCCGCGGCCGACCTCGCGCCCGCCCTCGCGCGCGCGCATGGCGCCTTCCCAGTAGATCGCCCCCGTGGTGAGGCGCGAATCGCTCTCCTGATCGTCCATCAGGGGTTCCAACTCCAGCCGCCTCTCGCCCACTCGCACCGTCCACTCCACCGGATACGCAATCGCCGTACGCGGCGAGCGCCACACGCGACCCGGAATGATCTCGATGTCCTGCGGCGCGTAATGGCGGATCGAGCCGTCGGCCGCACGCAGCGTCCCGCCCGCCCAGCGCGGACGACCCGCCCGATCGCGGATGCGAAACGCCATCAGCGCACCTCCATCGGCGAGGTTCACGCTCGCCCAGTCCCACCCCACCGCTCCCGGCTCGAGGTACTCGCTCGACCACTCGTGATCGAGCCACGCCGTGCCGCTCACGATGTCACGCCTGCCCTCGCGCACCACTTGTCCCCGGACCGCGAGCTGCGGCAGGCTGTAGTAATAGCTCGCGGCCAGCGGCGCCGCTCCCTTGCGACTGAAGCCGTCCTCGCCGTTCAGCATTGGCGGCTGGGTCGGCGCGAGCGACAGTTCGAGCGTGAACCGCTCAGCGCGCGCAGCGAGGCCATAGGCGCCGTCCTTGCGCGCGAGGTGCCAGTCATCGAGCCACACGTCCGTATCGCCCTCGCGCGCCTGCGCGAGACCGAAACCCGCGCGGGCAATACGCTGGTCCTTCCAGAGCTGGCCGTGCGCAGGATCGCTGATCGCGGCGTGCGCGATGATGATCTGCTGCGGCGCGAAGGCGCTGGGATTGCCCGCCGCCGCGTCTTGGCGCGAGCGGAAGAACGTGATCTGGAAGCCGAGCGTTTCGCCGGCATCGGTGCGCAACCATCCGGTCGCGTACCACCACTCGGTGCGAAACGCCGGGTGGGCGCCGTGGTCGCGCGGAAACTCGATCCTGTAGCCCGGCACGACCGGCGCAGGCGCAGGCGCGAGCACGAGCGCGGGCGCAGGTTCCGTGGCGTTCGCGAGCGTTCCGGTCGCCGCCACCGCAGCGGCCAAGCCCACAACCACCGTGGCAAGCAGGCTCATCGACGCGGGCATCACCAGTCCTCCCGGACCGCGCGCACCGCGTCCCCGCTGAGCGCCGCGCGCCCGCTCAGTGTCGCGGTGATGGCCGCGGCGATCAGCAACGTCGCGGCGAGCACTGCGAGCGCGAGCCACGGCACCGCGAGATCGATGCTCCAGAGGAACGACTGCCGGTTGATCACATAGACGAGGGCCAGGCTCAAGAGGCCCCCGAGCAGCAGCGCAAAACACACGCCGATGGCGCTCGTCAGCACGCCCTCCGCCGCGAGCATCGTGACGACCTGGCGGCGGCGCAGCCCGATGTGGCGCAGCATGCCGAACTCGGCGCGGCGCGCGAGCGCCGTCGATGCGGCGGCCACGCTCACGCCGAGCAGGCCGATGAAGACCGCGATCGCTTCGAGCGCATAAGTGATCGCAAAGGCCCGATCGAAATTCCGCAGCGAGATATCCCGGACCTCCGCGGCGGTGCGGATCTGCAGGGCCTCGCCGAAGGGCGCTCGCGCGCGTATCGCCGCCTCGACCGCGGCGGCATCCGCAGTGCGCGCCAGCCAGAGCGATCCCTCGTTGACCGCGCTGTCGCCACTGGCGCTCGCATATACCTTGCGCGGAATCACGATGCTGCCGCCGGAGCGCCCGTAGTCACGATAGGCGCCGGCAACTCGCGCCGCGAGATCACCGCCGGCGAGGGGCAGCACGACTTCCGTACCGGGTCCCCAGCCATACAGATCGACCATCGCTTCCGACACCCACACCGGCGGCAGCTGCGACGGCCCGCGCCCGCGCACCGCCTTCACGAGCACCAGGCGCTCAGCCGCGCTCGCCTCGTCGATCGGCATCGCAATCAGCGCCACCGGCACCGCCCCACGGCGCAACGCGAGCGGCAGCACACGCCGAAACTCGCTGCGGGCCACGCCCTCGATTCGTGACACCGCGATCTCGTCAGTTTCGGTGAGCGTGGCAGTGCTCCCGACCTGGCCGACGCGCAACTGCATGTCGGCCGGCACCACCGTATCGAGCCAGGCCACGAACGACTCGCGGAACGAATGCACCATGATCGCCATCGCAACCATCAGGCTGAAACTTGCAATGATGGCCACGAGCCCGATCGATACCTGTGCAGTACTGCCGCGCAATTGCGCCACGGCGAGTGCGAGCGGCGCGCGGCGCATCGCGGGCACGCTGCCGAGCAGCCGCTCCGCGACGTCCGGCACGAGCAGCACTGCACCGGTCAGCAGCAGGGCAACCGCGCCGTAGCCAAAGAGCGGCACGCCTTGTATCGCTGGCAGCAACGCCAGGACCCCTCCAAGCCCCATGAGAATGAGCCCCGCGCGCCAGGGCCGCGTCGTGCCGACACCTGCCTGTGCATCCCCGGACTTGAGTGCCAGTGCCGGCGACCTGGCCGCCGCCTCGCGTGCCGGCAGCCATGCCCCCAGGCCCGCGAAGACACTGCCCGCTGCGACGAATGCGAGCATCTCGAGAGGCTGCACCGCCAGCGAACCCGTGGCGCCGGCCAACTGGCCCGCACCAAGGTCCCCGGCGAGGACACGCATGGCCCAGCGGGCCACGAGCAGCCCGAGCGCAACACCGAGTGCGGCGCCGATCAGGCCGAGCACGACGCCTTCGGCGATCAACGCACGCTCCAGCCCTCCGCGCGTGACACCAAGGGCCCGCAACAACGCCAATGCCGGGCGTCGCCTCAATATGGCAAGCGATTGCGTGGCGAGCACGAGGAATGCGCCGGTAAGCACGGCCACGAGCGCCAGCATGCTGAGGTTCACGCGATAGGCACGCGTGGCGGACGCCAGCCGGTCGCTGTCGATCGCGGGCGCCGCCACGGTCACGCCTGCCGGCAGCAGCAGTTCGATGGATGAGTGGACATCTGCAAGGGCAGCGCCGCGCACCAGGCGTATGTCGATGCGGGTGAGCCGGCCCAGCCGCCCGAACATCCATTGCGCCGCCGCGATATCCATGATGCCCAGCGCCTGCGGATACGCCGTATCCGACAGCAGGCCGAGCACCCTGACGCTGCGCGGCGCATTGCCGACGAGAACCTCGAAACGATCGCCGGTGCCCGCTTCGAGCGCGTCGGCAGCGCGCATGCTCAGGAAAATGCCGTCCGGCTCGAAGAAGCCGCGCAGCCCGCCCGCTATCTCGCCGAGCAGTCCGGGCTGCACGCGCGTGGCGCGAAACGGATCCAGCGCGATGACTGGCAGTGGTCTGGGTGCGCCCGGGAGCGACACATCGATCGCCAGAACCGGGCTCGCGACGGCGACACCTTCGAGCTTCGCGATCTGTGGATAGAGGTCCTCGGCAAAGCCTTCCGACGGCCCGCGGACCACGAGGTCCGCCTCGCCCGCGAGCCGGCGGGCTGCCTGCTCGAACTCCTCGAGCGCACTGTGGTTGACGAAATAGACCGCAGCAGCGAGCGCGATGCCCAACGCAATCGCCAGCACCGGCACGGTCATTCGCAACGGGCCTTCGTGCCACTGGGCGCGCCAGAGCATGAGCCATAGTCGCAACGGGCTCATGGACCTCCCTGCTGCACCCCACCGGTCGACTCGAGACCGCGCGCCGTGAGCGTGAGGATGCGGTCGGCCGTACGTGCCGCGGCCAGCGAATGCGTGATCAGGATGCCGGCTCCTCCGCCGACCCGAATCTGCGCCTGCAGGAGGGCGAGGACCTGCCCCGCCGTGCGCGGATCGAGGTTGCCGGTAGGCTCGTCGGCCAGCACCAGCCGCGGCCGATGCACCAGCGCGCGCGCAATCGCCACCCGCTGCAGCTCACCGCCCGACAGCTCGCGCGGATAATGCGCTCCGGTCCCGCCGAGTCCGACGGCAGCCAGCATTTCCGCGACCCTTGAGTCACGCTCGCGCCGATCGGTGCCGAGCAGCACGAGCGGCAGCCCCACGTTCTGCGCGCTTGTCAGATACGGCAGCACATGGAAGGCCTGGAACACGAAGCCCATCTGCCGGCGGCGCAGCAGCGTCGCGGCATCGTCATCGAGCGCACTGACCTCGGTGCCATCGAGGCGGATGCTGCCCTTGTCGGGGCGGTCGAGCCCGGCGATCAGGTTGAGCAGTGTCGACTTGCCGACTCCCGACTCGCCCATGATCGCGAGGTACTCCCCCTCGCGCACCGTGAGGTCAACACCGGCCAGCACCGGCGGGCGGTCTTCCCGATAGCGCTTCGCGATCCCTTTGACATCGAGCAACGCCATCAGTAGCGGATTATCGGTTTGATCGTGCGGCCCGCCTGCGCGTCAGCGAGGGCGGCCTGGATGTCCGTGAACGCATAATCGCGCGCCAGCCGATCGATGGGTAGTCGACCCGCGAGATACATCTGCGCGAGCTGCGGGATGAACAGGTCGGGAACGCTGTCGCCCTCGAGCACGGCGACGAGGCGGTGACCGCCCTTCAGCAGCGGCAGCAGGCTGAAGGGCACCGGTTTGCCCATGCTGGGCACGGTAACGATGGCACAGACGCCACGACGCATCAGGCATTCGACGGCGGTGACCAGCGACGCGAGCACCGCCGATGTCTCGAGCGAATACATGAAGCCGCGCGGCTCGATCGCGCGCAGTCGTGCGCCGACATCGCCTTCGCGCGCATCGATCGCATGCGTGGCGCCGAGTTCGCGCGCCAGTTCGAGGCGGGCCGGATGGATGTCGACCGCGACGATCGTGCCGAGATTCGCGTAGCGCGCCGCCATGATGGCGGCCAGCCCCACGGCACCGGCTCCGAAGACGACGAGCGAGCTGCCGGCCGGCGCCTGCAGGGTGCGCAGGATCGCACCGGCACCCGTCTGGATACCGCAGCCGAGTGGGCCCGCGAGTTCGAGCGGCATCGCATCGGGCAGCTTGACGACGCTGCGCTCGATGCCGAGCGCATGGGTTGCGAACGAGGACTGTTGGAAAAACGAACCGTGGATGCGCTCGGCGCCCCGCGACAGGGTCGTCGTGCCATCGGCACGCGTGCCGCCCATCTGCAACTGGTTGCCGACTTCGCAGCAGGACGGCGCCGCATCCAGGCAGTTGCGGCATTGGCCGCAGGACCCGAAGGTCATCGCGACGCGATCGCCCGGCCGCAGCTTCGTCACCCGCTCGCCGACGCGTTCGACGATGCCCGCGCCCTCATGGCCGAAAACGGCCGGCAGCGGCACGAGCTGCGGCGCAAACAGGTCGGTATGGCAGACGCCGGTCGCGACGAGTTTCACCAGTACCTCGTCGCCGCGCGGCGCGTCGAGTTCGATCTCCTCGATGACGGGCGGTGCGCTTGCGTCGCGCGTGACAGCAGCCGAAATCAGCATATGCAGTTTCTCATCGTGGTTCTGTTCGGACGGACAGGCTAATGGAAATCCCGCGAGCGCGCCGCAAGCTCGCCGATCAGCACCGAGCGATCGACCAGGCGGCGCGCGATCACGTGGGTCACGAGCCCTTCGCGCTGCAGCCTGCCATGCACCTCGAGCAATTGCGACTCGAGCAGCGCGCGGCGTTGTGCGTTGCCGACGTTCTCCCAGACGACGAGATTGGCACAGCCGGTCTCGTCCTCGATCGTGACGAAAGTGACACCGCTCGCGCTGCCCGGACGCTGGCGCGTGATGACGAGCCCGGCGGTGCGCACGTCGCTGCCGTCGGGCAGCGCATCGAGGTCGCGGGTGGTAACGAGACCGGCGCGTCCGAGCCGTGCGCGCAACAACGCAAGCGGATGGCGTCCGAGCGTGAAGCCGAGCGCGCGATAGTCGGCGACGATGTCGCGGCCCTCGGTGGGGGGCACCAACAGCGGCGTACCCTCTTGCGCCGTGCCGCGCGGCGCCGTCGGCAGCGGCCGCTCGCTGCCGGCGACCTCCCAGAAGGCGCGATGCCGATGGCCGGTGAGTCCCGCGAGCGCACCGGCCGCCGCGAGCGCCTCGAGCTCGCGGCGATCGAGCGCCGCGCGTTCAGTGAGATCCTGCACGTCGCGAAACGGCCGCGCGCGCTGCGCCGCCACCACGCGCTCCGCCGCTGCCTCGCTGAAGCCCGCCACCAGCGTGAAGCCGATGCGCAGCACCCGACCGTCCTCGAGCGTGCACGCCCACTCGCTCGCCGCGATGTCCGCGGGGCGCACTTCGACGCCGTGCTCGCGCGCATCGCGCACCAGTTGCGCCGGGGCGTAGAAGCCCATCGGCAGGCTGTTCAGCAGCGCGCAGCTGAAGGCCGCCGGTTCGTAGTGCTTGAGCCAGGCCGAGACATAGACCAGCAACGCGAAGCTCGCCGCATGCGACTCGGGGAAACCGTATTCGCCGAAGCCCTGGATCTGCCGGAAGATCTGCTGGGCAAACTCCATCTGGTAGCCGCGCGCGAGCATGCCGTCGATCAGCTTGCCCTCGAAGTGGCCGAGCCCGCCGCGGCGCTTCCAGGCCGCCATCGAGCGGCGCAGTTCATCGGCCTCGCCCGGCGTGAAACCGGCGGCGTCGATCGCGAGCTGCATCACCTGCTCCTGGAAGAGCGGCACGCCGAGCGTGCGCTCGAGCACGTGACGCACCGCCGGGCTCGGGTACATGACCGGCTCGGAGCCTTCGCGACGGCGCAGGTAGGGATGCACCATGTCGCCCTGGATCGGGCCCGGCCGCACGATCGCCACCTGGATCACGAGGTCGTAATAGTTGCGCGGCGCAAGACGCGGCAGCATCGACATCTGCGCGCGCGACTCGACCTGGAAGACGCCGATCGTATCGGCGCGGCAGATCATGTCGTAGACCGCCGGGTCGTCCTGCGGGATATCCGCGATGGTGAACGGCGTACCGCGCAGCGCCCCGACACTCGCGAGGCTGCGGCGGATCGCAGTCAGCATGCCGAGGCCGAGCACATCGACTTTCAGCAAGCGCAGTTCATCGAGGTCGTCCTTGTCCCACTCGATGACGGTGCGCTCCGCCATCGCGGCGTTCTCGATCGGCACCAGTTCCTCGAGCGGGCCTTCCGAGATCACGAAGCCGCCGACGTGTTGCGACAGGTGGCGCGGAAAGCCGATCAGCTCGCGCGCGAGCTCGACGAGGCGCGCAAGCGCAGGACTCGAGCCGTCGAAGCCCGCGGCCGTGAGCCGCGTGGCGAGATCCTCGCTGCGGTCCCACCATTGCATCGCGCCGGCCAGGCGCTCGATGAGCACCGGGTCGAAACCGAGCGCCTTGCCGAGGTCGCGCAGCGCGCTGCGCGAACGCCAGGTGATGACGGTCGCCGTGAGCGCGGTGCGCTCGCGGCCGTACTTGCGATACAGGTACTGGATCACCTCCTCGCGTCGCTCGTGCTCGAAGTCGATGTCGATATCCGGCGGCTCGTTGCGCTCGCGCGAGACGAAGCGCTCCATCAGCATCTGGATGTGTCCGGGATCGACCTCGGTGACGCCGAGGCTGTAGCAGACTGCGGAATTGGCCGCCGAGCCGCGCCCCTGGCACAGGATCCCCGCGCGCCGCGCGAACACCACGATGTCGTGCACGGTGAGGAAGTACGACTCGTAGCGCAGCTCGGATATCAGCGCGAGCTCGTGCTCGATCAATGTGCGCACCTTCGCCGGCTCCCCCTGCGGCCAGCGCCAGCGCACGCCGGCCTCGGTGAGCTTGCGCAGATGCGAAGTCGGCGTCTCCCCCGGCGGCACCACTTCGTGCGGATACTGGTAACACAGTTCATCGAGCGAGAAACGGCAGCGCGCGGCGATCTCGACCGTGGCCGCGAGCAGCGCCTGCGGATAGAACTTCGCGAGGCGTGCGCGCTCACGCAGATGGCGCTCGCCGTTGCGATACAGCGCCGTGCCCGCACTCGCCACCGGCACGCCGAGCCGGATCGCGGTCAGCGCATCCTGCAGGCGCCGCCGGGCGCGCGCGTGCATGTGCACGTCGCCGCTTGCGACGAGCGGCAATCCGGTGCGCTCGCCCAGGCGGGTGAGCGCCGCAAGGCGCGCGGCATCGTCACCCTCGCGCAGCAGCTCGACGGCGAGCCATGCGCCGCCGGCGAAACGTTCGCGCAAGCGTCCACCCATCGCGAGGAGCTGCGCCGCATCGGACAGATCGGCGGGCGGCAGCCACAGCACGAGACAATGCTCGAGCAGCGCATCGACGTCGTCGAAGCCGAGGGCGTAGCTGCCCTTGTCCGCCGCGCGCCGCCCGCGCGTGATCAGGCGACACAGGCGCGCATAACCCTGGCGGTCGGTCGCGAGCGCGACGAACGCCAGCCCGCAGCGCAGGCGAAGCTCCGCGCCGACGATCAGCGGCAGGCCGCACTGCTTCGCCGCGACGTGCGCGCGCACGACGCCGGCGAGCGAGCACTCGTCGGTGATCGCAAGCGCCGTGTAGCCGAGGGCCTGGGCGCGCCCGACCAGCTCCTGAGGATGCGAGGCGCCGCGCAGGAAAGTGAAGTTCGAGACGCAGTGCAGCTCGGCATAAGCCGGGACCGCGTCGCCACCGCCCGGCGCCGCAACGCGCGTCGTCATGCCGCCCCGCCGCGCTACAGGCTCCGCCCGTCGACCTTCCGCACCTCGAGCGCCGCGAGATCGAGGGACGGGATGCAACGCACGTTGAGCGCCGCAACCGCCTCGCCCTTCGGGCCGGTGCCTTCGCCGAAGGGAGCGCAGCCGCAGACCTCGCAGAAGCGATGCCTGATCGCATGCTTGTTGAAGGTGTAGGTCGAGAGATTCGCCTCCGGCGTCGCGAGGCGCAGCTGCTCGCGCGGCATGAAATGCAGCAGATAACCCTTGCGCGCGCAGTGACTGCAGTTGCAGTCGATGACGGTGCCGATTTCCGTTTCGGCCTCGAAGGCGATCCGGCCGCAATGACAACTACCTAGATGAACCATTGTGGAAACTCCTTTGTGCGAACAGCGAACAGCCGACGGCTTGCAGCCAGAAGGCGTCGGCGAGCAGCCTCTGGCTGCAAGCCGTTCGCACTTCGCTGTTCGCTCTGTTGCTGTTCATCCAAACACCCCATGCAAAAACCACTCGTTCGGCGGTCTGCGCTCCCGGTAAATCCACAGCAGCACCGCCGCGCCGCTGCGCACGACGTAATAGTCGCGCTCGACATCACGGCCGTCCCACCAGCCGGTCTCGATGCGCTCGGGGCCCGCGAGCTTCTCGAGCGGACCCTCATACCGCGGCCAGGCATCGCCGCCTGCCGGCAGCAGCAGCGGCGCCGAAAGCAACCACAAGGGGCGAACAGCGGACAGCGGGCAGCTTGCAGCCAGAAGGCGCTGGCGCTCGTTGTCCGCGGCCTGCCTCTTGCGGTCCTCTGCTCGCTGTTCGCTGCTCGCGTGCGTCGGCGCGCGCAGCGCGCCGTCGCGCTTCCAAGCCTGTTCCGGCCGATGTTCCGGCACGAGGCACAAACCATGGACGCTCTCCTCGCCGAGCCGGGCGCGCAGGCGTTCGATGAGTTCGGGCGCTTCGTTCGCGAGTCCGCCGCCATGCTCGCCCGGCTGCCACAGTGACGCGCTCGCGGAGCGCCGCGGCACGAGCCGGCTGGTCACGAGTTCGCAGGCCCTGACCGGCGCCGCGAGTGCAATCGCCGCGAGGCGCTCGGTGAGCAGGAAACCGATCGACGCCGCGGCGAAAGCCGGCTGCGCAAAGCGCAACCGGCAGCGCGTGGCGGTACCGCCGCGATGCTGCAGGCGGCACTCGAGCGCCGTGATGCTGCCCTGGCGACGGCGCAGGAACTCCTCGAGCGCTTCGAGCATCGGCGTCACGAACGCGATGACGGCGGGCTGCTCGGTGAGTTCGTACGCGGGCTCGTGACGCGCGCGATAGCGCTCGCGGCGCGACACGTCGCGACGCGGCTCGTGCGAGCGGCCGACGAGCCGGTCGAGTGTCGCGAGAGTCGCGGGCCCGAAGCGGCGCGCGAGGCCCGCACGCGGCAGGCGCAGCGCCGCCCCGATCCCGGTGACCCCCATCTTCGCGAGCCGCGCGAGGACATCCGGCGGCAGGCGCAGCGTGGCGAGCGGCAACGGCGCGAGCGCACCCACGAGTTGCGCGCGGTGCATGACCCGAAACGCCGCCTGCGCACGAGCGCGCGGCGCACGCGCGCCGGCGAGCGCGGCCAGCGGCGTGGGCGCGAGCGCGAGCCGTACCCGCGCGCCACTCCTGCGCGCCGCCGCGCTCACCTGCTCATGCAACGCATCGACGCCACCGAACAGCGCGAGACTGCCGCGCACCTCGAGCAGCACGCCATCGGGTGGCTCGAGGCTGACGCGCGGCGTGACCTCGCCCGCGACAGCCGCGAGCCGCTCGAGCAGCGCGCGCTCGGCACCGGCATCGCGACTGCGCACATCGAGCTGCGGCTCGAGTGCGAGCGCCGCGGCGAGCGCCATGCCGGGCGCAACGCCCCGCTCCCGCGCCGCAGGACTCGCCGCCACGATTCGTTGCACGCGCTGCGCGAGCTCGACGACGGCGATCGGCTGCGAGCCATCGCCTTCGCGACGCACGGCGTCGAGGGCAATGGCGGGCAGGTGGAGGGCGAGCCATAGCTCCTCTGCTTGCGCGCTCTGCGCGCAAGCAGAGGAGCGCTCAGGGCTGAGAGCTGAGAGCGGAGAGCCAGAGGCGTCGGCGTGCGCCTTCTGGCTCTCAGCCCTTAGCCCCAAGCCCTTAGCCTTGCCAACCATCGACACCGCCAAACTCAACGCGCACCGGCCGCGTCGTTCCGCCACGGCTCTTTATGAGCACCACCTCCACCCCGTTGCCGCGCGCTGCGACCGCGAGGCGCAGCTCGGCGGGCGAGGTCTCGCGAGCCGCGGCGGCGCTGCGAAAGACGAAGCCGAGCGTACGGCCGCGGGCGGTGGCGAGTTGCAACCGGCGCAGGCTGCGCGGCCGCGCCTGCCCCTGCACCCAGGCGAGCGCCGCCTCGCAGGCGCCCGAGCCGAGCGCCTGCTCCATCGCCCACAGCGGCGCTCCGGTGCGCACGATCAGTTGCCGCTCGAGCGCGACGCCGCGCGCAGCCAGCGCCGGCGCGAACGGCTCGAAGGGCGGCGCGATCCACGCGATCCAGCGCGCGGGAGTCAGCTTGGCGAGCCGGGAAAGAACGGGGATGAGAAGATGGAGTTCGCCGACGCCGAGGCGCGGCGTGAGGATTTCAACGAGGCCCGCGCGCGGCCAGCCACCGCCCGGCAGGCCGGTGTCCAGCGCCGGGAACCCCGTGGGCCAGGTGGCCACCTGCGCAGCGCTGCGCCCGCGCCAGAGCGCGGGATGCTCGAGGAGCCGAGCCAGCCGGGGATTTTCGGACATCGAGGAAGCGGCAACGCAGCGGGATGCGCATCAGCGGACTTTGGCGAGCGAGAAATGCGGATTCTCGATGACGCCGAACACATTGCCGAACGGATCGGCCACGGTGGCGGTGAGGATGCCCTCGCCCACGTCCTGCAGCGGATCGCGCACGGCAGCGCCGAGCGACTCGAGCCGGCGCAGCGCCGCCGCCGCATCGGGCACGCCCCAGTACGCGACCGTGCCGCCCGGGCCCGGCTGGCCGTCGGGAACGAGACCCAGCTCGAAGCCGCCGACTTCGTAGCCGACATAGAACGGCTGGTCGAAATACGGCTCGCGCTCGAGCACGCGCGAATACCAGGCTTTCGCCGCGGCGAGATCGCCGACGTGATAGGCGACGGTACGCAGTCCCTGGATGCTCATGAGATTTTCCCCCGGCGCAGCACGCCGACGACGATGCCCTCGATGATCATGTGTTCCTGCTTCAGGTCGACGCGGATCGGCTCGAAGTCGGCATTTTCCGGCAGCAGCCAGGCGACGGAGCCTTCCTGCCGGTAGCGCTTGACGGTCACTTCGTTCTCGAGCCGCGCAACGACGATCTGCCGGTTGCGCACCTCGGGGGTGCGGTGCACGGCGACCAGGTCACCGTCGAGGATGCCCGCATCTTTCATGCTCATGCCGCTGACCTTCAGCAGGTAGTGCGGCTTCGGCTGGAAGATGCCCGGATCGATCTGGTAGCGCGCCTCGATGTTCTCCTCCGCGAGGATCGGCCGACCCGCCGCCACCCGGCCGATGAGCGGCAGGCCGAGCTGCTCGCGCATGGTGTCCTTCAGCTGGATGCCGCGGGAGGTGCCGGGGATCAGTGCGATCACCCCTTTGCGGGCAAGCGCACGCAGGTGCTCCTCGGCGGCGTTCGCCGAGCGGAACCCGAGCTCGGCGGCGATCTCCGCGCGGGTGGGCGGCATGCCGGTTTCGGCCACGATGCGCTGGATAAGGCGCAGGATTTCGGTCTGGCGGGGCGTGAGGTCGGACATGGGGGTACCGCTGTATGGGTGTACAGGGTGTCATTCTATACAGGGTTTTTTATGCCGCGCAAGGGTTGGCTGCTTAGGGCTGAGGGCTTGGAGCTGAGGGCCAGAGGCGTCGGCGCGCCCCTCTGGCCCTCAGCTCTAAGCCCTAAGCCCTGAGCCTTCCCATGTCAGATAGCGCCGACAAGAGTGTAGGATCGTCAATCTTGCAATCCGCCACTGAATTTGTTGCAGTTGCGTCGCGTGGCCGCCGCACAAATCGCAATGTGATAACGTTCGGCCGGCACAGGTTTCTGTATCCACATGAAGGGGACTTCTATGAAGAGCGCGATCGTTAAAGTTGCGGCCGTTGCCGCTGTTGTCATGCTGGCGGGCTGCACCGACCTCAAGCCGCTGCAGGCGCAGGTTGATGATCTGAAGGCCCAGGTCGGTCGTCTGGCGTCAGACACCGCTGCGGCCAAGAGCTCGGCGGATGCGGCCTCTTCGGCTGCGCAGTCGGCCTCCTCGACCGCCAGCGGCGCGCAGAGCACCGCGAACCAGGCGCTTGCCGCTGCGCAGGCCAGCCAGTCGTGCTGTGACGCGACCAACGAGAAAATCGACCGCATGTTCAAGCGTTCGATCTCGAAGTAAGCCGTTACTTCGCTCGACCCCAAACGCCGCGCTCTGCGCGGCGTTTTTTTTGGGACTCAGTCCGGCATCACGGCGAGCGTCGTGTCGCCGACTTCGAGGCGCTGCCAACGCGGCCCCACGAGCCGGTAGTCTCCGGCCCGCAGACTCGCGAGCACGCTAGCCCGGTCCATGCCCCCACCGAGCAACGTGACCTCACGCCAGTCGCCTTCGTGGCGAGCCAGCATGAACGCCTGGCCGTCCGTGAAAACGACCACTTCTTCCACGCCGTCGCCATCGAGGTCGGCGAACAGCACCGGGCACGCACTCTGCTCGCTGCGGCAGGTTGGCGCGAGCCAGCGCAGCGCCTGCGCGCCCGCGATCGCCGCACGCAATGTCGCATCGATCTGGCGCCCCTCCGGAAAGGCGAGCAGCGTGAGCGACCCCGCCGCGGGCCCCGCTTGTGCGACACCGTAGCGCTCCTTGCTTGCCAGCACCTCGGTGGCCCGCGCGCGGATGCCGGCGGCATCGGGGTGCCCTTGGAGCTCCGCCAGCCCCGCGAGCTGCCGCCGCCCATAGCCGCCCGTGTCGAAGGCCAGCGTCAAGTACGCATCGGCGAAGTAAGTCGGGTACGGCGTGTGCGGCCTCGCGGTCGTCCCGGCACTGTCCTCACCACTCAGGATGCGCGCGACCTGGCTGTCCGCCGCAAGCCGGTAAGGTGACAACGCCGGCGTGAGCATCAACATCAGCGTCGCAATCAGCAGCAGCGCCGCCACGACGTTGACGGTGCCCATCGACGCCATCCACGCGCCGCGGCGCCACGCGGCAATCGTGTAGCCCACCGCATAGACGAGCGCGAGCGCCGCCACCAGCAACGCCCATGCGCGCGGCACGGTGAGTCCATAGCTGCCGATCCGCACGCCGAGGGCATAGAGCGCCAGTGCCGCAACGACCACGAGCAAAGGTGTCGCGAGACGCACTGCGACGCCGACCGCCCGCGGATACGGTGACGCCTGGCTGCCGTCCTGGTACGCCGCGTTCAGCAGGTAGACGCAGAAGACGAGCAGCCAGAGCAACCACGCGGCGCTGATCACGCGCCGGCCGGCGCCGAACAGCTCCGGCGAGCGCAGCAGCAAGGCAATGCCGAACAGCGTGAGGATCAACATCGCAAGCACCGCGAGCCACTTGAACAGCGACAGCAGTTGCTGGCGCAGCGCCTGCTGCAGCCGCTCGACCGAGCCTGACAGCGCGATCGCCGTGGCGAAGGCCACGGTCGTGAGCGGGAAGGCCACGCGCGGGTCGGTGAAGAGCTCCCGGAAGAAGTCGATGCCGATCATGCTGAAGAGGCGCATCCAAAGCGCCAACAGCGCCCACAGCACGGCGCAGAACAACACCGCGAGCGCGATCTGCAGCGCATTTCGCCAAGCGAACTCGAACAGCTTCGGATAGGCAGGCCACAGGCGCCGCGTCACGAGCGCCGATTGCAGGAACGGCAGCGCGTGAAAGCACATCACGATTACCGCGATCGCAAAGGCGAATGCGCCCTGGCCGTATGGATCATCCGTCGGCGGGGCCGGCCCGACGACCTGCGCGCCGTAGTGCCAGCCGAGCGCAGCGAGCACAAGTCCCGCCGCGAGCGACACGAACGCCACACTGCGCAGGCGCGCGAGCCCGAGTTGCAGGTAGGCGAGCGGCGGAACGAGTACGGCGGGCGTGAGCAACGCCGCCAGTGTGGCCGGATCGGTCGCCGGCCAGGATTTCGCGCGTGCGCTGGCGGTGAGCCACCACAGCACGATGCCCTGGACGATCGCGAATGCCACGGCCACCGTGCGCGGCGCCATCGTCAATACCGGATCAGCGCCGAACCCCAGGTGAAGCCGCCGCCGAAGGCCTCGAGCAGCAGCAGGTCGCCCCGTTTGATGCGCCCGTCGCGCACGCCGGTGTCGAGCGCGAGAGGCACGGACGCCGCCGACGTATTGCCGTGCTTGTCGACGGTCACGATCACCCGCTCCATCGGCATGTCGAGCTTGCGCGCGGTGGCCTGAATGATGCGGATGTTGGCCTGGTGCGGCACCAGCCAGTCGATCGCCGACTTGTCGAGCGAATTGGCCGCGAGGGTCTCATCGACGATGCGCCCGAGCGTGTTGACCGCAACCTTGAAGGTCTCGTTGCCGGACATCGTGATGTGCATCGGCGGATCGCCGGGCCGGCCGATGCCCTTCGACACACCCGCCGGGCAGTACAGCAGATCCTTGTAGGTGCTGTCGGCATGCAGGTGCGTCGAGACGATGCCGGCCTCGGAATCGGGCTTCAGGATCACCGCGCCCGCGCCATCGCCGAACAGGATGGCGGTGCCGCGGTCGGTCCAGTCGGTCATGCGCGAGAGCGTTTCGGCGCCGACCACCAGCGCGCACTTCGCCTCGCCGAGCCGGATGAACTTGTCGGCGATCGACATCGCGTAGATGAAACCCGTGCAGGCGGCCTCGAGGCTCATCGCCGCGCAGCCGCGCAGCCCGAGGCGACCCTGCAGCAACACGCCGCAGTTCGGAAACACCAGGTCGGGCGTGGTCGTGCCGAAGCAGATCAGGTCGATCTCGGCCGGGTCGATGCCGGCGGCATCGATGGCGCGCCGCGCCGCCTGCTCGGCGAGGTCGACCGTCGTCTCGCCCTCGACCGCAATGTGCCGTTCGACGATGCCAGTACGTTCACGGATCCACTCGTCGGTGGTGTCCATGGTCTTCGCGAGGTCGAAATTGGTGACGACCTTTTCGGGCAGGTAGCTGCCAGTGCCGGCAATTCGAGCGTACATCAAGACCCCTGTGGCGACCTGTCGCCCAACGCCCGGGCAACACAGCCGGGCAAGTCGTGCAGCGCCGCCGTGTGCGCCAGTTCGATGGCGCGGGCGAAGGCCGTACGGTCGGCGCCTCCGTGGCTTTTTACCACGACTCCGCGCAAGCCCACCATGCAGGCGCCGTTGTAGCGGCGCGGATCGAGCGCCTGGCCGACACGCTTCAGCACCGGTCGCGCTACCAGCGCGGCTGCGCGGCTCGAGAACGACCGCGTGAACTCCGCGCGCATCGTGGCGGTGATCAGCCGCGCGAGCCCTTCCATCGATTTCAACGCCACATTGCCGGTGAAGCCGTCGGTCACGACGACGTCGACCTCACCCGAGAAGATGTCGTCGCCCTCGATGAAGCCCAGGTAGCGCACGCCGCACGCCGCGATCAGCGCATTGGCGGACTGCACGGTATCGTGCCCCTTGATGTCTTCCTCGCCGATGTTGAGCAGGCCCACGCGCGGCTCGGCAATGCCGTACACATCGCGCGCGACGATCGAACCCATCAGCGCGAACTGGCACAGCTGCACCGCGCTCGCGCTGATGTTGGCGCCGAGATCGAGCATGTGGACATGGCCATGCGCTGCGGGCAGCGCCGACATGATCGGGGCGCGTTCGACTTGCGGCACGGTCTTCAGCACGAAGTGCGCGATCGCGGTCAGGGCACCGGTGTTGCCGGCACTGACACAACCGGCCGCGGCGCCCTCCTTCACGCGGTCGATTGCAATGCGCATCGAGGATTGCTTGCGGCGGCGGATCGCGGCCCGGGGTAACTCGTCCATCGGTACCACGTCGGCCGCCGGCACGATCGCGAGGCGTGCGCGCAGCGCGGGGTCCACCGCGGCGAGCAGCGGCTCGATCGTTGCAGGGGATCCGACGAGTTCGACGCGCAGGTCGGGCGACTGCGCGAGCGCGAGCAAGGCGCCCGGCACACATTCGGATGCGCCGAGGTCGCCGCTCATGGCGTCAATCGCGAGCGTGGGCACGCGATGCCGGCCGTCTGGTCAACGCGGCGCCAGGCGGGGCGCCGGCGTTCACTCTTCGCCTTCGCTCTCGACGGGCTTCTCGATCACGCGTTTGCCACGGTAGAAACCGTCCGGCGTGATGCGATGACGCAAGTGCGTTTCACCCGACTGCGGGTCGATGGACAACGCAGGCTTGGCGAGGCGATCGTGCACCCGGCGCTTGCCGCGAGTCGACGGCGTCCTACGGCTTTTCTGAACAGGCATCTCTACTACTCCTGGATCACGGCCCGCGTTTCAACAAGTCGGCGAGTCCCGCGAACGGTTTCTGCGTTTCTTCTTCCGGCCCGTCGGCGAGCAACACGCCGCACGACTCCGGCCGCGCGTGCAGCGCAACGACCGGCAAGGCGAGCAGCAGCTCTTCCTCGACGAGCTCACCGACGGTAATCCGCCCTCCGGGCGCAATCACCGTCTCGAATTCCGGCGCGACCGCATCGGCCGCGTCCACGTCGCCGACGAGCGCGATGCGCGCCCGACTCGCGACCGGCCAGGGCATCGGTCGCATGCAACGCTGGCACGTCAGCGTCAACTGCGCGTCGACCGTCAGGTCCACCACCGCGAGCGATTGCTCGCGCGCGAACGATGCCTTGCCCTGCGCGCCACCTTCGGCACGCGCCAACAGCGGCGCGATTCTGGGCAACGCCGGCAATGGAATCGAAAAATCGATGTCCGACCGGCGATCCGCCAGTTGTTCGGCGTCGAGTGAACGTGACCAGCCGTCCGGCATGGGGCGCGTATAATAGGTATGCGTCCCGCCCGAGTCAAAGAAAACATCTTCTAAGTCGTTGTTTCACAGGCCGCTAATCCTCGCTTCCACCTCCCGTTACCGGCGTGAGCTGCTCGCCCGGCTGGCGCTGCCATTCCAGGTCGAATCGCCGGGCGTGGAAGAGCCCGCCTTGCTCGGCGAGCGGCCCTCCGCCCGGGCTGCGCGCCTCGCCAGGGACAAGGCCCTGGCAGTCGCACGGCGCCACCCGTCAGCCATCGTCATCGGCAGCGACCAAGTGGCAACCCTCGACACCACTTTGCTCGAGAAACCTGGCAACGCCGAGCGCTGCCGCGCCCAACTCATCGCGCTTTCCGGCCGCAAGACCCTGTTCCTCACCGCCTGCGCCGTGATCGGCCTCGAGGCGGGCATCGACCTCACGCATACCGACACGACGCGCGTGGTGGCGCGTGAGCTCGGCGGCGATGAAATCGATCGTTATATCGAGCGCGAGCAGCCGTTCGATTGCGCGGGCGGCTTCAAGGCGGAGGCGCTCGGCATCGCGCTCTTCGACCACATCGAAACCACCGACCCGACGGCACTCGTCGGCCTGCCGCTCATCTGGCTCGCGGGCGCCTTGCGCCGCGCGGGTTACGCCGTCCCCTGACCGGCGCCGTCGCAAGACGGTCGATCACCTCGGCGAGATCTGCCGGCAGTGGCGCATTGGCGCTGAATTCCGTGCCGCTCTGCGGCCAGGTGAAACTCACGCTCGATGCGTGCAGGAACATGCGGCGCAGGCCGAACTCCTCGAGCATGGCATTCGCTTCGGCATCGCCGTACTTGTCGTCACCCGCGACCGGGTGACCCGCATACGCAGCGTGCACCCGGATCTGGTGCGTGCGCCCGGTGCGGATCGACACCTCCAGCAGCGATGCGCGGTTGCCGAAGAACTGCACCGGGCGAAAATCGCTGATCGCGCTCTTGCCCGATGGCTGCACCTTGACCGTGCGCTCGCCACCGACCCGCAGGTCGGTGCGCAGCGGCATGTCGATGCGCTTCTTGCCGAGATCCCACTTGCCGACGACCAGCGCGAGATATCGCTTCTCGAACTCGTGTTCGCGCAGCAGCGCGTGCAACGTGCGCAGCGCCGCCGCCTTGCGCGCCACGAGCAGGCAGCCGCTCGTGTCGCGGTCGAGCCGGTGCACGAGCTCGAGCGTATCGTCCGGATACGCGGCACGCAGCGCCTCGATCACCCCGAACGACACGCCGCTGCCGCCGTGCACCGCAAGTCCCGCCGGCTTGTTGACCACCAGCAGCTGCTCGTCGCGGTGCATGACGGCCGCCCGGATCTCCTCGATCAGCCGGGGCGGTACGCGCCGCGGCGCCGGGCTGCCATCGGCCTGTACCGAGGCGGCCTGGGCCCGCACGGGGGGCAGCCGCACGATGTCGCCCTCCTGCAACCGCTGCGACCCGCTCGCCCGCTTGCCGTTCACCCGCACCTCGCCCTTGCGGATCAGGCGGAAAACATGGCTCAGCGGCACCTGTGGCAGGGACTTCGCGACGAACTTGTCGAGACGCAGCCCGGCGTCATCAGCCGTGGCGCAGGCCTGCTGGACGGCGCTGCGCGGCGGACCCGGTTGTGGCCTGGAAGCATCAACCATGGCGTAAGATATTGTTTTTCAAAAGGTCCATTGCTATCATCAATAAGTACGTGGCGCGCACGGGACGCTGATTGAGTCGATTCGAGCGCGCCGCATGTTAGTTGGTCCCGGGAATTGGGGCCATCGCACTCACAACAGGCCGACCCGAGCGCCGATCGCGCTGCTCAGGCGGACCAAAGGTTTTCGGCGCACCGCCTGCGCCACAAGGGGCGGTCGATAAAAACGTGCAGCACCTCTCCTCTGGCGAAATCCGCGCGTCCGATTCATCTTTCTCCGTCCCCAGGTCGGCCCCTGCATCCATAGAAGGGGCAAATGAAAAGAATGCTGGTCAACGCAACTCAACAAGAAGAGTTGCGCGTCGCACTGGTTGATGGTCAGAAACTCTACGATCTTTCGATCGAGTTACCGTCCAAAGAACAGAAAAAAGCGAATATCTACAAGGGTCGCATTTCGCGCGTCGAGCAATCGCTCGAGGCGTGTTTCATCGACTACGGTTCCGAGCGTCACGGCTTCCTGCCGCTGAAAGAAGTCTCGAAGGAATATTTCCGCAAGTCGCCTGAAGGCGGGCGCATGAACATCCGCGAGTTGCTGACCGAGGGTCAGGAAGTCGTGGTCCAGGTGGAAAAAGAGGAACGCGGCAACAAGGGCGCCGCCCTCACCACGTTCATCAGCCTTGCCGGCCGTTTCCTCGTGCTGATGCCGAACAATCCCCGCGCCGGTGGCGTTTCACGCCGCATCGAGGGCGAGGAGCGCGACCAGATGCGCCAGGTGATGGACGCATTGCAGGTTCCGGAAGGCATGGGCGCGATCGTGCGCACGGCCGGAGTCGGCCGCACGGCCCTGGAACTGCAGTGGGACCTCGACAACCTGCGACAGCAGTGGGAACAGATTGCCGGCGCCATTGAAGGGCGCCCTGCCCCGTTTCTCGTCTATCGCGAGAGCGACCCGGTGTCGCGGGCACTGCGCGACTACTTGGGCGATGACATCGGCGAATGCCTGGTTGACGACCAGGCGGCGTTCGCCACCGCGCAGGAGTACATGCAGCGCTCGATGCCGGCGGACGCGCAGCGCAAGCTGAAGCTGTACACCGACGACGTGCCGCTGTTCACACGCTTCCAGATCGAAAGCCAGATCGAATCGGCGTACGCCCACAAGGTGCAACTGCCCTCGGGCGGCAGCCTCGTGATCGACTACACCGAGGCGCTCGTCTCGATCGACATCAACTCCGCGCGCGCCACGCGCGGCAGCGACATCGAGACGACCGCACTCAACACCAACCTCGAAGCGGCCGACGAAGTCGCCCGCCAGCTGCGCATCCGCGACCTCGGCGGCCTGATCGTCATCGACTTCATCGACATGGAGTCGCAGAAGAACCAGCGCGAGGTCGAGCAGCGGCTGCGCGATGCGGTTCGCATGGACCGGGCACGCATCCAGATCGGGCACCTGTCCCGGTTCGGCCTGCTCGAAATGTCGCGCCAGCGGCTGCGCCCCTCGCTCGACGAGTCGAGCCACATCACCTGCCCGCGCTGCACCGGCATCGGCAGCATCAGGAGCGTCGAGTCGATGACGCTCGCGATCCTGCGCCTGATCGGGGAGGAGATGCGCAAGGACCGCACCGCGCGCGTGATCGCCGAAGTGCCGGTCGACGTCGCGACTTATCTCATCAACGAAAAGCGCGACTGGCTGCGCACGCTCGAGGACAAGAGCGAAGTCGAGCTCGTGCTCGTGCCGAACAACCAGATCGAGACGCCCGAGTACTCGATCCGCCGGTTGCGTACCGACGAAGTGGAGCAGCCGGAGTTCCGTCGCGCTTCCTACAAGATGCCGACGCCCCCGGCGGTGCCTGATCCGACCACCGGCCAGCACAAGCCGCAGGAAGCGGCCGCCGTGCCGACGTTCCAGCCGACCACTGCGGCACCGAGCGTCGGGGCGCCGGTCGCGGCGTCGGCGCCGGCAGAAGCCGCGAGTGCGGCCCGGCCCGCCCTCGGTTTGTGGGGCCGCTTCAAGCGGTGGCTGTTCGGAGATGCGACGGCAAACGTCGCAAGCGCTGCCGGACCGCGTGCCCGCAGTGGCCAGCACGAGCGCTCGCAGAGGGACCATCGCGATCATCGCGATCGCGGTCGTGATCGCAATCGCCGCGGAGAGCGTGGGGATCGCGGTGGCGATCGGCAGCGTCACGGGCAGGGCGAGCGCCATGCCCAAGGCGAGCGCCAGGGCCAGGGTGAACGCCACGCCCACGGTGAACGCGACGGCTCGCAGCACCGTGGCCGTTCGGGC
>CADEFJ010000042.1 GCA_902826575.1 uncultured Pseudomonadota bacterium | reverse complement strand
AACGAGCAAGGCGAGGCACAGCGTACGCACGGCGCGAGTCTACTCCAGGCACGGCTCAGCCGAGAGCCTCGAGGCCTCGCAGCACGAGATCCGGCACTAGCCGGCAAGGGCCCTGGACCAGGGGCAGGATGTCGGCCGCGCCGCCGCCCGTCATCACGAGTTCGGGACGACCAGCGAAGCGGCGCTTCGCCTCGAGCAGCGCGCGCTCGATGAATGCCGCCGCCGCGTAACGCGCGCCCTGCTCGATCGCCTCGCGCGTACTGCGCGCATACAGCGAGCGGCGAGCCGCGCGCTGCGCCGTTGCGCGGCGGCGGATGCCCTGCGTATCCCGCAGCAGGCTGTCGATCATCAATGCAGGCCCCGGAATGATGGCACCGCCGTGGTGGCGGCCGTCGCGCGCGACGAAATCGACGGTCAGCGCCGAGCCGACATCGATGACGCAGATCGATCGGGCGGGCGAATGGAGATGGTGGGCCCCGATCACGGCCGCCCAACGATCCGCGCCGAGGCGCCAGGGTTCCCGGTAGCCGCAATGCACGCCGCCGGCGGTCGCAGTCGTGCGCAGGATCTGCACCGGCGCACCGGTCGCGAGGCGCACTGCGCTCGCAAAGCGGCGGGTCGCGGCGGCACCGGCAACCGACACCATGCGCACAGTGTCGATGCGCTCGGGCAGCGCAGCGATCAGACTTGCCGCCGGTATGGCGCCGCGTGCGCCGATCGCAATTGCGCGCTGCCTGCCGGGCAACGCGCCGCGCGCGATGGCCCATTTCACGCGGCTGTTGCCGACATCGAGCAACAGGCGCATCACTGCTGCGCCCTCACCGTGACTTCACCGGCGATGAAACGCCGCAGTCCGGCCGGAGTCTCGACCAGCAGCGCACCGGCCGTATCGATGCCGCGAGCAATGCCCGCATGGCGATCTTCGCCCAGACTCACGGTGACCTGTCGGCCGCGCAAGGCGTCCGCTTCGCGCCATGCCGCGCCGAACGGCGCGAGACCCTCGCTGGCGAACTGCGGCAGGGCGTCGAGCAACTGGGCGATCAGCGCCGCCGCGAGCGCGTTGCGATCCGTACTGCCGCCGACCTGCGCGATGTCGACCGCCTCGGTACCGGAGGCCGCAACCTGTTCGCGCGTGGTCGCGCCGAGCACGACGTTCAAGCCAATGCCGATCACGACCACCACGGGCCCGGCCGACTCCGCGCGCATCTCGATCAGGATGCCGCCGAGTTTGCGATCTGCGGCGACGAGATCGTTCGGCCACTTGAGGGCGAGCCCGCGCGTCCCGCGCGCGCTGAGTGCGCGCAGTGCGCAGGTGCCGACGACCAGCGACAGCGCGGCCAGGTCGCGCGGCAGTTCCGCGAAAGTCCACGCAAGCGACAGGCACAACGCGCCGCCGAGCGGCGCGATCCACTCGCGCCCGCGCCGGCCGCGGCCCGCCGTCTGCTGCTCGGCCAGCAGGACGAAAGCCTGGCCTGGCGGTGGCTCCGCCCCGGCGAGCAGCGCTGCATTCGTCGACGGCAGGCTCCACGCGACATCACAGCGCACGAGGCGCGCTCGAGCGCCCGCTGGCAGGCGTACCAGGATTTCAGCGCCATCCAGGGCGCAGATGCCGTCGGCCAGCCGGTAGCCTCGGTTCGACACAGCCTCGATACGCACGCCCGCATCCTCGAGCACATGCACGGCTTTCCAGATCGCGCTGCGGGTGACCCCCAGCTCGGTGGCCAGTTCCTGCCCGGACGCGAACCCCGCGTCGCTCAGCCGGCGCAGCACACGCTGTGCGAGCGGCGAGGCTTCCGCCGCCGGCATCATGAGCGCCGCCCGAACAGCCACAAGCGGCGTGCGCGCGGCTCGGTGCCGGCGCGCATGCGCGCGATGTTGGTGCGATGGGTGAAGGCGATGAGCAGCGCCGCCGCCAGCGCGAAGGCGAGCATCGGCGCGCGCGGCTCGATGCGCGCGAACCAGACGAAAGGCGGCAGCGCGACGGTTGCCAGAATCGACGCGAGGCCGACGAAGCCCACGCTCACGACTGTCACGAGCCACACGCCGAGCACCACGAGCAGCGCCAGCGGCGACAATGCGAACAGCGCGCCGACGAGCGTCGCCGCGCCCTTGCCGCCGCGAAATCCATGCCACACCGGCCACACGTGGCCGACCATCGCGGCAAATGCGCAAGCCGCCGGCAGACCGGCCGGCACGGCGCCGACGCGTGCCGCCGCAAGCGGCAGCAGCGCCGCGGCGATCCAGCCCTTGCCGAGATCGATCGCGACGACCGCCAGCGCAAAGCCGACGCCCTGCGTTCGCAGTGCATTGGTCCCGCCCGCATTGCCGCTGCCGAGGGTGCGGATGTCGATACCGCCGCGCAGCGCGCCGACGAGCAGCGCACCGCTCACCGAACCGAGCAGATAGGCAGCCGCGATGACGAGCACGCTCACCGGAACACCTCCGCGAGCATGCAGCGAACGCTGCCGCCGCCGAGCTGCTCGATCGTCGGCACCGGCACCGGCAGCAGGACATCGCTGCAGGCGGCAAGGCGCGCGTAGCGCTCGGGCGCGAGCCGCGCACGCGCCGTGGCCGAAAGCACGATGACACCGCTGTCGCCGAGCGCCTCGTCCCAGGTGGCGAGCTCGAGCAGATTGCCGGCAAACGCCTCGATCTCGGCGAGGCTCAACTCGATGATCTCCCGGCCGCTGGACGCGAGCCGCGCCAGCACGCGGGGCCGATCGGACTCATCGATGCAGCCGGCGCCGATCGCGACGAAGTGCCGGCCGATGCCCATGAGGACATTGGTGTGGTAGAGCGGCGCGCCGCCGCGATCGACCGCCGTGAACAACTCGGTCGAATAGCCCATCGCCTCGCACCACTCCCGCAGCACGCGCTCGTCCGTGCGCGCCGAGCGGCAGGCGTAGGCCACGCGCTCGACGTGATCGAGCACGAGACTGCCGGTGCCCTCGAGGTAGCGGCCATGGCGTTCGTGCGCGGTGAGATCGAGCGTGCGCTTGACGACGAAGCCCGTGGCCGCGGCCACCTGCTGCACGACCTCCTCGCGGCGCTCGAGCCGACGGTTCGGCGCACACATCGGATAGAGCACCAGCGTGCCGTCGGCGTGCCAGCTCACCCAGTTGTTGGGAAAAACGGCGTCGGGCTTGGCCGGCTCGCGCGTGTCATCCGCCACGCACACCTCGATGCCTTCGCTGCGCAGCGCACCCACCATCGCATCGAACTCGGCGCACGCCCGCGCCTGCGCAACACCCGGCGGCAACGCCGCAGCGCGCTGCATGCGATTCGTCGCCGCCGTATCGGGATTGAAGCCGAAAGCGGCGGGCCTCACCAGGAGGACCGTGTCGGTGCACTGGGTCGTCATCGGTGTGTCGGCAGGGTTTACAGTTTTCGGTCAGCGGCTGCTAGTGCCGAGGTAAAGATAGTTTATTTTCAGGGAGTTATCACGCATGGCACGCACATTGCTGCCTCCCGGACGAGCTCTTCTGAACGAGAGCGTCCGCATGGGGGGTCGAGCGCAACCTTGGGGTCGCGCCCGGGGAGTGCCCCGCGATCGAGATCGCGGGGCATTCTTTTTGGCGCCCTACTTGCTGCGACCGAGCCAGCGGTACACCACGCCGCCGAGCGCCGCGCCGATCGCCGGCGCAACCCAGAACAGCCACAGCTGCGAGATCGCCCAGCCACTGACGAACACTGCGGGTCCCGTGCTGCGCGCCGGGTTCACCGACGTATTGGTGACGGGAATGCTGATCAGGTGGATCAAGGTCAGTGCAAGGCCGATCGCGATGCCGGCAAAGCCCGCCGAGGACAGCTTGTCGGTTGCGCCCATGATGATCAGCAGGAAGAAGAAAGTCATCACGACTTCGCACAGGAAAGCAGCGCCGAGCGTGTAGCCACCCGGCGAGTGTTCACCGTAGCCGTTCGACGCGAGCCCGCCGGCGAGCACGTCGGTGCCGTTGCCGCTCGCGATCGTCAGCAGAATCCACGCCGCGACGATGCCACCCAGTACCTGCGCGACGATGTACGGGACGACATCGCCCGCCTTGCAGCGGCCGCCGACGAACAGGCCGATCGTCACGGCCGGATTCAGGTGGCAGCCGGAGATATGGCCGATCGCATACACCATGGTCAGCAAAGTCAGGCCGAAAGCGAGCGCGACCCCGACCAGACCGATGCCGATTTCCGGAAATTTCGCGGCCAGCACGGCGCTGCCGCAGCCCCCGAGCACGAGCCACAGGGTGCCGAGGAACTCCGCCGCAACACGATTGAGCAATGGCATGGTGAACTCCCCTTGTTGTTGTCAGACAGCGCGATTATGGCGCGCCATGGCGCCCCTGTCGCGCCGGACGCTTTCGCTCGTGCCATCGCCACCGCCTGCGAACGCTACGGCTTCGTCGTGATTGCCGACCACGGGATCGGCCAGCCGCTCATCGACGACTGCCTCGACGCGTGCTGCGCTCCACTACACACCGGGTCGTCAATCCACCGGCGACGCATGCCGACCGCGCGCGTTATTCGCTGCCGCACTTCCTGCACTTCAATCCCGACTTCGAGATCCGCACGCTGCAGTGCTGCGTGCCGGAGCAGATGCCGACCAGTTTCCGGAGCCGATCACCGCCGATGCGTACCTGCTCGCGCGCCTGAAAGAGATCAGGCTGCTGTAAACCCCCGGCGCGTCAACCGGAGGCGGGTCGCGACCGCACGCTCGTTCGTCACGGTTCGGTCTCGAGTCCCGCGTACTTGCACTCGAGCGGTGTACCGGCGCAATCCGGCCCGGTGAGTGCGCGCTCCCAGGAACCGTAGGCCGGGTTCGGCAGCATGAACCAGCGTGTACCGAAAAGCGCCGTGAGCTCGCCGCGGCGCGCCGCGAACTGCCCGCGATCGACGAAGTCGCCCAAGTCGTCACCGAACAGCGCGACGATGCGGTATCGGCGTGCGAGGGCAGCGCGGCGCGCACCCTTGTCGCTGCTACGCCATGCGGGGTCGCCATTCAGCATCAGGAAGCTGTCGACGCGGTCCGCATCGGGAAAGCCGTGGGCCACGAGATTGCGCCGGGTCGCCGTGCGCTGCGGACACGGATCCGCGCCGGCCGCCACGGGTGCCGGCGGGCATTCGCGATTGGTGAGATAGAAGATGCGGTGACCGGCAGCGCTCGCTGCCCGCAGGAACTCGAGTGCACCGGCGATCGGCGGTGCCACCGCCTCGCGTACCCACGCATCCCACGTCTGCGGCGTATAAGCCCTGGCCTCGCGCAGCAGGCGCGCCTGGTAATACGTGTTGTCGAGCACCGTCTCGTCCAGATCGAGCACGATCGCCGTCGGCAGTACCGCGATGGACTCCGGTGCCGCGCCCCATTGCTCGGGTGCGGCCGTGCCGGGTTCGAGCAGCGCGGGCAGGCGGGTCATCGCCTGCGCGTACACCTGCGAGGTGAGTGCGCGGTACTCCTCCGACGACTGCATCCACAACACCGCGTTCAGCGTCTCGCCCGACACCCGGCGGGGGGCGTCGTCACCGGCTCGGGGCACACTGGCGCAGCCCGCCAGCGCCGCGACGATGAGCACCACACCGCCCGCCGGCTTCATGGCACTTCCCGCATACCGGCGAGATACCCCACGATCAGCTCCGCGGCATCCTCGGCCGCCAGCGTCGCGGTATCGATGTGCAGCTCCGGATGCTCCGGCGCCTCATAGGGCGAGTCGATGCCGGTGAAGTTGCGCAACTCGCCGCGCCGCGCCTTCGCATAAAGACCCTTCGGGTCGCGCCGCTCGGCTTCCTGCAGGGCCGTGTCGACGAAGACCTCGACGAACTCGCCTGCCGGAAACAGCTCGCGCGCCATGCGCCGCTCGGAGCGGAACGGCGAAATGAACGACACCAGTACGATCAGGCCCGCATCGGTCATCAGCCGCGCGACCTCGGCGACACGCCGGATGTTCTCGACCCGGTCGGCATCGCGAAAGCCGAGATCGCGATTGAGGCCATGGCGTACGTTGTCGCCGTCGAGCAGGTAGGTGTGGCGACCGAGCGCGTGCAGCTTGCGCTCGACCAGATTGGCAATGGTGGACTTGCCGGCACCCGAGAGCCCGGTGAACCACAACACGCGCGGCTGCTGCGCCTTCTGCGCGGCGCGCTGGCGCTTATCGACGTCGAGGAAGTGCCAGTGCAAGTTCTGCGAACGGCGCAGCGCGAAACGCAGCGTGCCGGCGCCGGCGGTCTCGTGCGTCAGCCGGTCGATCAGCACCATGCCGCCGGTATCGCGATTGTCTGCGTAAGGATCGAACGCGACCGGCTGGTCGAACGACAGCGTGCAGATGCCGATGTCGTTCAGCTCGAGCGTGCGCGCGGCCAGCTGGCCGAAGGTCGCGACATCGATACGGCACTTGAGGTCGGAGATCGTGCCGGTCACCGTGCGGGTACCGATCCGTACCGCATACGCGCGGCCAGGCAGCATCGGTGCCTCATGCATCCACACGATCGTCGCCTCGACCTGGTCGGCAACGACCGGCCGCTCGACGCTGTGCGCCAGCAGGTCGCCGCGACTCACGTCGATCGCGCTCGCCAGGGTGAGCGTGACCGCTTGTCCGGCGATGGCCAGGTCAAGATCGCCGTCCTGCGTCACGATGCGCGCAACGCGTGACTCGGCGCCCGACGGCAGGGACAGCACCGTGTCACCGCGGCGCACGACACCGCTCGCGATCGTGCCGGCAAAGCCGCGGAACGAGGAATCCGGCCGGTTCACCCATTGCACCGGCATGCGAAACGGCCTTGCGGTGCGGTCCGTGTCGATGTCGATCGCCTCGAGCCACTCGAGCAGCGTCGGGCCCTCATACCAGCCGGCGGCTGCGCTGCGTGCCGCCACGTTGTCCCCGTGCAGCGCCGAGAGTGGCACGCAGGCAAGAGCGGTAAAGCCGAGCGGCCGGGCGAACGCGCGATACTGCGCCGCGATGGTCTCGAAGACTTCACGCGACCACGCGACGCAATCCATCTTGTTGACGGCGATCACAACCCGGCGGATGCCGAGCATCGACATCAGGCAACTGTGCCGCTGCGTCTGCGTCAGCAGGCCGAGCTGCGCGTCGATCAGCAACACGGCCGCCTCCGCGGTGCTGGCGCCGGTCACCATGTTGCGCGTGTACTGCTCGTGCCCTGGTGTATCGGCGACGATGAACTTGCGCCGTGGCGTGGCGAAGTAGCGATACGCGACGTCGATCGTGATCGCCTGCTCGCGCTCGGCGGCAAGGCCGTCGAGCAGCAGCGCGAAATCGAGTGCGCCCGCCTGCGTGCTGCGGCGCTTCGAGTCGGCCTCGAAGCTCGCCAGCTGGTCGACAGGCAGCGACTTCGTCTCGTACAGCAATCGCCCGATCAGCGTGCTCTTGCCGTCGTCGACGCTGCCGCAGGTGATGAAGCGCAGCAGATCCGAGGACGCCGCGTCCATCAGAAATAGCCTTCGCGTTTCTTGCGTTCCATCGACGCCGCGCCGTCGTGGTCGATGAGTCGCCCCTGGCGCTCGGAGAACCGCGCCGTGCGCATTTCCCGCACCACATCCGCCACGCTGCCTGCGGTACTTTCCATGGCGGCGGTGAGCGGATAACACCCGAGCGTGCGAAACCGTACGCGGCGCAGCCGGGGACGCTCGCCCGGCGCAAGTGGCAGGCGCTCGTCATCGACCATGATCAACTGCCCGCCGCGCTCGACCACGGGTCGCTCGGCCGCGAAGTACAGCGGCACGACCTCGATGCGTTCGCGCTCGACGTACTGCCACACATCGAGTTCGGTCCAGTTCGACAGCGGAAAAACACGCAGGCTCTCGCCCCTGCCGAGCTGCGTGTTGTAGAGGTTCCACAGCTCGGGGCGCTGATGCTTCGGATCCCAGTGATGCTGCGCCGAACGCAGCGAGAAGATGCGCTCCTTGGCGCGGGATTTCTCCTCGTCGCGCCGCGCGCCGCCGATGGCGGCATCGAAGCCGTGCGCGTCGAGCGCCTGGCGCAGCGCCTGCGTCTTCATCACGTCGGTGTAGACCCCCGCGCCGTGTACGAATGGATCGATGCCCTGGCGCAAACCCGCCTCGTTCGTATGCACGAGCAGCTCGAACCCCAGGCGGCGCGCGGTCGCGTCGCGAAAGGCGATCATCTCGCGGAACTTCCACGTCGTGTCGATATGCAGCAGCGGCAGCGGCGGGCGCGCCGGATAAAACGCCTTGATCGCGAGGTGCAGCAGGACCGAGCTGTCCTTGCCGATCGAGTAGAGCAGCACCGGGTTCGCGCAAGCCGCGACGACCTCCCGCAGGATGTACAGGCTCTCGGCCTCGAGCCTGTCGAGATGCGTGAGACGCGGCAGCGCGGTCATGGCCGCAGGTTACCACTGCGCGCGACCGTCGAGACGGCACGACGGGCGTCCCGTAGAATCGACCCGCCATGAAACTGCACCAGCTTCGTTATCTCGTCGCCGTGGTCGAGAACGGCCTCAACATCACTGCCGCCGCGCAGCGGCTGCATACGTCGCAGCCGGGCGTCAGCAAGCAACTGAAGCTGCTGGAGGACGAGCTCGGTTTCCAGATTTTCATGCGCGAGGGGCGCGCACTGACCCGCATCACGCCGATTGGCCAGCAGGTCGTCGAGCGCGCCCAGCGTATCCTCGCGGAAATCAAGTCGATCAAGCGCCTCTCCGAGGACCTGCGCAACGAAGCGGGCGGTTCGTTGTCGATCGGCACCACCCACACCCAGGCGCGCTACGTGCTGCCGGAGGTGATCCGCGTCTTCCGCGAGCGCTATCCGGATGTCGAACTGCATCTGCACCAGGGTACGTCCGAGCAGATCGCCGAAATGCTGGAACGCGACCAGATCGATTTTGCGATCGCGACCGGTTCGCAGGAGATGTTTCCGGACACCACACTGCTGCCGATCTACCGCTGGCATCGCGCCGTCGCCGTGCCGCGGGGCCACCCACTGACACGCGAGAAGCGCCTCACCCTGAAGGCGCTGGCGAAGCATCCGATCATCAGCTATTCATTCAGCTTCACGGGCCCCTCCTCGCTCAACGAGATTTTTGCCGCGGCGGGCCTCGAGCCGCGGATCGCGCTCACCGCGCGCGACGCCGACGTCATCAAGACCTATGTGCGGCTCGGTCTCGGCGTCGGCATCGTCGCCTCGGTGGCGATCGAGCCCGCCGCCGACAGCGACCTCGTGGCGATCGACGCCTCACACATTTTCCCGACCCACACCACCTGGGTGGGATTTCGCCGCGACACGCTGCTGCGCAAGTACATGTACGAGTTCCTGCAAGCGCTCGGCGGGCATCTCGATCGGCGCAGCGTCGATCGTGCCCGCGAGCTGCGCACTCCCGAGGCGGTCAGCCAGTACTTCGCCGAAGCGACATTGCCCCTGCGCTGACCCGCGCGGGGCATGGCGCAAGGCCCGCGCCGCGCTATAGTCGCGGCTCGACCCGCCACAGCGGGCTCCGGGGGGCTGCCATGGATCGGAACGCCTGCATCAGGATTCACATCGCAGCGCTGCTGCTCGCCTGTGTCGCGTGCACCGCGGGCTGCAGCTCGCTGAAGCCCGTGTCGTCCGTGAGTCATGGGGGACTTGGCGCACATGCCTGGACATTGCCCGAGTGCCCATCACAGGCGGCAGCGCCGCAAGCGGGCGTACTGACCGGCGCCCTGATCGCCACGGGTGTCGACCTGCTGCTCGAGGCGGTCGCGGGTTCGCTCGCGGCCGCCGCAGCCGCCGATCGCGACGGCCGCGCCTGGTCGGGCACCGACGCGCGCTATCTGTACTTCGGGCGCGCAACGCGCGACGCCGGCGACACAGCTCCTGTTGCGGTACATGCCGGCTGCATCATTGCCGCGGTAACGGATCGAGCGAGCGCACGGCCGGACAGCTGGTGCGCGACACACGATGCGACGCCGGCGAACAGCAACGCCTTCGCTGCAGCCTGCGGGCCTGCCGGGCGTTCCTTGCTCGCCGCAGCGAGCGATGAGCCCGGGACCGGTGGCAGCGTGGCACGCGCCGCAGCGGCGCTACCGCGCCTCTACGCGGAAATCCGCCTGCGGCCCTCGCGCGATGGCGCCGCGGTGAAGCCCGAAGTCGTGAACCTGCATTATCCGCAGGCGCTGCAACAGCGCGCCTCGGCCACGCGCGATCTCGCCTTCACATTGCAGCTGCGCCTGCCCGAGCAGGCGCGAGGTGCGAACCTGTTCGTGCTGCTGCGCGACCTCGAGCCGGGCAAAGCGCGCTACGAAGCCGCGGACCTCGCGAGCGATGACAGCTTGTGGACCGTTGCCGCGGCCTGGCAGGGCCGCAAGCTGGCACCCGCGGACATCGGTGCCGGGCTCGGCGCCGTCAACATCGCCACGGAAGTGCGCGAGATGGGGGACGCGAACGAATTCCTGCAGGCGCTGGCGGTGAGCTTCGCCGCCACCCGGGCCGACTACGAGAAAGCGCTAAAGTAGCGGCCCCGCATCCGGAGGACAGCCATGCGCCATCGCACCTTGCCCGGCCTCGCCCTGGTACTCGCCGCACTCGTGCTCGCCTCGACAGCGGGCGCGCGCACGGCGAAGCCGCCGCTGTACGGCCAGGACTGGGTCGCCATCACCGGCAAACCGCTCGCAGCCACGGCCGGCGCGAAGATCTTCGAGCGTGGCGGCAATGCCGTCGACGCGGCCTGCGCGATGATCGCCGCGACCTCGACCATGTGGGATGTATTGTCCTGGGGCGGGGAAACCCAGGCGCTGATCTTCAACCCGAACACCGGCAAGGTGATCGGTGTCAACGCGCTCGGCGTGGCGCCGACTGGCGCGACCGCGCAGTTCTTCAAGGACCAGGGGATGAAGTACCCGCCGGAGTACGGCCCGCTCGCCGCGGTCACGCCCGGCACGCCCGGCGGCATCATGGTGATGCTCGCGCAGTTCGGCACGATGAGCCTGGCCGAAGTACTCGAGCCCGCGATCAGGCTGGCCGACGGCTATCCGATCGACGCCGAAACCGCCGATGCGATCGAGCGCTCCAAGGCGCGGCTCAAGCAATGGCCGGATTCGAAGCGCGTGATGCTGCCGCACCTCGGTGAGGCACGCGAGGCGCCCCGCGCCGGCGAGATCTTCCGCCAGGGCGACCTCGCCGCGACGCTGCGCAAGCTCGTCGCCGCCGAGCGCGCCGCACTCGATGCCGGCAAGGATCGCAAGTCCGCGATCCTTGCGGCCTACGAGCGTTTTTATCGTGGTGACATCGCCGCCGACATCGTCAGCGCCACGCGTGCGCAGGGCGGGCTGTTCACGCGCGAGGACCTCGCGAACTGGGCAGTGTTGCTCGAAGAGCCGGTGCAGGTGAACTACAAGGGCATCGAAGTCTACAAGCTGACGACCTGGGTGCAGGGCCCGGCGATGCTGCAGGCCCTGAATCTCCTCGAGGACATCGACCTCGCGGGCATGGGCTACAACAGCGCACGCTACATCCATACGCTGTACCAGGCAATGAGCCTCGCGTTCGCCGACCGCGACTTCTACTACGGCGATCCCTACTTCCCGCCCGCCGAACCCGTGCACGGCCTGCTGTCGAAGGCGTACGCGCGTGAACGCGCGAAACTGATCCGCAAGGATCGCAACGATCCGGATATCCGCCCCGGCGATCCGTATCCGTTCCAGGGCGAGCGCAATCCCCACACCCGCAGCCTCGAGCAATGGCACACGGTGCCCGCGCAGAGCGTGTCGGCGCCGCCCACCGCATCTCGCCTCGAGGCGCTCGCGGACCAGTTCATGCGCGGCACGACCTCGGTGATCGCGGCCGACAAAGCCGGCTGGGTCGTATCGGTGACACCGAGCGGCGGCTGGGTGCCGGCCGTGATCGCCGGCAATACCGGCATAGGCCTTTCGCAGCGCATGCAGAGTTTCGTCACCGACCCGGCGGAGAATCCGTTCAACGTCGTCGAGCCGGGCAAGCGTCCGCGCGCGACGCTGACCCCGAGCCTCGCACTGAAGGACGGCAAGCCGTTTCTGGCCTTTGCCGTGCAGGGTGGCGATTCACAGGACCAGAACCTGCTGCAGTTCTTCCTCAACATGGTCGAGTTCGGCATGACCGTGCAGGAGGCGACCGAAGCCGCGAACATCAACAGCTTCCAGATGCGCGCCTCATTCGGCGGCCACGAATCCCAACCGGGCAGGCTGCTCGTCAGCACCCAGACACCCGCCTGGGTGCGCGACGAGTTGAAGCGCATGGGCTACTCGCTGCAGTTCAGCGAGCGCACCTCGGGTCCGATCAATGCGGTGTGGTTCGATCGCGAGCACGGCACCCTGTGGGGCGGCTCGAGCCACCACGGCGAGGACTACGGCGTCGCCTGGTGAGGCACCGGATAGCGGTCGAGGATCGCCTTGACGGCCGCATCGATGATCGACTTGCTGCGGCTCGCCGCGTCGCGCGGCAGGCGCCCGGCCACGCTGCCGGTCCAGACGATGCGGTTCGTCTCGCGACTGACGAGATCGATGGTCAGCGTGCCCTCGGTGGCGCTCTGCACGCCTCCGCCGGTGCTGACCCCGACACCCATGCCCATGCCGCCGCCCGACCATCCGCCGTACGAGACACCGAACCGGGGAGATGTACCCTGGGAGATCGTCTCGCGGGTCGTTACGGCAAAGTTGACCAGCAGGTCGGGGTTGCCAGTCACATGGCGGACGCCGTGCGCGAGCAACTCGCGCTCGGCCGCATCCTTCAGGTGCTGGGTCGTGAGCGTGTGGTAGCCGGCCCTGTCGGTACTCAGCGGAGCGTGGAAATCGAAGCTGGAAAAGGTCGCGAAGTCGACACCGGACGCGGCCTCGCTCGTGATCCGCGGGCCCTGCGCCTGGCAGGCGGCCAGGCCCACGAGCAATGACAGCGCGATTGCGGAACGAGTCGACAGGGACATTGGCAGCGCTCCGGCGATACGGGAGCGGCAGAGCGTATCAGGCCACCTGGTCCGTCGCACCCACCAGCACATCCTCGCCGAGATCGATGTCGGCGACGCTGACCGGGCGCGCGCGCAGGAAGCGCTCGCAGTCGGCGGCCGGCGCCGGCTCCGCAAACAGATAGCCCTGCGCGTATCGGCAGCCGAGCTTGCGCAGCATCTCGAGTTGCGGGAAGCCCTCCACGCCCTCGGCGATCACGTCGATGTGCATGTGCCGCGCCATCGCGAGGATCGCGCCGACGATCGCCAGATCGCTCGGGTCGGTGACGAGATCGCGCACGAAGCTGCGATCGACCTTGAGGTAATCGACGCGCCAGCGCTTGAGGTAGGCGAGGCTCGAGTAGCCCGTGCCGAAGTCGTCGATCGCGACGCGAACGCCGAGGGCGCGCAGATCATTGATCACGTCCTCGTTGGAATCACCCTGGCGGCCCTCGAGCTGTTCGAACATCGCCCCCTCGGTCAATTCGATCTGCAGCAGGCTCGGCGACAGTCCGTGCGCGTCGAGCGCGCTCGCGATGGCGCTGCGCAGGTTGCCGCGTCGCAGCTGCCCTGCCGAGACGTTGAGCGCGACCGGCACGGGTGTCAGGCCCGCTGCGCGCCAGGCCGCGAGGTCGGAGATCGCGCGCTCGAGCGCGAACTGGCCGATCGGCACGATCAGGCCGCACTCCTCGGCCACCGGAATGAACCGCGTCGGCTGGATGTAACCCTCGCTCGGATGCTTCCAGCGCAGCAGCGCCTCGAGCGCCACCACGCGGCGCGTGTTCACATCGATCAGCGGCTGGTAGTGCAAGGCGAGTTGCCCGCCGGCCATCGCCGCGCGCAGGCTCGACTCGATCGCGACGCGTTCCTTCAGCTTGCGGTCCATCGCGGGGCTGAACACCTGGAAATTGTTGCGGCCGCGATCCTTCGCCTGGTACATCGCGGTGTCCGAGTGGCGCAGCAGCGCGTCGGCGTCCTGGCCGTCGCGGGGATAGAGGCTCACGCCGATGCTCGCCGTCGTGACGAGCGGCCGCCCATCGATCACCACCGGCGTGGCGAGTGCGCTGTTGATGCGAGCCGCCGTTTCGTTGACCTGCTCGCTGTTCTTCACGGTGCCGAGCACGACGATGAACTCGTCGCCGCCCATGCGCACCACCACGTCGTCGGTGCGCACCGCTTCGCGGATGCGCTCCGCGACGGCCTGCAGCAGCTTGTCGCCGGTTTCATGGCCGCGCGTGTCGTTGATGTGCTTGAACCGATCGAGGTCGAGGAACAGCACCGCCAGCGGCGTGCCGGTACGCTTCGCCGCGGCCAGCGCCTCGGGCAGGTGCGCCGCCAGGTACAGGCGGTTCGGCAAACCGGTGAGCTGATCGTGGTGGGCGAGACGATCCAGGCGCTGCTGCTTGTCGAGCAGCTGGGCCTCGATCTTCAGGCGCATAGCCCCGCTCTGCTCGGCCTCGGCAACGAAGGTCCGGTGGCGGTGATCGACCGAATTGGCCCGGCGCGACAGACTCCGCAGGCGCAAACCGACAGCAAGGATCGCGATGGCAAGCAGGCCGGCTGCGAGGCTGTGGGCGAGCAGGGATCCGTTGAACATAAATCGTTGGCAGCGGGGACAGTTGTCGAACTATCGTTCACCCATGCACTTTGCTGCCGTGCATCGTGCACAGAATGGGACATCGGCCGGATGCCGCGCAGCAGCACGCACCTGGCTGGCACTGGGCGCGCCAAGGGCGCATATTCGCGGGTCCGGGGGATATCGCGAATACGGGGGTTATGGAACAGGCCATCGCACTCGACCGACTGATGGACGAGTCGGGTACCCGCATCCAGCAGCTGGCCCGCCACGGCAGTGCGGCCGAGCGCCGCGTCGCGCTGCGCGTGCTCGAGGTGCCGCGCGCCTGGAGCCTGTGGGAGAGCGAGCACGCCGGCCTGATGCGCAAGGTCGCTTCGGCGTCGCGCCGCACCGGCCAGACCGCCGCGCTGAAAGCGGGGGCCTTCGGATTGATAGAGCGCAAGTCCCTGTTCGAGTACCTTACCCGGCGCGAACTGCGCGGGGATGCGCGTCGGCGCCTGCTGGCGAGGTTTTACGGCGCACGCGCCTACACCGATGCGATGATCGCCGAGCACGGCAACTTCGTGCGGGCCACGTGCAGTCACCTGTGCTCCAGGCACATCGGCACCGTGGTGATGCTCGATGGGGCATTCCAGGAGCCACTCGCCCGCTACGAGCAACTGTTCGACGAGTACTTCCAGGCCTTTTGCGACGTCACGCTCGACGAACACGAAGAAGCCGAATCACTGCGTGCCCTGCTGCCCTACCTGAAGCACCAGGTCGTCGAACTGCGCAAGGCGATCCTCGCCATGCCGCGCACCCTGCCGGACCTGATGCGCGAGGCGCAGATCCGGCGCCCGACCGGCGACACCTTGCGCGTGCGTCGACCGCGCTAGCGGCCGACCAGGCAACCCCGGGCCGGCCGATCGCTTGACGATGACGCATACCGGCACGCCTTCGCAACCCCGCGAACTCGGCTTCTGGATGTGCACGGCGCTGGTCGTCGGCAATACCATCGGCATCGGCATCTTCATGATGCCCGCAGCACTTGCGCCGTACGGCCTGAATGCGCTCGCCGGCTGGGCCATTACGGTGGTCGGCTGCCTGTTCCTCGCGCGCGTATTCGCGCGCCTCGCGCGCCTCTACCCCGCCGCCGACGGCCCCTATGCCTACATCCGCGCGACGCTCGGGCACTGGCCCGCGTTCCTGTCGATCTGGAGCTACTGGGTCTCGTGCTGGATCACCAACGCCACGCTCGCCGTCAGCGTCGTCGGCTACCTGAAGGCCATCGCCGTGCCGCTCGCCGGCATACCCTCGGCGCTGCTCGCGCTCGCGCTGCTGTGGATGCTCACCGTGGTGAACATGCTGGGCGCGCGCACGGGCGGGCGCGTGCAGGTCGCGACGACCGTGATCAAACTGCTGCCGATGTTCGCCGTGATGGGCCTCGGCGCATGGATGCTGCTCACCGAACCGGGCGCCTACACGCAAGCCATACCGGTGACGCCGCTGACCCTGCCGCAGACGATGGCGGCCTCGACGATCGCGCTGTTCGCCATGCTGGGACTCGAATCGGCGAGCGTGCCGGCCGCGCGCGTCAAGGATCCGGGCCGCAATATTCCGCGCGCCACGCTGATCGGTACGCTGATCACGGCGATCATCTACATTGCCGTGTCGACGGTGCCGATGCTGTTGATCCCGCAGGCCGAGCTGTCTCAGTCGGGCGCCCCGTTCGTCGACCTGCTCGACCGTTTCCTCGGCGCGGGCAACGGCCGCTGGGTCGCGCTGTTCGTGGTCGTGAGCGGCCTCGGTGCGCTGAACGGCTGGACGCTGATCGTCGGCATGCTCACGGCGACCATGGCGCGAAACGGCGACTTCCCGTCACGCTTTGCACACCTCAATCACCGCAATGCGCCGGCGCGCGCGCTCGCACTGACCGGCGTGCTCGCGAGTGCGATGATCCTGATGAATTACAGCCGCTCGCTGGTCGAGGGCTTCGTGTTCCTGAGCACCATTGTCACGGCCGCGAACCTGCCACTGTACCTGTGTGCTTCGCTCGCACTGGTGGCCCTCTGGCGGCGCGGTGGGCGGCCCGCCTCGGGCGATCTCGCGGTGGCCGGTCTGCTCGGCACGGCCTACACGGTATTCGTCTTCATCGGCGTCGGCCACGAACCGTTCGTGTGGGCGCTGGCGCTCGCGCTCGCGGGTGTGCCGGTGGGCCTGTCGGTGCGCCGCAGTCAGCGGGTCGCGATCGCGTCCTCGTAGCGCTCCGCAAGGAAACTCAACGCGGTGTCGCGACGCTCGGGCTGGCGCGGGGCGATCGCCGGCGCAAGCCGCAGCAGCAGGTCGGTGGCGCGCTCGTAGCGCGGCCAGGCAGGCAGTCCCGGCCCGTTCGGATCGCCGTGCTTCGCGAAGTTCACCCAATAGCCCATCATGGTCTTCGCCATGCGCCAATCTGCCGCGGTGGGCGGCAGCTCACCTGGCCACCGCCCGCGCATCCGCAAATCACCGAAAGCAAAGGCCACGTCGTCGCTGTGGCTCGCACCCGGCTCGCTGGCGCGCCGGCCCTCACCGACATAAGCGAACTCGTACAGCCACGCCGGCTGCCCGGCACGCGGCATCTCGCCGGCGAGGAAGCGCGCGGGCCCGCGAAACAGCGAGTCCATGAACCAGGCACTCACGCGCGCCGGCTCATCGAGATCGGAATAGACCGCGCGCACCGCGGCGGGATCGGCGCCGAGCAGCAAGCCCTCGAGCTTGAACGCGTACGGGCCAAGCAGCGACGCCTCCCAGTCGGTCGTGCCGGTGAGGAATGGCACCGGCTGCTGCCGGCCGGCGCGGAAGATGCGCGCGATATCGTCCGGCATCACGCGCCCGTCGACGACCGGATTCATCGAGTTCTGCACTTCGTTTTCGGAGTACGCGACGATGTCGGTGGCGGCGAGCGCACGCAGTTTCGCCGGCGCGTCCGCGTCGTTCGCGATGCCGAATGCTTGCGCCATCGCGAGCCCGTCGGTCTCGAGCGGATCGAACGGCCCACCTTCGCCGCGCAGCTTGCGGTCGCCTTCGATGCGCGCCGCGCCGCTCTGCGCGATGGCGCCCTGGAAGAGCCCGCGCGCCTCCGGCGTCGCCATCAGCGCGGTCACCGACACCCCGCCGGCCGATTGGCCGAAGATCGTCACGCGCGCCGGATTGCCGCCGAAAGCGCCAATGTTGTCGCGCACCCAGGAGAGCGCCGCGATCTGGTCCATCAGCGCATAGTTCGCAAGCGGCTCGTCCGGCATCGACGCCGACAGCGCCGGATGCGCGTAGAGACCCAGGCGCCCGAGCCGGTAGTTGATCGTGACGACCGCGACGCCCTGGTGCGCGAGCGTGAACGGCTCGCCGCCCGGCCAGGAGCCTCCGCCCCAGCGGAAGCTGCCGCCGTGGACCCACACCATCACCGGTACGCGCGCGCCACCCTCGAGGGCGCCGGCCGGCATGTAGATGTTGAGCCGCAGGCAATCCTCACTCATCGGGAGCCCGGCGAGATGCCGATATGGGTTCACGCGCCGCGACTGCACACACAACGGACCGAATGCCGTGGCATCGAAGATCGCGTCGCGATGCGGCGCGGGCTGCGGCGCCCGCCAGCGCCGCTCGCCCTCGGGCGCGGCCGCATAGGGCAGGCCGCGAAAAACGGCGATGCCCCCCTGCATGACTCCGGTGATCTCGCCCTCGGCAGTGGTGACGATGCGGGTCGGCGATGCAGCGAGCGTGGCAGCCGGCAGTGCCACGCACAGCACGGCTGCCAGGGACAGGAGTCGCGGCGACTTCACCCTCAACGCCTGCGATCGGCCTTCTTGTCGCGCTTGGCGGCGCGCTTCTCGGCCGGCGTCTTCGACGCCTTCTTCTTCGTTTCCTTCTTGCGATCCATACCTTTGCTCATGGCAGACTCCTGAATGCGACGGCGCATTGTGCGTCATTTCCCGAAGGACCGGAGCGTTGCCGATGAAAACCATGATCACCCTCGTTGCGTCCATGTTGTTCGCACTGGCCGTGATGGCGGCCGGCCCGGCGAACGCTGCCGGACCATCCGCCCCGCAAGCGCAGCGGGCGGTGCTCATCACCGGTGCGAGCAGCGGCATCGGCCGCAAGATTGCCGAGCGGCTCGCGGCAGACGGCCATCTTGTCTATGCAGGCGCGCGCAAGGCCACTGATCTCGAAGCCCTTGGCCGCATTGCGAACGTGCGACCCGTGCGCCTCGACGTCACGAGTGCTGCGGACATTGCCGCGGCCGTCGAGACCGTGACCAAGGCGGGCCACGGCCTGCACGGACTCGTCAACAACGCCGGCATTGCTTCAGTTGGCTCCTTTGCCGATACCACCGAGGAAGACTTCGACCTCGTGATGGAAGTGAATGTCCACGGCCCGTGGCGGGTGACCAAGGCTTTCACGCCGCTGCTCGCGGCCAGCAAGGGGCGGGTCACGAACATCGGCTCGCTCTCCGGCACCGTTTCGCCCCGGGATCTTGGCGTGTACAGCATGACCAAGCACGCCATCGAAGCCTATACCGATTCACTCGCGCTGCAGCTGGAGCCCCTGGGCGTCCAGGTCAACATCATCGAGCCCGGCAACTACAACACGGAGATCGGCAGCAATGCCGCGGCGCGCCTCGGCATCGAGACCCGCATGAGCGACCGCTCGCGCTTTCCGGAACCCGACGACGTCGCCACCGCGGTGGTGCACGCGCTGTTCGCCCCCGACCCCAAGCGTCGCTACCTGGTCGTGCCGAACCAGCGCGAGGCCGAAGTCATCATCCGAAAGGCCATCGAGGAACTGGTACAGCTGAACGGCGAGCAGCCATACAGCTACGACCGCGATGCGCTGGTCCGGATGCTGGACGAAGCGCTGCGGCCCTAGAGCCGCACGATCTGCCGGATCGCCTGGCCGCTCGCGAGGCGATCGAATCCGGTGTTGATGTCCTTGAGCTCGAGCTGGCCGTCGAGCAGGCGGTCCACCGGCAAGCGGCCCGCGCGATACAGCCCGATGAAGCGCGGGATGTCGCGCGCGGGATCGCAGCTGCCGAGGTAGCTGCCCTTGATCGTGCGCTCTTCCGCGACGATGCCGACGTGCGGGATCTGCAGCAGCTCGCGCGGATGCGACAAGCCCGCGGTCACCGTGGTGCCGCCGCGGCGCGTGATCCGGTACGCAAGATCCATGGCCTTGACCGAGCCGGCCATCTCGAACGCGTAGTGCACGCCGCCGCGCGTGAGCTCGCGGACCTGCTCTGCAGCGCCGGCATCCGTCGCATCCACGACATGGGTGGCGCCGAGGCGCAGGGCGAGGTCGCGCTTGGCCGCAAGCGGATCGCAGGCGATGAGCATCGAAGGTTCATGCAGGCGCGCGCCGAGCAGCGCGGCGAGGCCGACGCCGCCGAGCCCGATCACCGCGATGGCGGCACCGGGCGGCGGCTGCACGGTGTTGGTCACGGCGCCGACACCGGTCATGACCGCGCAACCAAACACCGCGGCGAGGTCGTACGGCAGGCTTGCGTCGACCCGCACCAGCGATTCGCGCGCCATGGTCGCATGCTGCGCGAACGCGGACACGCCGAGGTGATGATGGATCCCGCTGCCGCCGCGATGCAGGCGCCGGCCGCCGCGCAGCAGCGTGCCCGCGGTGTTGGCGGCGAGTCCCGGCTCGCACAGTGCAGGCCGGCCGCTGGTGCAGGGCTCGCAGGCGCCGCAGCAGGGCACGAAGGCCGCGACGACGTGATCGCCCGGCGAGAGGTCCTGCACGCCCGCGCCCACCTCGAGCACCTCGCCTGCCCCCTCGTGCCCGATCGCCATGGGCAGCGGTCGCGGGCGATCGCCGTTGACGACCGACAGATCGGAATGGCAGATACCGGCAGCGTGCATGCGCACGAGCACTTCGTGTTCGCCCGGCGGGTCGAGGTCCAGCTCGATGACCTGCAGCGGCCGGCTCTGCACATACGGTCGCGGCAGGCCCGACTCGACGAGTACTGCGGCCCTGGTCTTCACTCTCCCCGATCCCTGCGCCCGATATCGCGGGCAATGGTACGCGACGCGCCGAGCAGCGACAGCGCGCACAACAGCGCGAAGACCGGTATGACATACATGGCCGAATGCAGCCCGCTCGCGCGGAACTGCGGCAGCATCTCGACGGCGCCCGTGGCCTGCATCGCCGCCGATGCGAAATGGTCGCTCAGCGCACCGAGCGCGGTCGAGCCGAAGCTCGCGCCCAGCACATACATCGCAAAGAAGTAGAGTGCCACCGCAGTGCCGCGGTAGCGTGGCGCGACCACGTCCTGGATCGCGCTGTACACGGTCGAGTAATAGACGAAGATCAGCGCCGTCGCGATCGACATCAGTGCGGTGAAACCCGCGACGCTGCCTGCAGGGCGTTGCAGGGCAATGTAGACGCATGGCGCGGCGAGTCCCACCGCCGTTGCTGCCAGCAGCAGCCTGCCGTTCACGAGCCGCGAGTGGATGCGATCGCCCAGCCAGCCGCCGAGGAACAGGCCGACGAGGCCCGCGAGCCCGAGCGAGACCGCCGAGATGTTGTTCGCATCCCGCAGGCCGAGCTCGTGGAAGCGCTGCAGGAACGGCGTCTGGAAAATGTTCATCGCGTACATGTTGAAGTTGAACAGCAGTCCCGACACGATGATCCACCACATCGTCGGGATGCGCAGCACCGTCGCATACGGCGAGCGTCCTGCGGCGGCGGCTGAAGGGACGACCCCGGGCTCGGCCGCGCCTCGTGGCGGCTCGCGGATGAACAGCGCGAGCACTGCAAGGATAAGGCCGGGGATGCAGGCGACGAGGAAGGCCGCGCGCCAACCCCACGCCTCGCCGATCGCACCGCTCAACAGGTAGGCGAAGAACAGTCCGAGCGGCAGGCCCGCCATGAAGACGCCCATGGCGCGGGCACGCTGCCTGGGCGGATACAGGTCACCGATCAGCGACTGGCCCGCTGGTGCGCAACTCGCCTCGCCGATGCCGACACCCACCCGCGAGAGCAGAAACGACGTGTAGTTCCACGCGAGCCCGGAGGCCGCCGTCAGCACGCTCCAGAACGTGACGCCGAGCGCGATCAATCGCTTGCGCGACCAGGTATCGGTGAGCCGCCCGAGCGGCACGCCCACCGCGGCGTAGACGAGCGTGAAGATCGTCGCGATGAGGCCGAGCTGCGTGTCGTTCAGGTCGAACTCGATGCGGATCGGCTCGCCGAGTGCGCCGGCGATCTGCCGGTCGAAGAAATTCATCAGGTTGATGCCGAACAGCACCGCGAGGGCGTAGTGCGCACGCCGTCGCCCGCCCGCAATGCCGCTATCCGTGTCGTGCATGGCCCCCGCGCCTCTTGTAGGGATTGTTCTCCCCGCCGAGGTTACGGGTATGGCCACCGATCCGCCAACCCGGTTCAGGCGATATGGGGGATGACGCGAAACCCCAGCAGTTCGACCTCCGCGCTCAGGTAGTGCGGTTTGCACTCTTCGTCACTGCACAGGTCGGTGGACAGGTACTTCTTGTTGTCGTCGCTGAACACGGTGGCGACGACCGCATCACTGCCCTGCTCGTGAGCGATTTCGAGCGCACCGACGAAGTTGGCTCCCGAGCTGATGCCGACCGCGATGCCGAGCTCGCTCGCGAGCCGCTGCGCCATGCAGATCGCATCGCCATCCCAAACGTCCACGATCCGGTCGAGTTCCGCGAGCCGCACGATCGACGGCACGAACTCGTCGCTGATGCCCTGGATGCGGTGGCGACCCACCCTGGTCCCGGTACGCAGCGTGGGCGAATTCGCCGGCTGCAGCGGATGAACGCGTGCCCCGGGTGCCCGCTCGCGCAGGCAGCGCATGACGCCCATTACGGTGCCGCCCGTGCCGACGCCTGCGACGAACGCCGTGGGCGGCGCAGGCAACTGGGCGAGCAGCTCCGGGCCGGTGGTCTCGTAGTGCGCTTCGACGTTCGCGGGACTGTCGAACTGGCGCGGGCGGAACACGTGACCCGTCCCGGCGGCGAACTCGTCGGCCATGCGGATGCTGCCAAGGAAGCCTCCCTGCTCGTGCGAGACCGGGATCACCGCGGCTCCGAGGCTCTGGATCACGAGCACGCGCTCGCGGCTCATCCAGTCGGGCATGTAGATGCGCACCTCATGGCCCAAGGCACGCCCCATTGCCGCAAACGAGATGCCGGTATTGCCGCTGGTCGCCTCGGCGATCACGTCGCCCGGCTCGATCGCGCCCGTGCGATACGCGTCTTCGAGTATCCACAGCGCCATGCGGTCCTTGATGCTGCCGGTGAAGTTCGGCGCTTCGTACTTGGCATGGATCCGCACGAGGCGGCCGCGGAAGCGGGCCTCGATCTCGAGGAGCGGGGTGCGACCGGTGAGGCGCTTGAGCGCTGCGAGCCGCGCGGGCAGGTCACGTGCTGGCATTCAACCCCTCCGGAAAGTAAAAAGCCCCAGCCGGTTTCCCGACTGGGGCCTTTCTTCGATAAGACCCTGACAGTGACCTACTCTCGCATCGCAACAGGCGAAACTACCATCGGCGCAGAACGTTTTCACTTCCGAGTTCGGAATGGGATCGGGTGGTTCCCGCTCGCTAATGCCGTCAGGGAAACTTTTTACAATCCGGAAGTTTTAGTTTTGACGCCCACGCCCGCGCGATCAAATGATCGTGCCCGGCAGATTTCGCGCTCGTGATGGATCAGTCCATCGGTCGCATCCAACTCAAGCTTCAGACCGCTTGAGGTTATATGGTCAAGCCTCACGGGCAATTAGTACTGGTTAGCTGAAGCCATTACTGGCCTTACACACCCAGCCTATCAACCAAGTCGTCTACTTGGGCCCTTCAGGGGAATCGAGTTCCCAGGGAGATCTGGTCTTGGGGGGGGCTTCCCGCTTAGATGCTTTCAGCGGTTATCCCGTCCGCACATA
>CADEFJ010000041.1:1912-23533 GCA_902826575.1 uncultured Pseudomonadota bacterium | reverse complement strand
AAAGTAGATCACAGGACTAAGACACTAAACTGTCCACGGAAACGGGGCAGCTCCAGTTCGACCTTTGGCGCGAAGATGCCTCGCGCCGATTGGCAATTCGTGGGGTGCATGTCGATTGCGCTGCCGCCGGTTCACGAACAACCCGCCATCGTCCGCTTCCTCAACCACGCGGACCGGCGCATCCGGCGCTACATCCGCGCCAAACAGAAGCTGATCAAGCTGCTGGAGGAGCAGAAGCAGGTCATCATCCACCGCGCCGTCACCCGCGGCGTCGACGCCAACGTCCGCTTCAAGCCCTCCGGCGTGGAGTGGCTGGGGGATGTACCGGAGCATTGGGGCGTGCGCCGCCTGAGGTCACTAGTGCATCGTATCGACCAAGGTGTAAGCCCGCAGGCAGAAAACTACTTGGCCGACGACGCCTCGTGGGGAGTACTGAAGGCGGGTTGCGTCAATCACGGTGTGTTCAGAGAGCAGGAACATAAACGTCTGCCTCCGGGTTTTCGCATTGACCCGAACCTGGCTATTGCCACTGGGGACGTCTTGGTGTCTCGTGCGAGTGGCTCGCCGAATCTTGTCGGATCCGTTGGCCGGGTACGTTCATTAAAGTATCGGCTAATTCTCTCTGACAAGACCTTTCGACTCCGATTTACGGAGGAAGTCGAGCCCGACTTCATGGTCTTGGCAATGAATAGTCGTTACTACCGCGAGCAGGTCAGGCAGGCTATAAGTGGTGCTGAGGGGCTCGCCAACAACCTGCCTCTGTCTTCGCTTCGGAGCTTTTGCTTGGCTCTGCCGAAGACATCGGCCGAACAGCGGCACATCGTGCGCGAAGTGGTTGCTGTTACCTCCTCGCTTCAGGACGCCATCATCAAGGCCGAGCGCGAGATCGCTCTGCTTCGCGAATACCGCACTCGTCTAATAGCCGACGTGGTCACCGGCAAGCTCGACGTGCGTGAAGCGGCAGCGAATTTGCCCCTCGAAGCCGACGAGCCTGAATGGCGGGACGAGCTGGAAGCCGACGGTGACACACAGGACCTCACCGACAACGAGACCGACGCAGTAGCGGAAGAGGTGGAAGCGTGACCACCGACACCTCCGAGCGCGGCCTCGAGCGGCTGATCTGCACCGCGCTCACCGGCTCCGCCTGCGATCCGGGAAAGGTGCCGGTCAATACCGTGGGCGAACGGCCTGCCGCCTACCCGCCGCGATGGATCTGCGGCCGCGCGGAAGACTACGACCGCGAATACTGCGTGGACCTCGCGCAGCTCTCGGCTTTCCTGCGCGAGACACAACCCGAGGCGGTCGAAGCTCTCGATCTCGACCACGAAGGCCCGACGCGGCGCAAGTTCCTTGCGCGGCTGCAGGGCGAGATCACGAAGCGCGGCACCATCGACGTGCTGCGCCACGGGCTCAAGCATGGGGCGCACCACCTCGACCTCTTCTACGGCACGCCCTCGCCGGGCAATGCGAAAGCGGCCGAGCGCTACGCCGCCAATCGCTTCACCGTCACGCGCCAGCTTCGCTACAGCCGCGACGAGACGCAGCGCGCGCTCGACCTCGGCCTCTTCATCAACGGCCTGCCGGTCGCCACCTTCGAGCTGAAGAACAGCCTGACGAAGCAGACCGTTGCCGACGCGGTCGAGCAGTACCAGCGCGATCGCGACCCGCGCGAGAAGCTCTTCGAGTTCGGGCGCTGCGTGGCGCACTTCGCAGTGGACGATCACGAGGTGCGCTTTTGCACGCACCTCAAAGGCAAGGACTCGTGGTTCCTCCCCTTCAACCAGGGCTGGAACGATGGCGCCGGCAATCCGCCCAACCCGAACGGACTGAAGACCGATTTCCTCTGGAAGCGCATCCTCACGCGCGATGGCCTGACCGACATCCTCGAGAACTACGCGCAGATCGTCGCGACGAAGGACGAGAAGTCGGGCAAGAAGAAGGCCGTGCAGATCTGGCCGCGCTTCCACCAGCTCGACGTGGTGCGGCGGTTGCTCGCCGACGCGCGGGCGCACGGCGCGGGCCGGCGGTATCTCATCCAGCACTCGGCGGGCAGCGGCAAGTCGAACTCGATCGCCTGGCTCGCCCACCAGCTCATCGGCCTCGCAAGGGACGGCGCCGCGGTCTTCGACTCGATCATCGTGGTCACCGATCGCAAGATCCTCGACCAGCAGATCCGGGACACCATCAAGCAATTCGCGCAAGTGGGCGCCACGGTCGGACACGCCGAGCACTCGGGCGATCTGCGCAAATTTCTCGCCGATGGGAAGAAGATCATCATCTCCACGGTGCAGAAGTTTCCGTTCATCCTCGATGAGATCGGCGGCGAGCACCGCGGCCGGCGCTTCGCGATCGTGATCGACGAGGCGCACTCGAGCCAGGGCGGACGCACGTCCGCCGCACTGTCGCAGGCACTCTCGGTGGAGGGCGCCGGGGAGGACGACGAAACACTCGAAGACCAGATCAACCGTTTGATGGAAGCGAAGAAGCTGCTGCCGAACGCCAGCTATTTCGCCTTCACCGCCACGCCCAAGAACAGGACGCTCGAGATCTTCGGCGCGCCCGGGCCGCAGGCCGATGGCACGGTGAAGCACCGGCCGTTCCACAGCTACACGATGAAGCAGGCGATCGAGGAGGGCTTCATCCTCGACGTGCTGAAGTACTACACGCCCGTCGAGAGCTACTACAAGCTCGTCAAGAAGGTGGCGGGGGACCCCGAGTTCGACACCAAGCGCGCGAAGAAGAAACTGCGCCGCTATGTCGAGAGCCACGAGCACGCGATCCGGCTCAAGGCCGAGATCATGGCGGACCACTTCCACGAGCAGGTGCTGGCGCTCAACAAGATCGGCGGCGAGGCGCGCGCGATGGTGGTGACGAGCGGCATCGAGCGCGCCATCCAGTACTTCCACGCGATCCGCGACTATCTCGCCGAACGCAAGAGCCGCTACCAGGCCATCGTGGCGTTCTCGGGCGAGCACGAGTACGGCGGGGTGAGGGTGACCGAGGCGTCGCTCAACGGCTTTCCGTCGGGCCAGATCGCGGACAGGATCCAGCAGGACCCCTACCGCTTCCTCATCTGCGCCGACAAGTTCCAGACCGGCTACGACGAGCCGCTGCTGCACACGATGTATGTAGACAAGGTGCTCTCGGGCGTCAAGGCGGTGCAGACGCTCTCACGACTCAACCGCGCCCACCCCAAGAAGCACGACGTATTCGTGCTCGACTTCCTGAACGACGCGGACACGATCCAGGCTTCATTCGCCGACTACTACCGCACCACGATCCTGGCCGAGGAGACTGACCCGAACAAACTGCACGATCTGAAGGCCGCGCTCGATGGCTACCAGATTTATGCCGCGAAACAGGTGGACGACTTCGCGGCGCTCTATCTCGCGGGCGCGGACCGCGACCGGCTCGATCCCATACTCGACGCCTGCGTCGCCGACTACCGGGAGCGGCTCGACGAAGACGCGCAGGTCGAATTCAAGGGCAAGGCCAAGACGTTCCTGCGCGCCTACGGATTCCTCTCATCGATCCTGCCCTACACCCACGCGGAGTGGGAGAAGCTGTCGATCTTCCTCACTTTCCTCGTGCCGAAGCTGCCGGCGCCCGTCGAGGAAGACCTCTCGAAGGGGATTCTCGAGGCGATCGACATGGACAGCTACCGGGTGGAGAAGCAGGCGGCGATGCGGATACAGCTCCCCGACGCCGACGCGGAAATCGAGCCGGTGCCGACCACGGGCGGCGGCCACAAGCCCGAGCCCGAACTGGATCGCCTGTCGAACATCCTCAAGACCTTCAATGACCAGTTCGGCAACATCCCGTGGAGCGACGCCGACCGCGTGCACCAGCTCATCACCGAGGACATTCCGAGCCGTGTCGCGGCGGACAAGGCGTATCAGAACGCGCGGCAGAACTCCGACAAACAGAACGCGCGCATCGAGCACGACAAGGCGCTCGGGCGCGTCATGATGGCGGTGCTCAAGGACGACACCGAGCTCTTCAAGCAGTTCACCGACAACGAGGGCTTCCGACGCTGGCTGACGGACACCGTGTTCGGGTTGACGTACGGGCAGAACGCGCCGCGGCCATAGCGCCGAATTGCAGCGAAGTCACCGATGGCCGAGAGCGCCGTCGCGGATGCGGCAGCCGCGGCTCGACCGGCAGGAAACACCCACACAGCGCAGGCTCGGCGGAATCGCCGGGCTCCACTTTCACGACCCGCCCGTGACCGCACCCAATGCGGCCGGAATTGACCCGGCAAGATTGGCGCGCCCGACTGGATTCGAACCAGTGACCCCTGCCTTCGGAGGGCAGTACTCTATCCAGCTGAGCTACGGGCGCGCAGAGGCGCAAGTATAGCCGGCCGGGCCGCCGCCCGGCGGGGCGCCGGCGCGGCTCAGAGCCAGCCCTTGCGCTTGAACCACATGTACGGCAGGACGGCCGATATGACCATGAGGCCGAGCGCGAACGGGTAGCCCGCGACCCAGTCGAGCTCGGGCATGTGGTGGAAGTTCATGCCGTAGACGCTCGCGATGGTGGTCGGCGGCAGCAGTACGACCGCCGCGACCGAGAAGATCTTGATGATCGCGTTCTGCTCGATGTTGACCATGCCGAGGGTGGCCTCGAGCAGGAACTGCACCTTGGCCGCGAGGTAGCTGACATGGTCCGACATCGCGAGTACGTCGCGCGACAGCATGCGAAAGCGCGAGCGCACGTCCTGAGTGAACGTCGGCGCCGGCTGCTGCTGCGCGAAGGCGAGCAGGCGCCCGAGCGACACCAGGCTTTCGCGCGATTTCGACAGCAGTTCGCCGTTCTGTCCGAGGCGCTCGAGGATGGCGCGGAAGTCGCGTGACGCCGTGCGCTTGCCCCGCGCCGTGTGCGAGAAGATTTCCGCCGATTCGGCATCGAGCGCGGCGCCGGCGCGTTCGAGCACATCGGCGATGCGGTTGATGATCGACTCGAGCAGGCCAGCGAAGATCGTTGCGCCGGAGTTGCAGTTCGCCACATGGCGTTCCGCATAGGCGATGTAGCGGCGAAACGGCAGCGGGTCGACGTAACGCACCGTGACCAGCCGCTTGCCGGCCAGGATGAAAGTGATCTGCGTGCTCTCGGGCAGGTCGGTGTCGAGTTTGGTGACCACGGTCGCGGTCATGAACAGCGCGCCGTTTTCCTCGTAGAGCCGGTTCGACGACTCGATCTCGCGCATTTCCTCGCGGGTCGGGATGCCGACGCCGATCGCCGCTTCGATGCGCGCTTCGTCGGCGGGGGTGGGTTCGAGCAGGTCGAACCACAGCGCGTCCTGCGGCAGCGGCCCGTCGCAGTTCGGCTCGAGGCGCGTGAGCGCCGTGGCCCCGGGCAGGAACGCGCTCAGCATGCTGGCGGCTGCCGCGGCGCGCGATCAGCGGCGCTTTTCGTGCGCCGCGAGCGCGTCGATGAGTTGCAGCATTTCCTTCTGTCCACCGGCCATGCCGACATCGGTCGAGTACTTGCCGGCGACGAACACGATCGGCACGGCATCGACCTGGTAGCGGCGCGTGGTGGCCTCGGCGCGTTGCAGCTGCGAGTTCACGTAGAAGCCGTCGTACTCGCGCAGGAAGTCGGCCTCGGCGATGCCGTTCGCCTTGGCGAAGGCAAGCTGCATCTGGCGTGTCCGTGCGTCGTCGTTCGCGACGAGCATGTTGCCCCGTGTGTGGATCTCGTCGAATACCTTGGCGTGCAGGTCGTCGCGCTTGAGCGCCTGCAGGGTGTAGAAGAGGCGCGCGTGCGCGATGTTGACCGGGTTCCACATCACCGGCGTACGCACGAACTCGATGTAGTCGGGCTTCGCCTTCTCCCAGCTGCGGATGAAGGGCTCGAGCGCGTAGCAATGGCCGCAGCCGTACCAGAACACTTCGTTGACTTCGACCTTGCCCGGTGCCGCGCTGGTCGGCTGTCCCGGCACGATCGGCTTGTAGTTCACGCCGGCTTTCCACTTGCCGCCGGGCAGTTCGTCGGCTGGCGGCAGCGCCGTCAGGCGCTCGAGCGAGCGGTCGGACGCCTCGTCCGCGGTGTCGCCGACGCTCTCCTGGCTCGCCTGGGCGGCCTCGGCGGCCTCCTCGGGCGCGGCGGGCTCACCGCTCGGGACGGGTGCCGGCGCCGCGGTTTGCGGCGCGGGCGCTTCCGCGGCCGGCGGAGTGCCGGCATCGCGCGAACAGGCGGTTAGGGCGCACGCGAGCAGCGTGCCGACGAAAAGGGCTCGAATCATGGGCAACCTCGGGATCAACGCATGCCCTGGATGTACGAGGCGAGGTTGCGGATGTCTTCCGCAGTCAGCGACTTCGCGATCGTGACCATCATGTGGGCGTTCCGGGTGTCATTCGTGCCACCCGTCAGGTCCTTGTAACGCGTGCCATCCGCGTATTCGTTGAGCTGCTGCACGGTGTAGACCGAGTGCTGGGCGCGCAGCGCGGGATAGCCCGCGGCCGGATTGCCGCGGCCCACCGGGCCGTGGCAGGCCATGCAGGCGGGCAGGCCGCGGGCACGGTCGCCGCCCCGATACAGTGCTTCGCCTTCCTTCCAGTAGGACGGATCGGCTTCCAGGCCGGTGGGCGTCTGCGCGGCGTAGTACGCGCCGATGTCGGCGATATCCTCGTCGGTCAGCCCCGCGGCCTGCGTCATCATCACCAGGGCGTTCGGCGTGCCGGCACGCTTGCCGTCGCGGAACAGCTTCAGCTGTTCGGCCAGGTAGCCGGCGTTCTGGCCGGCGAGGCTCGGCCATTCGGGATTCATGCTGTTGCCGTTCATGCCATGGCAGGCCATGCAGATGGCGGCTTTGCCGGCACCGGCTTCGACTGAACCATCGGCGGCCTGCACGGCGGGCCAGGTGGCCGCAAGGGCCAGGGCGGCGAAGGCCAACATTGTCTTCGTCATTCTTCTCACAGCTCCGGGTCGCTTAACCGTAAAATTGTACACTTCCCAAAGGACTACCGTGAGCCGCTTCCCCAACGCCCGCTTCATGCTGAGCGTGGCCGCCGCCACGCAATTTCCGCCCGACGACGGCGCCGAGGTGGCATTCGCAGGCCGCTCCAATGCCGGCAAATCGAGCGCCATCAACGCCATCAGCCAGCGCAAGGCGCTCGCGCGCACCAGCAAGACCCCGGGCCAGACCCGGCTGCTGAACTATTTCGAGCTGGCGACCGGCCAGCGGATTGTCGATCTGCCGGGCTACGGCTACGCGACCGCCCCGCCGGCAGAGCGCGCCAAATGGGCTCCCCTGATCGACCAGTTGCGGGCCAGACAGTCCCTGCGCGGCCTGTTCCTCGTGGTGGACGCCCGTCGCGGGGTAGGCGAGGAAGATGAGCGCCTGATCGCCTGGGCCGACCCTGCGGCGCGGGCGGTACACGTGCTGCTGGCCAAGGCCGACAAACTGACCCGCAACGAGGCGCGCGCCGCCCTGGCCACTGCGCAGCAGCAGCTGGCCGGGCGCGCGACCGTGCAGTTGTTGTCGTCACACAAGGGGGCAGGCGTGCCGGACGCCCAGCAGGCCCTGCTCGCGCTGTTGCAGGGCACCAAAAAATAAAAGGCCCCGGTAGTTCTGAACGAACCACCGGGGCCGCACGCCCGGCACAGGTCTCTTGCATCCGGGCCATACCCGCTCAGGGAGGGAAGCGGGGAGCGTTTGTGGCGCTCGTCAGATTAGACGAGGCCCGGCGCAAATGGTTCCGTGGCCTACAGGAACGTGTAGGTGACCCCCAGGGTGAACAGGTCGAGCCCGTCGGTGCCCTCGATATCGAACGACTCGTATTCGAGTCGCGCCGCGAGGCTCCAGAAGCGCACTTGCACACCGGCCCCGTACGCGAACTCGGTGCCATCGTCCTTGAGGCTGGCGGGGAGCAGCGACGAACTGGCCTCGGTTTCCCAATACGCCAGGCCGGCCTTCACATAAAGGTCGACCAGCGGCAGGGGCAACATCAGCAGGCCGAAACCCGCGATGGCGGTCGCCTCCGCCTCGGCCGAGACGCCGGCTGAGGAAAAGGTGTCGCTGCCGAGGTCCATGTAGTTCAGTTCGACCGCGAAAACGTCGAGCGGGCGAAAGCCGGCGATCAGCTTGAAGCTGGTGTCTTCCATGTCGAAGTCGTCCGCCACGCCGTCGATCTGTGACTGCGTGACGCCGGCTCCGAGGTAGAAACCGTTGTCGGCAGCCGTCGCGGTCGCGGCGAACAGTGCGAGCGCGCACAGCGGCAGTATCCGTTTGCGAAACATGGGGTTATTCCTCGTGAAGGGAGACAGAAGCAAGCCGGCAGATTCTACCGGTTCGGGCGGCGTTTCAGTGTGCTTCGTCCCAATTGGCGCCGCTGCCGATGTCTACTTTCAGCGACACGTCCAGCTGCGCCGCACCGCTCATGCACGCGCGCAGCCTGTCGCCAACCTGCGCCACCGCATCGGCGCGTACTTCCATCACGAGTTCGTCATGCACCTGCATGATGAGGCGCGCAGGCGGGCGCTCGCGCGTGCACCATTCATGCACGTCGATCATCGCGCGCTTGATGATGTCGGCCGCCGTGCCCTGCATCGGCGCGTTGATAGCGCTCCTCTCCGCGTACTGCTGCATCTGCCGGTTGCGCGAGCGGATGTCGGGCAGGTACAGGCGCCGGCCCATCACGGTCTCGACGTAGCCGTCGCGCCTGGCGGTTTCCCGCGCCGTGTCCATGTAACGCTTCACGCCGGGATAGCGCTCGAAGTAGCGGTTCACATACTGCTGCGCGGCGCCGCGGTCGATGCCGAGCTGGCGCGCGAGGCCAAAGGCCGACATGCCGTAGATCAGCCCGAAGTTGATCGCCTTGGCGGAGCGGCGCTGGTCGGCGCTCACCTCTTCCTGCGGCACGTCGAATACTTCGGCCGCGGTGGCGCGGTGCACGTCCTGGTCCGCGGCAAACGCCGCGAGCAGTCCTTCATCGCCGGAAAGGTGCGCCATGATGCGCAGTTCGATCTGCGAGTAGTCGGCGGCCATCAGCACATGGCCCGGCGGGGCGATGAAGGCCTGGCGGATGCGGCGGCCCTCGGGCGTGCGCACCGGAATGTTCTGCAGGTTCGGATCGGTCGAGGAGAGCCGCCCGGTCTGCGCCACGGCCTGGTGATACGAGGTATGCACGCGGCCGGTGCGCGGATTCACCTGCTCCGGCAACTTCTCGGTGTAAGTCGAGCGCAGCTTCGCGAGACCGCGGTAGTCGAGGATCAGGCGCGGCAGCGCGTGCTCGTCGGCGAGTTCCTCGAGCACGTCTTCCGCGGTCGAGGGCTGGCCGGTCGGCGTCTTGCGCAGCGGCGTGATCTGCAGCTTCTCGAACAGCACGAACTGCAGCTGCTTCGGTGAATCGAGGTTGAACGGCTGGCCGGCCTCGCGGTGCGCAGCAGCCTCGATTTCGGTGAGGCGCTGCGTGAGCTCGCGGCTCTGCGCGCGCAGCATCGCCGCATCGAGCAGCACCCCGGCGTCCTCCATCGCGAACAGCACCGGCACCAGCGGCTGCTCGACCGTCGTGTAGACCTGCTCGAGGGTCGGCACCGCGGCGATCGCGGGCCACAAGGTCCGGTGAAGGCGCAGCGTGATGTCGGCATCTTCGGCGGCGTACTCGGCCGCCCGCTCGACTGCCACCTGGTTGAACGTGATCTGTTTGGCGCCCTTGCCGGCGACATCCTCGTAATGGATCGTTTCCACGCCGAGGTAACGCTGCGCGGCCGAGTCCATGTCGTGGCGCGTCGCGACGCTGTTCCACACATAGGATTCGAGCATCGTGTCGTAGCGCATGCCGGCAAGCGCGATGCCATGGTTCGCGAGCACGTGCGCGTCGTACTTCAGGTGATGCCCGACCTTGCCGCGCGCCGGATCCTCGAGCAGCGGCGCGAGGCGTTTGAGAGTGGCCGTGCGATCGAGCTGAGCGGGCGCACCGGCATAGTCGTGCGCGAGCGGCACGTAGGCGGCGTGCCCGGGCGTTATTGCGAACGACACACCGACGATTTCGGCCTTCATGTACTCGAGGCTCGTCGTTTCGGTGTCGAACGCGAACAGGTCCGCGTCCGCGAGCGCCGCGAGCCAGCGCTCGAGATCGGCCTCGGTGCTCACCAGTTCGTAGTGCTTGTCGGCCACGACGGGCGGGGAGAGCGCAGGGAAATCGGGACTGGCGGCGGTCGGCGTCGCGAGCAGGCGCGGCGGCGAGGGGATCTTCGCCGCGGCCCGTGCGGCGCCTCCGGTGGCGTCATCGGGTCCGCTGCCGTTGAGCTGGCGCAGCAGCGTGCGCAGTTCGAAGCGCGAGTAGATCTCGCGCAGCGCATCGACATCGGGCTCGCCGCGCACGAGATCCTCGGGGCGCTCGGCGAGTTCGACATCCGTGCGGATCGTGGCGAGCTGGCGCGACAGCGCCAGCGTGTCGAGGCCGGCGCGCAGGTTCTCGCCGACCTTGCCCTCGATCGCGGCCGCGTTCTCGATGATGGCGTCGAGCGTCTGGTAGCGATCGAGCCACTTCGCGGCGGTCTTCGGTCCGACCTTGCTGATGCCCGGGATGTTGTCCGAGGTGTCGCCGACCAGCGCGAGGTAGTCGATGATCTGCTCGGGATAGACGTCGAACCTGGCCTTCACCCCGGCGCGATCGAGCACGGAATTCGTCATGGTATTGATCAGCGTGATGTGGCTGCCGACGAGCTGCGCCATGTCCTTGTCGCCGGTCGAGATCAGCACGCGCCAGCCGCGCTCCTCGCCGCGCTTCGCCAGCGTGCCGATCACGTCGTCGGCCTCGACGCCGGTGATCCGCAGCACCGGCAGGCCGAGCGCGCGCACTGCCTCGAGCAGCGGCTCGGTCTGCGAGCGCAACTCGTCCGGCATCGGGGGGCGGTGGGCCTTGTACTCGGCAAACAGCTCGTCGCGGAAGGTCTTGCCCGGGGCGTCGAAAACCACGGCGATGCGCTTCGGCGATTGCTCCTTCAGGAACTTGAGCAGCATGTTCAGCACGCCGAGCAGCGCGCCGGTCGGCTCGCCGCGCGAGTTCGTGAGCGGCGGCAGCGCGTGGAAGGCCCGGTACAGATAAGAGGAGCCATCGACGAGGACGATGTCGGGTGGGGCGTTCATCGGTAGCGGGAGTCTTGCAGAACCGGGCGGCGAGCGCATCAAGTCCACGCGCGCGGTCAATATGTCCGGATCGCGCGCCGCGTACAATGCAGGGCATGACACTGCGGACATTCAAGGACCTGCTCGATGCGGCGCAATCGCAACGCGAGCCGCAACGGCTGTTGATGGTCTTCGCCATCGCCGAGGCGCCGCTCGATGCCACCGGGGAGGAGAAGGCGGCGTTCGAGCGCGGCGAGGGCGGTGCGCTCACGCCGGTGGTCTGCGTCGACAAGCTCGCGAGCGAACTGCGCTCATTCGAGGCGCTGGAACTCGAATCGCGCGAGGCGCTCTCGCGCTGGGACATCCTGTTCGTGGCGGCGCTCGACGGCCGCGCCGGCGTGCCGCCCAACGCCGATGAGGCGGCGGGCCCGCTGCGGATGATGCTCGAGTCGATCCGGGCCGGCCGGATCGCGAACTTCCTCGCCATAAATCGCCGCGGCGAACTCGTCGAGCTGCGGCGCGGCTAGTCGGCCTCGTCGCTGTCGGTGTGCGAGCGCTCGATGATGGTCCCCGTCCCATCGACCATCAGGCGCAGGCGCCGCCGGCCGTAAAGGAAGGTGATGCGATGGCGCCCGGCGTCCTCGTCGACTCCGCGTTCATGGCGGGTGGTGATCCTCGCCGCACGCAGCAGTTGCCGCAGTTGCTCGGGCTCGAGCCCGAAGCCTTCAGCGACGATGCCCGCATCGATGCGGATCGCGCCATCCTCGAATTCCACCGAGCTCATCGGCTCCCCCTGTTGCCATCTTTCGGACGAGCAACGCCATAGTGCGGCAGGTGGTCCCGGTAATCCAGTCGAAGCCGGCCGCCGACCGGTCGCGTCGCTGCGGTGCGCGCGGTATGCTCTGCAATCGCAATCAGGCTCACTGGAGGCCGCCATGGTGACCACATGGTTCCTTGACGAAACACCGGGACATACGCGCCTGTGGGTCGTGTTCTGGATCTATGGCGTGCTCGTGAGCCACCTGCTGTTCGGCGCGATCCTGCTCGCTTTCCGCGCGATGACCACACCCGCGCTCGCCGCCTTTCTGCTCGCGTTCCTGGTCTATACCGCCTGGATCATGCGTACCGTGTGGCGCAACGCGTTCAATGTGGGCAATCCGGTCTACGGTCACATGGCGCGCTCCCTGACGGTCGTATGGGCGCTCAACGCGGTGCTCGTGAGCCTGTTCCTGCTGCTCGGCCACGTCGGCAAGGTCCGCCTGCCGATCTGATCCACCCGCCACGGGCGGAGCGCGTTTGATCCAGATCAAGTCATTCCGTGCCCGTCTGGCGGGCTTGTCGCCCGCCTATTTCGGCATGGTGATGGCGACCGGCATCGTGTCGATCGCCGCGCACATGCTCGGCTACCCGCGCGTGGCCCTCGGGCTGTTTGCGATCAACTGCGTCGTCTACCCGTTGCTGTGGCTGCTCTATCTGCTGCGGGTCCTGTGGCATCCGCGGGCGTTCCTCGGCGATCTGCTCGACCACCTGCGCGGACCGGGCTTCTTTACCGCCATTGCGGCGACCGGCGTGCTCGGCAGCCAGACGCTGCTGCTCCACGGGCGATTGCACGGCGCATTCGCGCTCTGGTGCCTGGCGGTCGCCCTGTGGCTGCTGCTGACCTACGCGATCTTCACGATACTGACCGTAAAGGAAACGAAGCCGACGCTCGATCGCGGCATCAATGGTGGCTGGCTGCTTGCAGTGGTGGCGACCCAGTCGATCGCCGTGTTGAGCGCGCTGCTCGCCACGCACATCGGACAGCCATACAAGCTCGAGCTGAATTTCTTCGCGCTGTCGATGTGGCTGTGGGGCGGCATGCTCTACATCTGGATGATGTCGCTGATCTTCTACCGCTACACGTTCTTTCCGTTCCAGCCGGGCGATCTGTCGCCCCCCTACTGGATCAACATGGGCGCGATGGCGATCTCGACCCTGGCAGGCTCGCTGCTGATCGTCAATGCGCCGGATGCGCCATTCCTGTTGTCGCTGCGCCCCTTCATCAAGGGATTCACGATCTTCTATTGGGCGACCGGCACCTGGTGGATTCCAATGTTGCTCGTGCTCGGCGTCTGGCGACATTTCTACAAGCGCTTTCCGCTCGCCTACGACCCGCTGTACTGGGGCGCGGTATTCCCGCTCGGCATGTACGCGGCCAGCACCCACGAGTTGATCCGGGCGCTGGATCTCGCGTTCCTCGCTCCGTTGCCGGGGGTCGTCTTCGTTGTTGCGCTGGCCGCGTGGCTCACGACCTTTGTCGGTTGGCTGCGCGCTGTCCTCCCGCCCATGCGGCGGTGATTTCCGGCAGGTCGTGCTCGGCGCCGAGCGCCGGGAACTTGCCGAGGTCCATGCGCCGGATGGCAAAGTGCATCCAGACAAGGGCGGCCGCGACCAGCACGAACAGCAGCATGAAGCAGCTGCTCCAGACATTGGTGAGGTCGCCGAGCGCGCCGAACGCGATCGGCAGCACGAAGCCGCCGAGGCCGCCGATCATGCCGACGACGCCACCCACCGAGCCGACGTGCTGCGGGTAGTAGACCGGGATGTGCTTGTACACGGCCGCCTTGCCGAGCGACATGAAAAAGCCGAGCACGAACACCAGCACCGTGAACGGCACGAGGCCGATCGCGAACCCGAAGCGGATGTCGCCGTCGATGCCCTTCACGATGTATTGGGTGTCGGGGTAGGAGAGGAGGAAGGTGCAGAGCGCCGAGATGCCGAAGGTCCAGTACATCACGCTGCGCGCACCGATGCGGTCCGAGAGCTGTCCGCCGACGACGCGGAACAGGCTGGCCGGGATCGAGTAGCAGGCGGCGATCAGCCCGGCGGTCTTCACGTCGAGCCCATAGGCGCCGATCAGGTAACGCGGCAGCCACAGCGCGAGTGCGACGAAGCCGCCGAAGACGAAGAAGTAGTAGAGCGAGAAGCGCCACACCTGCAGGTTTGCGAGCGGCTCGATCTGCTGGCGAAACGGCATCGGCTTCGCGCCCGAGGCGCGGCGCTGCGCCAGCTTCGGGTCGTCGGCGGCCAGCAACCAGTAGAGCACGCCCGCGACGGCCAGCGCGACCGCCCAGATTTTCGCCACCATCATCCAGCCTGCCGCAACCATCACCATCGGGGCGAGCAGCTTGGTAACGGCGGAGCCCACGTTGCCCGCGCCGAACACCCCGAGCGCGGTGCCTTGCTTCTCCTGCGCAAACCACTGCGAAACGTAGGTGATGCCGACCGAGAACGAGCCGCCGGCAATGCCGACGAACAGCGCGGCCAGCAGGAATCCCGCGTAAGTGCTCGCCCAGGTCAGCATCCAGGTCGCCGCCGCACCGACCAGCATGACGAGGGTCAGCACGAGCCGTCCGCCGTACTGGTCGGCCCAGATGCCGAGGAACAGGCGGATCAGCGAGCCGGTGAGGATCGGTGTCGCGATCAGCAGGCCGAACTGCGTTCCGGAGAGGCCGAGCTCCTGCTGGATCGCGATGCCGATGATCGAGAAGATGGTCCAGACCGCGAAGCAGACCGTGAAGGCAAATGTGCTGAGCCACATTGCCCGCTCGGCTCCGGGCAGGGATACCGCCGTGATTTCGTTCATCCGCCGCCTCCGTGATCTGCCAGGGCCTCGATCTGGGCGAGGCCGCGTACCTCGAAGCGCTCCTGCAGGCCCCGCAGGTAATGCTGGAGTTCGCGCTGGCGCACTTGCAGCTCGAGATAGTCGGCGATGCGTGCGCGCACCGCTTCGAACGCGAGCGGCACGCCGCTTTCGATGTCGTCGACGCAGACGATGTGATAGCCCCAGCGTGACTCGACCGGGAATGCCGCGAGTCCGACGGGAAGCCGGAACACCTGTCGATCGAACTCCGGCGTCGCCTCGCCCGGTTGCAGCCAGCCGAGCTCGCCGGCCTCGCTCCTCGAGGGACAGTCGGATCGGCGCAGTGCGAAATCAGCGAACAGCGCGGGATTGTCGCGCAGCTGGGCGATCAGGGTCTCGGCGTCGCTGCGCGCCTGCCAGCGGCCCTTCGCGTCATCGGCGGGCGCGGCGAGCAGGATGTGGCGCACGCGGATCCGGTCGGGCGAGCGGAAGCGCTCGCGATTGTGTTCGTAGTAGCGCCGGCAGTCGTCTTCCGTCGGCGTGCGGTCGACGATCTCACGCTCCAGCAACAGCCGGATGCCGGCTTCCTCCGGCGATTCGTTGCCGACGGTGGCCACTTCCGCCGCGAGACCGAGCCGCTCGACCTCCCGTCGCAACAGCTCGCGCACGACGAGCGCCCGGGCCGCGGCGGCGCGCGACGCCTCGGGCTGCGCGGCACGGTGATGCTGCATCTCGCGTGCGATGTCGGCCTCGCTGATTGCCGTGTCGCCGACGTGGAGTACGCAGGGCGGCGGGCTGCCAAGCGTGCGAGGACCGTCGTCGGTATCGTGCACGTGGCGGTGCGTGGCGTTCGCCATGTTCAGGCCCTCGGGCCGTAGTTGAGCGTTGCCTGGCGCTTGCGCACCACCTGGTAGGGCCGCCACAGGTAGCCGAGCGGAATGCTCCACACGTGCACCAGGCGCGTGAACGGCGCGATCAGGAACAAGGTCATGCCGAGCACGAGATGTGCCTGGTAGACCCAGTGCACACCGTAGATGAAGTTGGCGGCGCCCGCGCGCAAGGTCACGATGTGCTGCGCCCATTCGCTGAGCACGACCATCACGCTTCCGTCGAGATGGTCCATCGACAGCCGGATGCTCACCATGCCGAGCAGCAGCTGCGCGAAGATCAGCACGAGCACCAGCAAGTCGCCAAACGACCCCGTGGCCCGCACGCGCGCATCGAACAGGCGCCGCCAGAGCAGGATCGAGATGCCGACGAAACACAGCACACCGGCGAGGCCGCCGACCCACATCGCGAGTAGCTGCTTCTGCGGCGCGGTAATGACCAGTTCGTACACCGCGTGGGGCGTCAGCAGGCCAACGACATGGCCAGCGAGAATCGCGAGGATGCCGATGTGGAAGAGATTGCTGCCGAGGCGCATGCCCCGGCTCGACAGCAACTGGCTCGATCCGGTGCGCCACGTGTACATCGCGTAATCGAAGCGCGCCCAGCTGCCGATGAGGAACACGGCGATCGCGATGTACGGGTAGATCTGGAAGGCGAACTGGTGAAGGTAGTTCATCATGGCACCTGTCTGGTCGTGGGCTTGCAGTCCTTGCCCGGCGCTTCCACGCCGAAGCGCACTGCTTCCTCTTCCCAGAGGCGGTCCATCGCCTCGGGCGTGTCGTCGCGTGGCTCGGTACTCGCGCGTTCGCGCAATGCGCGCACGTCGAGCTTGCCGGCGCCGATATCGACGAGAATTCCGAACAGCACCGCATAGGGGCTGCGCCGCTCGGCAGCGCGCGCGGCGAGCAGCGCGACGATATGGCCGACGTGCTGCAGCCAGTCGACACTTTCATGCTGTGGCCGGTGGCTCAGGTACTCGAGCACCAGCGGCAGGTAGTCCGGCAGTTCCTTCGCGGCCAGCTCGAAGCCATGCTTGCGATAGGCCTCGAGCAGGTCGACCATCGCCTGGCCGCGGTCGCGCGATTCGCCGTGGATGTGCTCGAACAGCAGCAGGCTCATCGAGCGGCCGCGGTCGAACAGACCGAGCCAGGTGTCCTGCGCGAGGAGCGGATCGGTCGCGAGCAGATCGCCCACGAAGCTGACGAGTGCCGCGCGTTGCGAAGGGGCAAGTCCGCAGTCCTCGGCGGCAGCCAGCAGTTCCTCACGGTGCTCCCACATTTCGTCCTGCGGGTAGTCCATCAACACGCTCACGAGCTTGAGCGGATTCATGATGTCACCCCGGTCTTCTCCTGCCGGTTGGGATGGACCGAGTAGGTCGTGGTCTTGCGCGCGCTGAAGAGGTCCGCGGGATTGTCACCGCTGCAACCGTTGCCGAACGTGAACCCGCAGCCGCCGCGCTCGCCGTAGGCGTCGTTCGCGTACTCGCGATGCGCGCTCGGGATCACGAAGCGGTCCTCGTAGTTCGCGATGGCGAGGTAGCGATACATTTCCTCGGCCTGCGCGGCGGTGAGTCCGGCCTGTTTCAGTACCGCATGGTCCTCCACGCCCTCGACGTTGAGCGCGCGTCGCCATGCGCGCATCGCCATCAGGCGCTCGAGCGCGCGCACCACCGGCGCCTCGTCGCCCGCGGTCAGCAGGTTCGCGAGGTAGCGCACCGGGATGCGCAGCGAGGCGATGTCGGGCAACTCGCCGTTCATGCCGATGCGGCCGCGTTCGGCGGCCGACTGGATCGGCGACAGCGGCGGCACGTACCAGACCATCGGCAGGGTGCGGTACTCGGGATGCAGCGGCAGCGCGAGCTGCCAGTCGATCGCGAGCTTGTAGACGGGCGAGGCCTTGGCTCCCTCGAGCCAGCTGTCGGGGATGCCTTCCTTGCGCGCCGCCTCGATCACGGCGGGGTCGAACGGATCGAGGAAAATGTCGAGGTGCGCCTGGTACAGGTCCTTCTCGGCCGGTACCGACGCGGCCGCCTCGATGCGATCGGCGTCATACAGCATGACGCCGAGATAGCGGATGCGCCCGACGCAGGTTTCCGAGCAGACGGTCGGTTCGCCCATTTCAATGCGCGGGTAGCAGAAGATGCACTTCTCCGACTTGCCGCTTTTCCAGTTGTAATAGATCTTCTTGTACGGGCAGGCCGATACGCACATGCGCCAGCCGCGGCACTTGTCCTGGTCGATCAGCACGATGCCGTCTTCCTCGCGCTTGTAGATCGCGCCCGACGGGCACGCGGACACGCAGGCCGGGTTCAGGCAGTGCTCACACAGGCGCGGCAGGTACATCATGAAGGTCTTCTCGAACGTGCCGTAGATCTCCTTCTGGATCGCATCGAAGTTGCGATCGACCGAGCGCTTGGCGAACTCGGTGCCGAGGATCTCCTCCCAGTTCGGGCCCCAGTGGATCTTCTGCATGCGCTGGCCGGTCAGCTTCGAACGCGGCCGCGCGGTCGGCTGGTGTTTGACGTCCGGCGCCTCGTGCAGGTGCTGGTAGTCGAAATCGAACGGCTCGTAGTAGTCGTCGATCTGCGGCAGGTCGGGATTGGCGAAGATCTTCGACAACATGCGCCAGCGGCCGCCGGCCTTCGGCACCAGCTTGCCGGCGCGGGTGCGCACCCAGCCGCCGTTCCACTTGTCCTGGTTCTCCCATTCCTTCGGGTAGCCGACGCCCGGCTTGGTCTCGACGTTGTTGAACCACGCGTACTCGACGCCTTCGCGCGATGTCCACACGTTCTTGCAGGTGATCGAACAGGTGTGGCAGCCGATGCACTTGTCGAGGTTCAGCACCATGGCGATCTGCGCACGCACTTTCATGATGCGATCTCCTCGGCCGTCTTCGGGGCCGCTTCGCCGTCCAGCCAGTCGATCATTTTCATCTTGCGCACGATCACGAACTCGTCGCGGTTGGTGCCGCAGGTGCCGTAGTAGTTGAAGCCGTAGGATAGCTGCGCGTAGCCGCCGATCATGTGCGTGGGCTTGAGCAGCACGCGGGTCACCGAGTTGTGGATGCCGCCGCGGGTGCCGGTGACCTCCGAGCCCGGTACGTTGATGATGCGTTCCTGGGCGTGGTACATCATCGCCATGCCCGGCATCACGCGCTGGCTGACCACCGCGCGCGCGGTGATGGCGCCATTGACGTTGAACAGCTCGAGCCAGTCGTTGTCGACGACACCCGCTGCACGCGCGTCGTCCTCGCTGATCCACACGATCGGCCCACCGCGCGATAGCGTCTGCATGATCAGGTTGTCGCTGTAGGTGCTGTGGATACCCCACTTCTGGTGCGGGGTGATCCAGTTGAGGACGATCTCCGGGTTGCCGTTGCTGCGTTTGTCGAGCAGCGGTTCGATGGTCCGCGTGTCGACCGGCGGCCGGTAGCTCATGAAGCCTTCACCGAAGGCCACCATCCAGGCATGGTCCTGGTAGAACTGCTGGCGCCCGGTCAGCGTGCGCCACGGGATCAGCTCGTGCACGTTGGTGTAGCAGGCGTTGTAGCTGACGTGCTCGTCCTCGAGCCCCGACCAGATCGGCGAGGAAATGATCTTGCGCGGCTGCGCGACGATGTCGCGGAAGCGGATCGCCTCGTGTTCCTTGCCCTTCGCGAGATGGGTATGGTCGCGGCCGGTGAACTGGCCCAGCGACTCCCAGGCTTTGACCGCGACGTGGCCGTTGGTTTCCGGTGCCAGGCTCAGGATCACCTCGCAGGCATCGATCGCGGACTCGATGCGCGGCCGGCTTTTGCTGACGCCGTCCTCCTCGACGCTGCGGTTCAGCTTGCCGAGGAACTCGACCTCGTCCTTCGTATCCCAGTTCATGCCCTTGCCGCCGTTGCCGAGCTTGTCGAGCAGCGGCCCGAGCGAGGTGAACTTGCGGTAGAGATTCGGATAGTCGCGCTCGACCACGGCGACCTGCGGCATCGTCTTGCCGGGGATTGGCTCGCACTCGCCCTTCTTCCAGTCGCGCACGTCGAACGGCATCGCGAGCTCGCCCGGGGTGTCGTGCAGGGTCGGCACCAGCACGATGTCCTTCTCGACACCGAGAACGCCCGGCGCCATATCACTGACGGTGCGCGCGATACCCTTGAAGATGTCCCAGTCGCTGCGTGATTCCCAGGCCGGGTCCACCGCCTTGGTCAGCGGATGGATGAACGGATGCATGTCGGACGTGTTGAGGTCGTCCTTCTCGTACCAGGTGGCGGTGGGCAGCACCACGTCCGAGTAGAGCGCGGTGGTGCACATGCGAAAGTCGAGCGTGACCAGCAGGTCGAGCTTGCCCTCGGGCGCCGGGTCGCGCCATCTGATTTCCTCGGGCTTCACCGCGCCCATCTCGCCAAGGTCCTTGCCCTGCAGTCCGTGGCGCGTGCCGAGCATGTGACGCAACATGTATTCGTGCCCCTTGCCGGAGGAGCCGAGCAGGTTCGAGCGCCATACGAACAGGTTGCGCGGGAAGTTCTGCGGCGAGTCGGGATCCGCGAAAGCGAAATCGAGCGCGCCTGATTTCAGCTGCGCGACCACGTAATCGGCCGGGGCCTGGCCGGACTGCGCGGCGTCACGCGCCACCTGCAGCGGATTGCGGTCGAGTTGCGGTGCGCACGGCAACCAGCCCATGCGCACCGCGCGCAGGTTGAGGTCGGCAATCGAGCCGGAGAACCTGGCGGGATCGGCGAGCGGCGACAGCAGTTCACTGACCGCGACTTTCTCGTAGCGCCACTGGTCGGTATTGAAGTAGTAGTAGGAGGTGCCGTTCATCTGTCGCGGCGGGCGGCTCCAGTCGAGCGCGAACGTGAGCGGGATCCAGCCGGTCTGCGGGCGCAGCTTCTCCTGGCCCACGTAGTGCGCCCAGCCGCCGCCCGTCTGCCCGACGCAGCCGCACATCACCAGCATGTTGATCAGGCCGCGGTAGTTCATGTCGTTGTGGAACCAGTGGTTCATGCCGGCGCCGACAATGATCATGCTGCGGCCGCGCGTCTTGTCCGCGGTGTGCGCGAACTCCCGCGCGATCTCGATCACGTCGGCGCGCGGCACACCGGTGATCTTCTCCTGCCACGCGGGTGTGCCGGGAACATTATCGTCGTAGCTCATCGCGACGTTCGCCCCGCCGAAGCCGCGCGCGACGCCATACTGCGCGAGCAGCAGGTCGTAGACGGTGGCGACTGCCCACTCCTTGCCGCCTTCGAGCCGCAGCCTGCGGATCGGGACGTTGCGCTCGAGCACCTCGTCGAACTTCGAGGCCGTCCAGCGATCGTGCTCGATGCCGCCGAAGTAGGGGAAGCTTACGGCCTCGATGCCGTCATTGAATGAGGCAAGCGACAATCGCAAGCGGGTTTCGCGTCCCGCGCTGTCCTTCTGCTCGATGTTCCACTTGCCTTTCTCGCCCCAGCGAAAGCCCACCGAGCCGTTCGGCACGGTCAGCTCGCCGCTCGCCTCGTCCCAGGCGAGCGTCTTCCATTCCGGGTTGTTCTGCTCGCCGAGGCCGCCCAGGTCGCTCGCGCGCAGGAAGCGCTCCGGCACGAGACGGCCGTCGGTGCGCCTCTCGAGCCGCACCAGCAGCGGCATGTCGGTGTACTGGCGGCAGTAGTCGGTGAAGTACTGCGAGGGCTTGTCGACGTGGAACTCCTTCAGGATCACGTGACCGAAGGCGAACGCGAGCGCCGCGTCGGTGCCCTGCTTCGGGTGCAGCCAGTGGTCGGTGAGCTTGGCGAGCTCGGAGTAGTCGGGGCAGATCGATACCGTCTTGGTGCCGTTGTAGCGCGCCTCGGTGAAGAAGTGCGCATCGGGCGTGCGCGTCTGCGGGACGTTCGAGCCCCAGGCGATGATGTAACGGCTGTTGTACCAGTCGGCGGATTCGGGCACGTCGGTCTGCTCGCCCCACACCTGCGGCGAGGAGGGCGGCAGGTCGCAATACCAGTCGTAGAAGGACAGGCACGCGCCGCCGAGCAGCGACAGATAGCGTGCGCCGGCCGCGTACGACACCATCGACATCGC
>CADEFJ010000041.1:0-1812 GCA_902826575.1 uncultured Pseudomonadota bacterium | reverse complement strand
GTCGAACGCACGATCTTGTCGTACTGCCAGCGGGCGCGATAGCTGTTTTCCCAGTCGCGATTCTCCGCCTTCGTGACGCCGTGGCCGTCGGCGAATTCTTCCGTGTGTCGCTTCAGGAAGCGCAGCCGGTCGAGAAAATAGCTCATCGTCGTCTCCTCCACGCCATCGCGCGCGACGGCCCTGCGCTCAGCATGGTGCTTCGGCACCGCGCCGGAAGTACCACCACCAGGTGATCGCAAGGCAGCTCAGGTAAAAAGCAATGAAGCCGTAGTACGCCACCTCGGGTCCGCCGGTGATCGCAATCGAGCTGCCGTAACTCTTCGGGATGAAAAAGCCCCCATAGGCGCCGATCGCGGAACTGAACCCCACGACTGCGGCCGATTCGATGCCGGCCTGCCGTTGCGCGGCGATCCTGCCCGCCGCGTCCGCGCCCGCGGACAAGCGTTCATGCACCGAACGGAAGATCACCGGGATCATGCGAAACGTCGAGCCATTGCCGATGCCGGTGAGTACGAACAGCGCGATCGTGACGGCGAGGAAGCCCGGGAAGCTGCCAGCCTCGCCGCTGTCGGGCAGGAAGTACAGCTTGAGGACGATGCCGATGATCATCAGCAGGAAGACCCAGAAGGTGAGCGCGGCGCCGCCGACGCGATCGGCGAGCCAGCCGCCCGCCGGGCGCGCAAGCGCGCCGAGGAGCGGGCCGAGAAAGGCGTAGTGCAGCGGATTGACCTGCGGGAACTGGGTCTTCACGAGCAGCGGAAAGGCAGCCGAGAAGCCGATGAACGAGCCGAACGTGCCGACATAGAGCCAGCACATGAGCCAGTTGTGCTTGCGCCGGAATATGGTTGCCTGCTCGTTGAACGACGAGCGGGCACTGGCAAGGTCGTTCATGCCGAACCAGGCCGCAACCGCGCACACGAGCAGCAGCGGCACCCACACGAAACCCGCATTCTGCAGGTACAGGCTCTCGCCGCCGGGTGCGGGCTGCGGGCCGCCTGCCAGCGCGCCGAACAGCCCGACCGTCACGACTGCCGGCACGAGGAACTGCACGGTCGACACACCGAGGTTGCCGAGGCCCGCGTTCATGCCGAGCGCGTAGCCCTGCATCGCCTTCGGATAGAAGAACGATATGTTCGACATCGACGAGGCGAAGTTGCCGCCGCCGAGTCCGCACAGGATCGCGATCGCGACGAAATGCCAGTATGGCGTGGACGCATCCTGTACCGCGATGCCGAGCCAGATCGCCGGTGCGAGCAGCATTGCCGTCGACGCCGCCGTCCAGCGACGCCCGCCGAAGATCGGCACCATGAACGAGTAGAAGATGCGCAGCGTTGCGCCGGAGAGCGCGGGCAGGGCTGTCAGCCAGAAGAGCTGATCGGTCGTGAAATCGAAGCCTGCCTGCGGAAGCTTGACCGCGACGACCGAAAACAGCATCCAAACGGCGAATGCAAGCAGCAGCGCGGGAATCGATATCCACAGGTTGCGCGTCGCGATACGGCGCCCGGTCGCGGCCCAGAGCGCCGCGTCCTCGACATCCCATTCCCTGATTTCGGCTCGCTGGGCCATGCGGTCGCTTTGCCCGTTATGTGATTCGCAGAAGTCTAAGGTGCACCATGCGCGGGAGTCTTGCCGTGGATCAAGGCGCCGCGCCCGCGAGATTGCGACAATCACGTATGTCGAACCCGAACGCGAACCTATACTGCCGGTGAGGAAGATGCCGATGGGAAAGCCTGCAACGCCGCTCGTCTACTCCTGCTCCGGTTGCTCGAGCGCGGCGCAGATGGCGAATCAGCTCGCGATCCGCCTTGATCG
>CADEFJ010000040.1:9210-23710 GCA_902826575.1 uncultured Pseudomonadota bacterium | reverse complement strand
CACGGCGCGCGCTCGATCAAGGAAGCGATCCTTGCCGGTGCCGATACGATTGAACACGCCTCGCTGATCGACGATGAAGGCATCGCGCTCGCGAAGGCGCACGATGTCGCGCTGTCGATGGACGTCTACAACGGCGACTACATCGACACGGAAGGGCGGCGGCAGGGCTGGCCCGAGGAGTTCCTGCGCAAGAACACCGAGACCACCGAGGCGCAGCGGCAAGGGTTCACGCGCGCCCATGCGGCCGGGGTGGCGATCGTCTACGGCACCGATGCCGGCGTCTATCCACACGGCCTGAATGCGCGGCAGTTCAGGGTCATGGTCGAGCGTGGCATGACACCGATGGAGGCGATCAAGGCCGCGACGTCGGTCGCGGCGCGTTACATGGGCTGGTCGGACCGCGTGGGGCAGCTGACGCCGGGGCATTTCGGCGACGTGATCGCGGTCGAGGGCGACCCGATCGGGGACATCAGGCGGCTGCAGGACGTTGCGGTCGTCGTCAAGGGAGGGCTGCTGTTCAAGCGGCAATAGCCCCGCGGCCAGTGCGCAGGCGCCATGGCCGGCAGGTACAATGGCCCGATCTCCCGGGGGGCATCCATGTCCATCGAAGTCGCGCAGAGGCTGCCGCGCGCCACGGATCTCGATCGCACGCGCGGGACGTTTGCCGAGGCCCGCACCTTGCCGGGCGAGGTCTATGTCTCCGAAGAGGTTCTGCGGCTCGAGCGTCGCGGCATTTTCGCGCGCCAGTGGCTGTGCGTCGGCCGTGAAGCGGACCTGCCGGCCGCCGGCGACTATGTCCTGAAGGAAATCGCCGGGGATTCGATCATCGTCGTGCGCGGCACCGATGGCGCGATCCGTGCGTTCTACAACGTATGCCGGCATCGCGGCTCGCGGCTGCTCGATGCGCCCGCGGGCCGCGGGGTCACGCGCGTGCTGTGCCCGTACCACGCCTGGAGCTACAACCTCGACGGCACCGTGCAGACAGCGCCCCGCATGGGCGACGATTTCTGCAAGGCGGAGCATTCGCTCTCGCCGGTGCGCATCGGTTTCCATGAAGGCTTCATCTTCCTGAACCTCGATCCGAAGGCGGCGCCGCTCGCGACGCATTTCGCCGACTTGCCGGACCTGCGGCGTTTTCGAATGGGCGAACTCGTGTGCGGCAAGCGCATCGAGTACGACGTGGCCGCCAACTGGAAGCTGGTCTGCGAGAACTACAGCGAGTGCTACCACTGCGCCGGCGCGCACCCGCAGCTTGCGCGCATCAGCGAGCAGATCAGCCGCGACGAGCGCGGCCAGGAGATCGGCGACTGCTTCAACGGCGGCCCGATGCGCCTGCGCGATGGCATCGAGACGATGTCGATGAGCGGCCGCAGCACATTGCCGACCATTCCCGGCCTGTCGCACGACGACACGCGTTACGTGCACTACTACGTGGTCTACCCGAACATGCTGCTCTCGCCGCATCCCGACTACGTGTTGGTGCATACCGCGTCGCCCGTCGCACCGGATCGCACGCATGTGGTATGCGAGTGGCTGTTCACGGCCGAGGCGGTTGGCGCCAAGGGTTTCGACCCCTCCGACGTGGTGCAATTCTGGGACGTGACGAACCGCCAGGACTGGGCGTTGTGCGAGCGCGCACAGGCCGGCGTGGGTTCACGCGGCTACCGGCCGGGGCCGTACCAGTCCTCTGAAGATTGCGTGCACCTGTTCGATCGCTGGTACGCCGATCAGTTGGCGGCGCTGCTGTGACCTCGCGCGCCGCGGCATGAATCGCCACGACGTCATCGTCATCGGCGCGGGCCACAACGGCCTGACCACTGCCGCCTTCCTCGCGAAGGCGGGCCTCAAGGTGCTGGTGCTCGAGCGCAAGCCGTGGATCGGTGGCGCGGCGGTGAGCCGCGAGCTGCATCCCGGGTGGATCTACTCCAACTGCTCCTACGTTTGCAGCCTGCTGCGGCCGGAGATCTACCGCGGGCTCGATCTCGCGCGCCACGGCCTGCAGATCGCGCCCTATGGCGGTGGAGTCACCTTCACGCGCGACGGGGACTTCATCGGCGGCTACGCGGACAAGGACGTGCGCCGCCGCGAGTATGCACGCCACAATGAGCGCGACGCCGACGCATACCTGCGTTATTCGCGCGACACGATGCGCCAGACGCGCTTCATCCGTACGCTGCTGATGCGCACGCCGCCGGACCCGACTTCGCTGCGGTGGCGCGACCTGCGCGAGCTCGCGCACCTCGGCCGCGAGTTCGCCCGGCTCGGCGAAACCACGATGGGTGACACGATCCGCTTCTACTCGATGAGCATTGCGGATTACCTGAACGAATACTTCGAGTCGGACCTGGTGAAGGCGCATCACGCCGGCAGCGGCATCATCGGCACGGCGCTCGGTGTGCACTCGCCGGGCACCGCCTATGTGCTGCTGCATCACTACATGGGCGACGTGGACGGGCAGGTCGGCTCGTGGGGCTTCGCCCGCGGCGGCATGGGCGCCGTGTCGAATGCGATCGCGGGCGCCCTGCGCAGCGCGGGCGGCGAGATCAGGGCCGACGCGCCGGTGGCGCGCATCATCGTGCGTGGCGGCGAGACGAAGGGCGTCGTGCTGCAAAATGGCGACGAGATCTACGCCGACACGGTGATCTCGAGCCTCGATCCGAAGCGCACCTTCCTGAAGCTGCTCGATGCGGGCGACGTGGGCGCCGACATCGTGCGCAAGGCGCGCGAGTTCAAGATCCGCGGCTCCTCCGGCAAGCTCAACATCGCGCTCGACGGGCTGCCAAGCTTCCCGGCACTCGGCCACGGCAATCCGCTCGTCGCGGGCGACATGCATTTCCTCGACACGCTCGCGCGCTTCGAGCGCGCCTATGACGACTGGAAGGCGGGCACCTGGTCGAAGGATCCTTACCTCGACCTGCTGATTCCCTCGCTCACCGATCCGACCATGGCGCCGCCGGGCAAGCATTTCATGTCGGTGTTCGTGCAGTACGTGCCGCGCCAGGTCGAAGGGCGCGACTGGACCGATGCCGATCGCGCGGCGTTTCGCGAGACAGTGTTCGAGCAGATCTCGCGTTACAGCCCCGACTTCAGGAGCCTCGTGCTGCACGCCGAGGTGCGCACGCCGCAGGAGCTCGAGAACGAAGTCGGACTCACCGAAGGCAACATCTTCCAGGGCGAGCTCACCTTCGATCAGTTGTTCTTCAACCGGCCGTTCCCGGGCTACGCGCAGTACCGCGGGCCGGTGCGCGGCATGTACCTGTGCGGCTCGGCGACGCATCCCGGCGGCGGCGTGATGGCGGCGCCGGGCGCGAATGCGGCGCGCGAGATCCTGCGCGACCTGCGGCGTCCTTCGACCGTGCCCGAGGGGTGGAGCGATGACTGACGACGCGGGTCGCATCGTCATTGTCGGCGGCGGGCACAACGGCCTCGTGTGCGCGGCCTATCTGGCGCGCGCCGGACGCAAAGTGCTGGTGCTGGAGGCCGCGGAACAGGTCGGAGGGGCTGCCGTGACGCGCGAGTTCGCGCCGGGCTTCCGGGTGTCGTCGGTGGCGCATCTGCTGCATGCGCTCGATCCGCGCATTGCCCGCGAGCTGCGACTCGAGCAACACGGGCTGGCGTACGCCAGGCGCGCCCTGCGCACCGTGTCGCTCGGCGAGGGCGCGCCGCTGGTGCTCGATGGCGCGAATGTGGAGGCGGGCGATGTCACGCCTGCCGACCGGGCGGCGCTCGCCGAGTATGTGCGACGCCAGCAGCGCTTCGCGGCGGTGCTCGCGAACCAGCACAGCCGCATTCCGTCAAGACTTGGTGCCGGGTTTTCGGTATTTCGGTTATTCGACCGGAGCGCGAATAACCGAAATACCGAAAACCCGGCACCCTGGTCGCTTGCGAAGTTCGCGCTCGATGTTCGCCTGCTTGGTCGCGCCGACATGCGGGAGCTGCTGCGCGTCGGCACCATGAACCTCCACGACCTGCTCGAGGATCGCTTCGAGAGTGCGCAGTTGAAGGGCGCGCTCGCGCTCGACGGGGTGCTCGGCGCGCGTCTCGGGCCGCGCTCGGGCCAGACCTTCTTCACGAGCCTGCAACGTGCCGGCGCGTACGCACTGCCGCGCGGCGGCATGGGCGCGGTAACCGGCGCGCTCGCCGTCGCCGCGCGCGCGGCGGGCGCCGAGATCCGCGTGGCGAGTCCGGTCGCGTCGTTCACGCTGCACGGCGACCGGGTCACCGGTGTGGTGCTGCAGAGCGGGGAGCAGATCGAGGCGGCGGCAGTCGTGTCGAATGCCGATCCGCAGACCACCTTCCTCGGACTTGTCGGTGCACGCCATCTCGACACCGAATTCGCGCGCCGCGTGTTGCACATCCGCTCCCAGGGCTGCGCAGCGAAGCTGCACCTGGCGCTGGCCGGCGCGCCCGGTTTCCGCGGCGTGCCTGCCGGGCTCCTCGGTGAGCGACTGATCATCGCTCCCGACCTCGGCTATATCGACGCGGCGTTCAACCCGTCGAAATACCGCGAGTACTCGACGCAGCCGGTGCTCGAGATCAGCGTGCCCTCGGTGCACGACGCCGGTCTCGCGCCCGCGGGCCAGCATGTGCTGTCGGCGATCGTGCAATACGCGCCGCGTGACCTCGCCATGGGCTGGAGCGCCGGCCGCGCGCCGTTCCTCGAGGCGACGCTCGCTGTGCTCACGCGTTACGCGCCGGCGCTGCGCAGCCAGATCGTCGCCGCGGAACTGCTGACGCCGCTCGACATCGAGAACGAGTTCCGCATCCACGGCGGGCACTGGCATCACGGCGAACTCGCGCTCGACCAGTACATGATGCTGCGCCCCGTGCCGGGCGCCGCGCAGTACGCCACGCCGGTGCCGGGCCTGTGGCTGTGCGGGGCCGGCAGCCATCCGGGCGGCGGCGTGATCGGCGCCGCCGGCCGCAACGCCGCGCGCGCGGTGCTCGCCGGGAGCCGTGCATGACGATTCCACAGGAACACCACCTGCAGGCGGTCTTCCCGACACCCTTCCACGCGCGCACGGCCGCGGCCAACACGCTGAACGTGTGGCACCGCTGGCGCGACTACACGGTCGCCGATGCCTACTTCGACGTCTCGCTCGAGTACACGGCGCTGCGCAATGCCTGCACGGTGTTCGATCTGTCGCCGATGACCAAGCACCTGATCACGGGGCCCGATGCGCTCTCGTTCATGAACCGTCTGGTCACGCGCGATGTGGCGAAGCTCAAGCCCGGCCGCGTGGGCTACACGGTGTGGTGCGACGACGAGGGCCAGGTGGTCGACGACGGCACGATCTTCCACTTGCGCGAGGGCGTGTACCGGCTGTGCTCGCAGGAGCGCCAGCTCGACTGGCTGCACGCGTCAGGGCTCGGCTTCGAAGTGGCCATCCAGGAGGACACGCATGACGTGGCGGCGCTCGCGCTGCAGGGCCCGACCAGTTGCGCGGTGCTGAAGCGCCTGGGTCTTGCGGGCATCGAGACGCTTACCCCGTTCGGCATCCGCAGCTTTGCCTTCGAGGGCGGCGAACTCACGGTCTCGCGCACCGGCTTCACCGGCGACCTCGGCTACGAGCTGTGGATCGATCCGGAACTCGCACTCATGTTGTGGGATCGCCTGTTCGACGTCGGGGCCCCGGTGGGCATCAAGCCGATGGGCACGCATGCGCTCGAGATGAGCCGCATCGAAGCGGGCTTCATCCAGGCGGGCGTCGATTTCCTGCCGGCCGACCGGGCGATCCGCGCGGGCCGCACGCGCTCGCCCTTCGAACTGGACCTCGCCTGGCTGGTCGATTTCGGCAAATCGCATTTCACCGGCCGGCGTGCGCTGCTGGCCGAGCAGGCGCGCGGTTCGCGTTACCGCCTCGTCAAACTCGACGTCGAGGGCAACAAGCCCGCCAGGGATGCGTACATCTACGACCGGCGGCGCAAGAATGTCGGCGTCGTCACCTCGTCGATGTGGTCGCCCGCGGCGAAGTCGAACATCGCGCTCGCCTCGGTCGAAATGCCGTACGGCGCGCCGGGCGGCGAGCTCTGGGCCGAGATCTATTACCAGAAGGAGCTCAAATGGAGCCGGTTCATGGCGCGCTGTACCGTTGTCGAGGGCCCGTTCTACAGCCCGGCGCGACGCCGCGCGACACCTGCCGCCGACTTCTAGTCCTCGCTTGCGCGCTCGCGGCGCTGCCGTACACCAGTGCCGCGGCGCGCGGCATCGTCGCCGAAGATATCTTCAACCTGCAGACGGTCGAAAGTCCGCATATCTCGCCGGACGGCGAGTGGATTGCCTACACGGTCAGCAGTGCCGATCGCGACGCCGACACGGACCAGACAGATATCTGGCTCGCGCGCTACGACGGCAGCGAGACCATCCATGCGACGCGCAGCAAGGCGAGCGAGCACAGCCCGCGCTGGAGTCCCGATGGCCGCCAGCTCGCGTTCCTCAGCGATCGCGGTGACGAGGAGGCCGGCGACCAGATCTGGCTGCTCGATCGCGCCGGCGGGGAGGCGCAGCAACGCAGCCGCTTCGAGGCTGCGATCACCGGTTTCGCGTGGTCGCCCGATGGACGGCGCATCGTGTTCACCGCCCGGCTGCCGCGCTACGAGGACGAGGACGACGGGAAGCCCGCGCCGATCGTAATCGACCGGCTGCAGTTCAAGTCGGATGTCGCGGGTTATCTGCGCGAGGAACGCTCGCACCTGTACCTGATGGACGTGGCGAGCGGCACCACGCAGCAGCTCACCGACGGCCCGTTCGACGACGTGCAGCCTGCCTGGTCGCCGGACGGCACGCAGATCGTGTTCGTCAGCAAGCGCGGCGAGGCGCCCGATTCGCATAACAACTGGGACCTCTATCTCGTGGCGCCGCAGGCCGGCGCGAGCGTGCGCCAGCTCACCACCAATCGGGGCATCGACGGTGACCCGGAAAACGACTGGACGAGTGGTCCGCCACACTACAGCCCCGATGGCCGGCGCGTCGCATACCTGGCCGGTGGGGCGCCCGGGGACATCTGGTACAGCCTGCTGCAGGCGGGCGTGATTGACGCAAAGGGCGGCGATGCGCGCTCGCCAACCGCGGCGCTCGATCGCAACACGCTCGAGCCGCGCTGGTCCGCGGACGGGCGCTGGCTCCACTTTCGCCTCGAGGACGATGCGAGCATGGTGCTTGCGCGCGTGCGCCTCGCCGATGGCCATGTCGAGCGGCTGACAGCGCCGGGCGGTGTCGTCAGTGAATACGATGTGGGTGCCGGTGGGCGCATCGTCGTCGTGCACGGCACGAGCGCGCAGCCGGGCGAACTCGCGGCGCTCGAGCGCCGCGGCTTGCGACGCATCTCGCATCACAACGACGCCTGGCTCGAGGATGTCGATCTCGTCACCGCGCGCACGATGACGGCGAGAAGCGCCGATGGCCTCGAGATCCACGCGCTCGTCTACGAGCCAGCGGGCCGACCGGCGCTCACGCGCCACCCGACGTTGTTGCGCCTGCATGGCGGGCCTGTATCGCAGCACCAGCACGAATTCGACCTGCAGCTGCAGCTCTTTGCAGCGCGTGGCTACGCGGTGCTCGCACCGAATCCGCGCGGCAGCAGCGGGCGCGGTTACGCGTTCCAGCGTGCGCTGTTCGCGAACTGGGGCGCAGCGGATGTGCCCGACGTGCTTGCGATCACCGATCGCGCGGTCACCGACGGCCTGGCCGACCCGGCGCGTCTCGGTATCGGCGGCTGGAGCTACGGCTCGATCCTGACCAATTACGTGATCGCCGCAGGCACGCGCTTCAAGGCGGCGACCAGCGGCGCCGGCATGTCCAACATGCTGGGCGGCTACGGCATCGACCAGTACGCGCGCGAATGGGAGGCCGAGCTCGGCCTGCCGTGGCAGGCCACTGACCTGTGGCTGCGACTGTCGTATCCATTCCTGCATGCCGACCGGATCAGGACGCCCACGCTGTTCCTGTGCGGCGAGGATGACTTCAACGTACCGCTGGCTGCGACCGAGCAGATGTACCAGGCGCTGCGGCGGCTCGGCGTACCGACCCGGCTCGTCATCTACCGGGGCGAGGGCCACGGCCTCAGCCGGCCGGCCCTGCGGGTCGATCGGCTGCAGCGCTATCTCGACTGGTACGACACCTACCTGCGGCCGCAACCGCTCAGTTCAGCCGCGGTCCCTTGAGGAAGTACTCGACCTTGTCGCGATAGGTGCGTGAGAGCTTCAGCTCGTGGCCACCGTCGAGCGTCAGGAAGTATTCGCCGTTCATGTGAGAGCGCAGGGTCTTGACGCGCGCCAGGTTCACGATGGTCGAGCGATGCACGCGCTGGAAGAGACGCGGGTCGAGCACGTCCTCCAGTTCCTTCATCGTGCCGCGCAGGATGTGCGTGCGGGAACCCGCGTGGATGCACATGTAGTCGCCCGCCGCGTCGATCCAGTCGATCGATTTCGTATCGAGGCGGATCGTCTCGCGGCCCTCGCGGATCGGCAGCACGCTGTTACGCGCCTGAGGCAACGCCGACCTGCCCCTGGCCAGCAGGTCCTCGGCGTCGATTTCGCCGGTGCCCGACACGTCGGCCAGCAACTCGACCAGCCGGTCGCGCTGGGAGGCGGCATTGCGCTGCTGACGCAGTTCGCGGATGTGCTCGATCGCGGCGGCGAAGCGCGACTCGTCGACGGGCTTGAGCAGATAGTCGACCGCGCGCGCCTCGAAGGCGCGGATCGCGAACTGGTCGTAGGCGGTGACGAATACCACCATCGGCAGCGAGTCGGTGGGCAGTTGCGCCAGCACGTCGAAGCCGGATAGCCCCGGCATCTGGATGTCGAGGAACACCAGGTCGGGCTGATGGCTGCGTACGGCGTCGATGGCTTCGCGGCCGTTGGCGCATTGGCCGATGACGTCGAAATCGCCCGCCGTGCGCAGGCGGATTTCGAGCCCGCGGCGCGACAGTGCCTCGTCGTCGACGATCAGGGTGCGGATCTGCGGGTTGCTGTTCATGGCTGCGGGGCCTTCTCGAAGGGCAGGGCGATCTCGATGCGCACTCCGGGGTGGGCATTGATCGCGGCAAACCGGTGGGTGTCGCCGTAGAGCACGAGCAGACGCTCGCGCGTGTTGCGCAGGCCCACGCCGCGGCCCTCGATGAGTGCGCTCGCGGTCTTCGCGCCGGGGCCATCGTCGGCGACCGTGAGCTCGAGCATGGCACCGCGCACGCGCCCCTCCACCCGGATCGTGCCGCCGCCCTCGCGGGGGGAAACGGCGTACTTGACCGCATTCTCGATCAGCGGCTGCAGCAGCAGGCTCGGCACCAGCGCCGCGAGCGCCGCCTCCTCGAATGCAAACTCGATGCGCAGGCGGTCGTTGAAGCGCAGTTGCTCCGTCGAGAGGTACATGTTCAGCGCATCCAGCTCCTGGCGTACCGTGACCTTCTTCATCGGATCCTGGTCGAGCGTGTAGCGCAGGAACTCGGAGAGGCGCGTGACCGCCTGGTTCGCCGTGCGGTTCTGGTTGTCGAGGATCAGCGTCGAGATCGCGTTCAGGGTGTTGAAGAGGAAGTGCGGATTGAGCTGGTAGCGCAGCATCCGCAGCTGCGCTTCCTGCGCGAGGGCCGCCGAGCGCAGCGTGGCCTCGCGCTGCAGCTGCAGCGTCTCGTAGTACTTGATGCCGAAATAGAACGCCGACCAGCACACCATCAGGTAGGTGCCCTGGTTGGCGCCGCTGAAGAACTGGTACCAGTGGACCATCTTCCAGTCCATCTGCGGCATGAACACGTCGTAGGCGAGGTTGACGCACAGCCGCCACACAAGCGCGGTCAGGTAGGAGGTGACGAGGATGCCGAGCAGGATCGCGCGCGGCGACTTGCGCCACAGCACCCGATAGATGTAACGCAGCGGCAGCGAGACGATGACCCCGGAAATCGCCGCGGAGAGGATCACGAGCTGGTAGCCCGCCTCCTTTTCGTAGATCAGCGCGCCGAGGTACTGCACGCAGCCGTAGGCGAACCAGCCGGCGACGTGCAGGCCCCAGAACAGGGTGTTTCGGGATATGCGCAGGCCGCCGAGCACAGGCACCACGGCGCCTGGCGCCACCGCGGGGGGCATTGCAACACTCATGGCGTGGACTTTATGCGACTCGTCGCCCCGGGAGTATCGGGATGTCGTGCCAGGCCCTCGCTTCGTCGCACCCGTGGTCGCCGGGCCGGTGCCGGCGCCTCAACCCTCGCTGACGGCCTTGACGGACTGCAGGGCAAGGTCCTCGAGGGGCTGGGGCTTCTCGAGCAGGAAGCCCTGCGCGAAGTCGATGCCGATGGCCGACAGCCATTGCCGGCCAACCTGCGAGTCCACGCGCTTGGCGACGCAATGCACGCCGAGCACCTTGGCGGCCTGGGAGATCGCGATGACGATCGCCTGCGGCAGCTTTTCCTTGAGCGCCGCCGAGGTCATGCGTGCGTCGATTTTCACGAGGCGCATCGCCGGGGAGGCGAGGAACGGCAGCGCGTCCGAATGCAGGGTGAAATCATCGAGCACGACGAAGCAGCCGAGTTTCTCGCAACCCTTGACGAAACGCTCCGCGAACGCGCGATGCTCGATGAAGGCGCGCTCGGGGACCTCGAATCCGAGGATTTCGGGCGACACCTGCGCCTCGGCGAGGCGGCTCGACACGTAGGGCAGGAACTGTTCGTCGGTCAGCGTCGAGAGCGTCACATTGACCGAAAAGCTGGCCGGCTCTCGCTCCCACACTTCAGTGTGCGCCGCGAGCCAGGTGATCAGCTCGCCGGTGATGTAGCGGTCCATCGTGCTCGTCGTGCCCTGCGACGCGAGCATTTCGGCGACCGTATCGGTCATCGCGTCGGCATCCGGGTGGCTGCGCGCGCGCAGCAGCACTTCGTAGCGGCGGGTACGGCCGCCCGAACGCAGCTTGTGCAACTGCTGCACATGCAGTGCCACTTCGCGCACGGTCGCTTGCGGTACGTAGAGCGTCGCGTCGGCCGAGGCGTCAGGCTGCACGGCGACGGGGGCGACGGCAACGGGGGTCTCGACCTCGCGCTCGATGGGCGCAGCGCTCTGCTCGGTGAGCAGCCCGTCGAACGAGAATTCGATGACCGGCATCTCGGAGTCGGTGCTCGCGGGATCCAGCATCGGAGTCTGCGCGGGCGCGGGCGCGGGCGCGGGCGCGGGCGCGGGCGGCGCAGCCTCGCGCGCAGGGGGAGCGACCACCGCCGCCGGCCGGACCGAAACGACCGGCGAGGAGGCGACGGTGGCCGCGTGAGCCGATGAGGTGCCGGCGGCTGCGATCGCGAGGGCGTCGGGCCGCGCGATCGGCTGCGTCTGAGTGCTGGAAGGCGGCCGGAGCACGACGGCAAGGCGCTGCAGGATCGCGCGCACTTCGGGCGTGCCGAGCCGCTCACCATTGCCGTTCTCGATCGACTTGGTGTCAGCGATCACCATGGCGAGGCCGAGCACCTCGCCGTACGGCGAGCGCGCCGGGAAGAATACGGCGCTGCGCGCATCGCCCAGGTCGAAGTCGGCGTACTGGCGGGACGTTTCGAGACCGAAGGCACCCATCGCCTCGAGTGCGGCCGAATGCTCATCGGGACCCAGCACGCCCTCGCTGAGCCACAGCACATCGCACTCGTCGTTGTGGATCGAAATGGCATGCACGCGGATCTGGCGCAATGCCTCGCGCAATTCGCGGCCGAGGACTTCCGGCGTGACGCGCTCACGTTCGGCCAGGGGCCGTTCGGTTTTCGCCCGCACGGCGGGCTTGGCGCGTCTCAGCTTGAACATGTTCGTGTGTTTCCCCGCAAAGCCTGCAGCAGTGCGGCAGTCAGCCGCCGGCCAAGACTCGCAGGAAAGACGCACGTGCGCCGTGACCGTGCTCGCGTTCTGTCATGCGCGAGCGCGGCGGGATTTGTCATATTCAGCGTTCGATCGAGGCCATCGCCGTCTCGCTGTAGCGCGGGCCGGCCGCGCCCTGCAGCGCCTTGAGTGCCGCGAGGTCTTGCGCCGTGAGCGCGAGATCGGCCGCCGCGGCATTCTCCTCCAGGTACTGGCGCCGCTTGGTGCCCGGGATCGGCACGATGTCATCGCCCTGGTGCAGCAGCCAGGCGAGCGCGACCTGCGCAGCGGTGGCGCCGTGGCCGGCCGCGATACGCTCGACTTCCTGCAGGATGGCGAGGTTGCGCGCGTAGTTGTCCGGCTGGAAACGCGGATCGAACTTGCGCCGGTAATCCTCGGGCGGCAGCGTCGCGGGATCCGGCAGCCTGCCGCCGAGGAAGCCGCGCCCGAGCGGGCTGTACGGCACGACGCCGATGCCGAGCGCCCGACAGGTCTCGAGCACATCGCCCTCGACATTGCGCTCCCACAGCGAGTACTCGCTCTGCAGCGCGCTGATCGGGTGCACGGCGTGTGCCCGGCGCAGCGTCTCGACGCCGACTTCCGAGAGGCCGAGGAAGCGCACTTTGCCGGCGCGCACCTGCTCGGCCATCGCGCCCACCGTGTCCTCGATCGGCACGTCCCGGTCGCGCCGATGCTGGTACCACAGGTCGATGTGATCGACGCCGAGCCGCTCGAGCGAACCGTCGATCGCACGGCGCACATTGGCGGGGCTGCCATCGACGCCGAGGCGCTTGCCTCCATCGAGGCGAAAGCCGAATTTCGTCGCGATGATGGCGCGCTCGCGCCGGCCGGCGAGCGCGCGGCCGACGAGCGACTCGTTGGTGTAGGGGCCGTAGACCTCGGCGGTGTCGATGAACGTGACGCCGATGTCGATCGCCCGGTGCAGGGTCGCGATCGCCTCGGCGTCGTCGACGGCGCCATACATATTGGCCATGCCGGCGACGCCGGACATGCCCATCGCGCCGAGACCGATCGCGGAAACTTCGAGACCCTGTGTGCCGAGCTTGCGGAGGCGCATACTAGATCCTACTGGTGAAACAATGCCTGCCATGGGCGCCCGTGGAGTAACGTTCATGAGCACAATCTGGATGCCGGCGCAGATGGCGCTGTTCGCGAAGATCGTGGACCTTAATGGCTTTTCGGCGGCAGCGCGAGCGCTCGGCGTGCCGAAGGCCGCGGTGAGCCGCGCGATCGCCGAGCTCGAGTCGGCGCTGGGTGTGCGCCTGCTCGAGCGCACCACCCGCCGCATCCACCTGACGCCGGTCGGGCGGCTGCTGTACCCGCATTGCCGGCGCATAGTCGATGAGGCCGATGCCGTGCGCGGCGCGGCGGCCAGCGCGATCGCGGCGCGCGGGGGCCCGCTGGGCGGGATGGCCGAACCGACTTTCGGGCGTGTGCTGCTCGCGCCGATCGTGCCGCGCTTCCTCGAGCGCTTTCCCGATGTGCAGCTCGACGTCGTGATGCAGGCGGCCGACCTGGAAAACGGCTCGGACTGGGACGTCGCCGTGCTCGCCGGGGCGATCGACGATCCGCGCTTCGTGTGCCGCGAACTCGGCGCGCCGCCCGCGGTGCTGTGCGCGACACCGGCCTACCTGCAGGCGCATGGCACGCCCGCCAGACCTGCGGACCTGGCTGGGCACGCGCTGCTGACCCCCGCCACGACAGGGCCGGAGTATCGCGTGCGCCTGCACCGCGGAACCTCGCAACGCGAAGAGGTCAGCGTGCACCCCAAGCTCGCGGTCAACGATCCGGCGGTGCTGCATGCCTCGACCGCGGCAGGCCTCGGCATCGGGCTGCTGCCGGAGTTCCTCTGCCGCCAGGGTCTCGTCACCGGCAAACTCGTGCGGGTGCTGCCCGAATGGTCGCTGCCGGCGACGATGCCGCTGTGCGCGATCTACCCGGCGACGCTCGCCACCGACAAGCGGGTGCAGGCGTATGTCGAGTTCCTTGCAGCCAACGTCATTCCCGCGCTCGCCGCCGGTTAGCCGTGTGCGCCGCTGCGTAGTTCGAGCCGCCATCGCAGATGGGCGGGCTGGGTGAATTGGCGAGACTTGCTACAATGTGCTACAAGCGCTACGATGCCTGTGTGAAAAGCCGTACCATCACCCAGCGCGAATTGCGCAATGATTCCGGGGCCATCCTCCGTGAGGTCGAAGCCGGACGTACCGTGATCGTGAGCCGCAATGGCACACCAGTCGGAGAGCTGCGACCCATTCGACGTCGCCGCTTCGTGTCTCGCGCCGCTATCGCGGATGCTGCGGCAACGGCGGTGCGGATCGATGCGGGGCGCTTTCGCGCGGACATCGATGCGGTCGTAGACCCCCACGCCGATGGCTGAGACGACGCACGGCGTTCTGGATACATCGGTCGTGATCGATCACGACCTGATCGATGCCTCGCTGCTGCCTGATGAATCCGCAATCTCGGCGGTCACATTGGCTGAACTTGCAGCGGGGCCGCACGCCACCGAAGCGCCCGGCGACAGGATCGATTGCTTTGGGCGGTGTCCACCTGGGACCCGCTGCCGTTCGACGCGGAATCAGCGCGGATGTACGGCCTGGTCTTCGCGGCGGCTCGTGCCGCCGGGCGATCCAGTCGGGCTCGCGTTTCGGACCTGCTCATCGCC
>CADEFJ010000040.1:0-9110 GCA_902826575.1 uncultured Pseudomonadota bacterium | reverse complement strand
GGCGATCAAGGCGCTGGCCGAGCCTTGGTTCGGCGACTACGACGGCCTCGCGGAGCGGCGTTTCCTGCGGGTGGTCGTGCCCTACAGCCGCACGTACTACTACATGGACGGGGTTGTGCAGAAGGGCGCTTCGTTCGAGCTGCTGCGCGAGTTCGAGAAGACCCTGCCGCGGGTGGGCCCGGGCAAGATCCGCCCCAAGATCGTGATCATTCCGACGACCCGCGACCGGATCGCCGCCTCGATACTCGAAGGTCGCGCCGACATCGCGGTCGGGGGGTTCGCGATCACCGCATTCCGGCAGCAGCACGTCGACTTCTCGCGGCCCCTGGTCGATGGAATCGAAGATGTCGTCGTGACCCGCAAGGGCGCGCCGCCGATCGCGACCGAAGCGGACCTGGCCGGTCGCGAAATACATGTACGGCCAAGAACCGGCTACGCCGACCATCTCGCGGAGCTGAACGCACGACTCGGCAAGGCGGGACTTGCGCCCGTCGTGGTGGTCGATGCCGACCTGCGGCTCGAAGACGAGGACATCATGCAGATGGTCGATGCGGGCATCCTGCCGGCGACTGTCGTGCAGCGTCCGGTGGCGGAGTTCTGGGCGCAGCTCTATGACCGGCTCGAGGTGCATGCCGCCGTGCCGCTGCGCAACGACGGCAGGATCGGCTGGGTGCTGCGCAAAGACATGCCGCAGCTGCGCGCGATCGTCGATGAGTTCGTCGCGGGCCATCGCGAAGGCACGCTGTTCGGCAACGTGTTGCTGCAGCGCTATCTCGGCGATGTGGAGCGGATCAGGAATCCGGCCGACGAGGAGGATCTCGCGAGATTCCGCGCCTACGCGGACTACTTCCGCCGCTACGCGAGCGAGTACCAGCTCGACTGGCTGCTGCTCGCCGCGCAGGGCTACCAGGAGTCGCAGCTCGATCAATCACGGCGCAGTCCCGCGGGCGCGGTGGGCGTCATGCAGTTGAAGCCCTCGACAGCCGCCGACCGCAACGTCGGCATCGCGGATATCCGCACCGCGGAGAACAACATCCACGCCGGCGCCAAGTACCTGCGCTTCCTCGCCGACCGCTATTTTTCGGATCCCGGGATCGATGCGCTGGATCAAGGTCTTTTCGCTCTGGCGGCTTACAATGCGGGCCCGGCGCGCGTGGCGAGGCTGCGCGCCAAGGCGGCCACCGCGGGACTCGATCCCGACGCGTGGTTCCACAATGTGGAGGTGATCGCCGCGCGCGACATCGGGCGCGAGACGGTCGACTACGTGAGCAACATCTACAAGTATTACGTGGCATACAAAGTGATTTCCGCGCAGCGGCAAGCGTCTGCCGCCGCCCCGCCCTAGACGAGGAACCGGAATGTATCGAGCGCCCCTGAAAGACCTGCGGTTTGTCCTGAACGACCTGATCGGCGAGGGTGCGCTCGCGGATTGCCCGCAGCATGCTGACTATTCCGCGGAACTTGCAGGCTCAATCCTGGAAGAAGCCGGCAAATTCGCCGAAGAAGTGCTCGATCCCCTGTACCGGACCGGTGATTTGCAGGGCGCGAAATGGACCCCAGATGGGGTGACGACTACCCCGGGGTTCAAGGCGGCGTACCAGGCCTTCGCCGAGGGCGGCTGGAACCAGCTGTCAGGGGATCCCGAGTACGGTGGGCAGGGCATGCCACGCCTGCTGGGCACCGCCGTGCAGGAGCTGTGGGCGGGCGCCAATCTCGCCTTCAAGCTGTGCCCGATGCTGACCCAGGGGGCGATCGAAGCGCTCGAGCTGTGCGGCAGCGAGGCCCAGAAGCGGCGTTTCCTGCCGAAGATGATCAGCGGCGAGTGGACGGGCACGATGAACCTCACCGAGCCCCAGGCCGGTTCCGACCTCGGCCAGATCCGCACGCGCGCGGCTCCGGACGGCGACCAGTACCGCCTCTTCGGCCAGAAGATCTTCATTACCTGGGGCGATCACGACTTCACGCCGAACATCATCCACATGGTGCTCGCGCGCATCGACGGCGCCCCTGCCGGCACCAGGGGCATCTCGCTGTTCATCGTGCCGAAGTTCCTCGTCGGCGACGACGGGGGCATCGGTGCGCGCAACGACGTCCAGTGCATTTCGATCGAGCACAAACTCGGCATCCATGCGAGTCCGACCTGTGTCCTGCAGTTCGGCGCGCGCGATGGCGCGGTGGGCTACCTCGTCGGCGAAGCCAATCGCGGCCTCGAGTACATGTTCATCATGATGAATGCGGCGCGCCTGTCGGTCGGACTCGAGGGCTACGCCGTGGCGGAGCGCGCTTGCCAGCAGGCTGCGGATTGGGCGCGCACGCGTGTGCAGGGGCGCCCACCGGTGGCGGCGACGAGCGGCCCGGCGCCGATCATCCATCATCCCGACATCAAGCGGATGCTGCTCACGATGAAGGCCAGCACCGAAGCGATGCGCGCGCTCGCCATCTACACCGCGAGCCAGCTCGATGTCGCGGCGGCACATTCGGATGAGGCGACGCGCGCCACGGCGCAGGCGCGCGGCGACCTGCTGATTCCCGTCGTGAAGGCCTGGAGCACCGAGGGCGGCATCGCGGCCGCCTCGCTCGGCATCCAGGTGCACGGCGGAATGGGTTTCATCGAGGAGACGGGCGCTGCGCAGGCCTATCGCGACGTGCGCATCACCACGATCTACGAAGGCACGACGGGCATCCAGGCGAACGACTTCATCGGCCGCAAGATCGGTCGCGACCGCGGCGCCGCGATGGCGGCGCTGCTCGCCGATGTCGCGCGCGAACTCGAGGCGATCGACTCGGGCGACAGCGCCGTGCAGATCGCCAAGCGCGCGGCGCTCGAGGGTGTGGCGGAGCTGTCGCAGGCCACGCAGGCGCTGCTCGCGCAGCTCGGCAGCGCGCAGGATCTCGCGCTGTCGGTCGCGGTGCCCTACCTCACGCTGGCGGGCACGGTGCTCGGCGGGTGGCTGCATGCCCGCTCGGCCGCGATCGCCGCGGCCAGGCTCGCGGCCGGGGCGGGTGATGCCGATTTCTATCGCGGCAAGCTCGCCACGGCGCGCTTCTACGCCGCGCAGATCCTGCCGACCGCCGATGGTCTCGCGCGCATCGTGCAGCATGGCGGGGCGGCGGTGGCGGAGGTCGATGCGGCGCTGATTTAGGGCGAACGGCGGGAGGCGAACGGCGATCCGCCAGAAGGGGCGCTGGGCGCCGCCGCGCGCGTGCTGTCAATATGCGGGCAGGAGGGGATATGTCCATGAATCGTCGTGAAATGCTGAGGGGGGCCATGGTGCTCGCCACCGCAGCTGCATCCGCGTCTGTACCCGCAACCGCGAGTGCCAGCGCGGCCTCGCCGGGCGCCGCCGCGACTGGCAATGAGATGATTACCCGCAAGATTCCATCGAGCGGCGAGGCGCTGCCGGTGATCGGCCTCGGCACTTCCGGTCCCATGGAAGTCGGGACCGATGCGGCGGCACGTGCGCCGCTCAAGGAAGTCATCGACGCGTTCTTCGAGGGTGGCGGCACGCTGATCGATACCTCGCCGATGTACTCGACCGCCGAGGGCGTGCTCGGCGATCTGCTCACGGCGAAGCAACAGCAGCGATGTTTCATGGCGACCAAGGTCTGGGCGGATGGGGCCGCCGCCGGCGTCGCGCAGATGGAGGAATCGGCGCGCCTGCTGAAGCACCAGCCACTCGATCTGGTCCAGGTGCACAACCTGCGCGATCTCGACACCCATCTCGCGACGCTGCGGGCCTGGAAGGCCGAGGGCAAGGTGCGCTACATCGGCATCACGCATTACACGGTGGCGGGCCAGGCGGATCTCGCGCAGGTCATCGAGCGCGAGAAGCTCGACTTCGTGCAGCTGAACTACTCGGCAATGACCCGTGACGCCGAGCGGCGGCTGTTGCCGCTCGCGGCGGATCGTGGGGTCGCGGTGATCGTCAACCGCGCGTTCGAGGACGGCAAGATCTTCGCGGCCGTGCGCGATCGGCCGGTGCCGGAATGGGCCGCCGAATTCGACGCCACGAGCTGGGGCCAGGTGTTCCTGAAGTACGTGATCGCGCATCCCGCGGTGACCTGCGTGATTCCGGCGACCGGCAAGGTGAAGAACCAGCTCGACAATCTCGCGGCAGGCCGTGGGCGATTGCCCGACGCGGCCGGGCGCAAGCGCATCGTCGAGGCTCTCAGCGCGTAGTCTTGAGGGCGAACTGCGGATCGCCGTAGTGCAGGTAGTCCGCCCAGTCGGGCGAGCGCTGCGCGCGCACCGCGTGGCGTGCCGCGAGCAGCGCGGCGCCAATCGTATCCCCGCCGACGAGCGCGCTGTAGAAAGTCCCGGCGCAGGTCTCCGCCGCTTCGTCGGCAACCGGCCAGTAGGTGCCGATGAAATTCGCGATGCCCGCCTGCAGCCACGCCTGCGCGACGCTCGTGCCTGCTGCGAGCGAGGTCGCGCGGCTTGCCGGCTTCGCGCCGCGCACGCGCGCCGATTCGCAGGCGTTGAAGAACACGAGCGCCGGCAACTGGGCGAGCGAATCGAGATCGCCGCCGGTGATGACGCCGTCGCTGACCCGCAGTCCGCTCGCCGCCGGCGTGCGCGGATCGAAGGCCGCGTGACCCGCATAGTGCACGACGTCGTAGTCGCCGGATTCGAATTCGGCCAGCAGGCGCGCGCGAGTGGCTGCCTGGCCGGTGACCATCGTGAGCCGCGCATCCGCGAGGCCGCGGAAGATGTCGCGCACGCGCTCGCCCTCGCGCGCGGCGCCGGGCAGGTCCTCGGTGGGATCCGCGACCAGCAGCACGGTGAGCGTGCGATCGCCCCGTCGCTGCTCGCTGAAGCGAGCGACGCTGAGATTCGGCGCTGACAGGCGCCGCGACAGGCCGGCGCCGATCGCGGGTGACCAGTCGCCGAGGGTCAGCATCTCCCACGGCAGGCGACTGGTCTCCGCGTCGTTGACGACGATCAGTGGCTCGTTGCGGGTCAGTTCGAGCGCGCCGCGCACGTTCTTGTGCAACGCGAGCCTTGCGAGCCGCGCGCCAATGCCGGTGACCCGCGCGGCGGTGAGGCGCTCGGCGTCGAGTTCGCGCAGCAGCGCTGCGACCTGCGCGCGCGCGATGTCGATCGTCTCGGCGATGACCGCGGCATGCTGTCCGGCGGTGAGCACTGCGGCGCGCCAGGTGTCGGCGCTGCGACCCTGGGCGGTGCGCTCGACCAGAAGATGCGCGAGCCGTGGCGCGAGTGCCGCATTCGCCTTGCGCGGCGCGCGTGCCGCGGGCCGCGCGGCGATCGATCGCACGAGCAGCTGCGTGCCGTCCGGGTCGACCTCGCGCACGAGCGTGTCGGCGAGCTTTGCAATGGCGCGGTGCTCGGCGGCATCCCGGACCGAGAACACGATGCGCTCGAGGTGATGCCCCGGCGCTGCGCGGTGTCGCAGGTAGCCGCGCAATTGTGCGGCGAAGGACAGCGTGGGCGGCAGCCCGGAGCCTGCGCCCCAGGGCACCGTGGCGAGCGAGGCGATGCGTGCGAGCTCGCAGTAGCGCGCGACGCTGTCGGCCGCGCGCTCGATGGCGGCGGCATCGATGTTGGCGAAGCGCCCGAGGCCGACGACCACGACGTGTTGCGCGTGGGGAAGTCGGCCGGCCGTGGGCAGTGCGGTGATCTGCCCGGCATCGCCCGACAGCATGCGCCGCGTGGCGAGGTCCGCGATGGCGCCATCGAGCCGCAAGTCGATGGCCGCCGCGGCACCCGCCGGTCGCACGCCGCGGTACACGCCGACCGCCACGGCTGCGGCGTCGGCCTCCAGAATGTCACCGCGCGTGATCATGATTTCGAGCGCGCCGCGCCGCGGCTTCACGGCGCCCGCTTTCGCGACTCTGCCCGGCTTCGCGGGTCTGCCCGGTTTCGTGCGCCGGCGCGTCGGGACGGCCTGCAACGGCAGCTTCGGCGGATCGTTCAGCGTCGCGAGGAAGTGGCGGCGCTCGTCGGCAGAGAGTTCGTGCCAGTCGACCTTGCGCCGGTGCGTGCGGCGCAGGGCGCTGTCGCTGACGCGCGCGGCCAGGCGCGTCGGCGCTGGCCGCTGCGATGACAGTCTTTGCGTGCGCCCGCTGCGCAGGATGTCGATGATGGCCGCCGCCACCGTTGCGTTGCTCGTGAGCTCGCTGTGTCCCTCGCGCACGAACCAGGTACGCACGCCGGGCAGTTCGGCCAACGCGAGCGGCACGGTGCCGTCGCCGTCACGCGTGACCAGGTATTCGAAATCGCGCGCGGTGCGTTGCACGGCAGTGACGGTTGGGCGGGCGTGGCCCGCAATCAGGGCCATGCGCGGGTCGGCGTCGGCGAGCCCGCGCAGCGCGCTGCGTGCGCCGGCGAGCAGCTCGGCATCGGGCCGCGGCCCGCTCGCGGGCCAGTTGGACGCGTCGAACAGGTCGACGCCGCTCGTGCCTTGCGCGGGCAGCAGTTCGTACAGCCCTGGAAAGGTCGAGTACACCTCGCTCGCGAGTGTCTCCGCGCTGTGCATCCGATCGAGCGTCGCGAGCTTGCGCACCACCGCGTAGGTGCCACGCAACGCCTGCACGGGTGCAAACGATCCGCAGTTCGGCGTACCGAGCATCACGAGTCGCCCGATGCGCGAATCGCCGGGCAGCGCGAGCGCGGCGCGCGCGACGAGACCGCCCATGCTGTGCGCGACGACGTGCGCGTCCAGGCTGCCATCCTCTTCCAGGCGCTGCGCGAACGCGCGGCCGAGGTCGATGACGCTGCGCCGCCAGTCATAGTCGAAAAACCGCGGCGAGAAGCCGGCGACCGCGAGCCGCAGCTTGAGTTTCAGGAAGCTGTAGAGGATCACGCCCATCGCACGCACCGGCGTATGCGGCCGCAGCGCGATCTCGCGCAGGCGCCCGATCGCAATGTCGATCGGGTCGAGCCACAGGATGTCGTGCGGCAGCCCGTGGCCGCGCGGTCGCCCGAGCTGCGAGCCCATGATGCCGGGCAGGATGTAAACGCGCGTGCCGCGGCGCTTCGCCCCCGCGGCACGCCGCGCGAGCACTGACAGCTCCACATACTCCGCGGCGCCGAAGTAGTCGATCAGCGCCTCGCGCTGCTCGCCGCTGACCAGCAGCCGCTCGACTGCGACGTCGCCGGTTTCCAGGCGATCGTACGGTGTGACGTGTGTCGCGGCAGGATGGATGTCGGTCACCGGGCGATTATGCCAGCGCGTGCGCCCCAAAGAGGTCCGCGACTGCCTCGATGGCGGCGCGACGCGCGCTGCTCTTGCGCCACACGACGCCTATCGTGCGCACCGGCGACGGCTGGGCAAACGCGCGCGCGACAGTGCCGCGCGCGGCGCCGTAGGCACCGCGCGTGGCGAGCTCCGGCAGCAGCGTCACGCCGACGCCCGAGGCGACCATCTGGCGCAGCGTTTCGAGGCTGGTGGCGCGAAAATCCTGCTTCTCGTGCATGCCGACGCGACTGCACACATCGAGCGCCTGGTCGCGCAGGCAGTGGCCGTCATCGAGCAGCAGCACGGTTTCGCCGGCGAGATCGCTGGTGCGCACGCTGCCGCCGTGTGCCAGGCGATGGCCGGTGGGCGCGAGCAGCATGAACGGCTCGTCGTAGAGCGCTCGCGCCTCGAGGCCGTCAAGATCGACGGGCAGCGCGAGGATGCCCGCGTCGATCTCACCGGCGCGCAGGCGCTCGAGCAACGGCGCGGTCTGGTACTCGTAGAGCATCAGTTCGAGTCGCGGCAACGCCTTGCGCAGGCGCCGCGTCACGCGCGGCAGCAAGTAGGGCCCGATGGTCGGCAGCAACGCGAGGCGCAGGCGCCCGGCCAACGGGTCGCCGAAGGAGCGCGCGATCTCGACGATGTCATCGCCCGCCTCGAGCATCGTGCGGGCGCGCGCGACGATGTGCTGACCGGCGGCGGTGAGCGCTACGCGCCGGTTGCCGCGCTCGACGAGCTGCACGCCGAGCCCCGCCTCGAGCTTCTTCAACTGCGCCGACAGGGTGGGCTGGCTCACGTGGCAGGCCTCGGCTGCGCGCCCGAAATGCCGCAGGTCGGCCAGCGCGACGAGGTAGCGGAGATCCTTGAGCTTCAGGTCGATCATGATAGAGATAGTCTATCGGAATCATGTAATCAATTCATTGGATGTATGGGTACGGTCCGCCGAGAATGGCGCCGTCAATTGGATTCAACGGAGCAGAAGACCATGTTGGGAATCGGGCAGAAGTTTCCGCAGTACTCGCTGACAGGTGTCGTCTCGAACGACGTCGCCACGGCGTTCAAGCCGATCAGCAACGACAGTTTCAAGGGCAAGTGGCAAGTGGTGTTCTTCTGGCCGAAGGACTTCACGTTCGTATGCCCGACCGAGATTGCCGCCTTCGGCAAGCTCGAGAAGGAATTCAAGGCGCGCGACGCACAGTTGCTCGGCGTCTCCATCGACAATGAGTTCGTCCACCTCGCCTGGCGCAAGGAAAAGGAAGAGCTGAAGGACCTGCCGTTCCCGATGCTTTCCGACCTCAAGCGCGAGCTGTCGGGCGAGCTCGGCATCATCGACCCGGCCGTCGGTGTGGCGCAGCGCGCGACCTACATCGTCGATCCCGAGGGTGTGATCCGCTTCGTCTACGTGACCGACCTCGACGTCGGCCGCAGCCCTGCCGAAGTGCTGCGCGTCCTCGATGCGCTGCAGACGGACGAGCTGTGCCCCTGCAACTGGCAGAAGGGCGAAGAGACTTTGAAGGCTGCCTGATGAGCGAGGGCGGGCGCGGAAGACCAACCCCCTCCCGGGTCTTTCGCGTCCGCCCGACCTCCCTTTCGCTCCATTTGCACTGAACGAGAAGCCGCACCATGAGCCTCGACACCATCCGTGACGCGATCCCCGACTACGCCCGCGACCTGAAGCTGAACCTCGGTTCGGTGCTGACGACGCAGGGCGCCCCGGGGCTTACCGAGAAGCAGCTGTGGTCGGTCGCGCTCGCGACGGCGATCGCCGCGCGCAATCCCGCCTTCACGCGCGACATCGAGGCGCTGGCCCGCGAGCACCTGGACGAAGCCGAAGTCACTGGCGCGCGAGCGGCGGCCGCGATCATGGGCATGAACAACATCTACTACCGCTTCCTGCACCTCGTGGAGGAC
>CADEFJ010000039.1:3701-23792 GCA_902826575.1 uncultured Pseudomonadota bacterium | reverse complement strand
TACATGGAGTCGACGATCTGGTTCACCGACGGCTTCGTGGTGATCACCGGCGAGATCGGCTCCGGCAAGACCACGCTGATCGAGACCTTCCTGCGCGAGCTCGATCAGGACGTGGTGGTCGCGCAGGTGAGCCAGACGCAGGTCTCGGCGATCGAGTTCCTGCAGTCGGTACTGGTGCAGTTCGGCTTCTCGCCGTTCAAGATGAAAAAGGCCGAACTGCTGGCCACGCTCAACCAGTTCCTGATCGAGCAGTACGCGGCGGGACGCAAGGTGTTGCTGATCGTGGACGAGGCGCAGAACCTCACGCTGCGCGTGCTCGAGGAGATACGGCTGCTGTCGGGCGTCGAGACCGCGCGCGAGAAGGTGCTGCGCATCATCCTCGCCGGCCAGCCCGAACTGAACGACAAACTCGACTCGCGCGAACTGGTGCAGCTCGCCCAGCGTGTACGCCTGCGTTTCCACCTCACCGCGCTGTCGCAGGAAGACACCCGCCAGTACATCCTGCACCGCCTCGAGGTCGCAGGCGCCGCCGGCCGGGAAATCTTTGCGCCGGACACGTTCCCGGAAATCTACCGCTTCACCGGCGGGACCCCGCGCCTCGTGAACACGCTGTGCGACACCGCGATGATGGGCGCGTATGCCGCCGATCAGGCGAACGTGACGCGCGAGGACATCCTGAACGCGGTGGAGGAACTGCAGTGGGCCGAATACGCCTCGCGCACGCATCGCGAACTGCGCTCGATGATCGCGGGCAGCCGGCCGGGGGAGCGCGCGCTCGAGACCACCGGCTCACGCCGCAGCGACGTGATCCTCGCGCACGTGGTGCTGGCGAGCGATGGCGCGGTGCTGACCGAGATGCCCCTGCGCCCCGGCCGCGTGATCATCGGGCGCACCTCCGACAACGACATCCAGGTCGACAGCCGCTTCGTGAGCCGCCATCACTGCCAGATCGTCACCAGCGCGGAAAACTGCGTGATCGAGGACCTCAACAGCACCAACGGCATGTCGGTGCGCGGCAAGCGCGTGCGACGCCATGTGCTCACCGACGGGGACATCGTGATGCTCGGCCAGCATTCGCTGACCTATCGCGACGATCGCGTTGCACAGGCCGCGCGGCCGAACGATACCGGCCGGCTCGAGATTCCTCAGTCCTGATCGTCCGGCGGCAGGCCGGCGCCGCCGTACTCGTCGCGCATCGCGCGGAAATCGCGCCGGCGCAGGCCGATCGCCAACCCCCAGATGACGCCGCCAAGTCCCGCGAGCGCGAGTAGCGCGCTGAGCCAGCCCGAGACACGGAAATAGCTGAGCGCAATCACGGCGAGGCCGCCGATGCCGTACAGCCACGGCAGCAGTTCGTACAGGGGCTTGTTCAGGTGCGGGCGACGGACTTGCACGGACGGATCGTACCGCGCCGCTGCCACCCGGTCAGCTTTCGTCAGCGCGCGCGGCCGACGAACAGCTCGAGGAAGCGCGCGATCAGCGACGGCTGCCAGCTGACGCTCATGTCGCCATCCTTGCCGCCGTGGGTGCGCGCGACCTCCTGCACCAGGTCCTGCGGCAGCAGGCGCTGGAACGAGCCGGTCGCGGCGGTTTCGGTGTGCAACGCGTTGTTCATGGGGAGCCACCGTACCGGCCGCGCGGTGTTCGCGGCGTGCGCCAACTCACAGTGCGAAATCCCGCGGGATTATGTCGCGCTCAGCCAGTGCCGCCGATGGTCAATCCGTCGATGCGCAGTGTCGGCTGGCCGACGCCCACGGGCACACTCTGACCATCCTTGCCACAAGTGCCGACCCCGTCGTCGAGTTTGAGGTCGTTGCCCACCATCGAGACGCGCGTCAGCACGTCGGGGCCGTTGCCGATCAGGGTAGCTCCCTTGAGCGGAGCGGTGATGCGGCCGTTCTCGATCAGGTAAGCCTCGCTCGCCGAGAACACGAACTTGCCCGAGGTGATGTCGACCTGGCCGCCGCCGAAGTTGACGGCGTACACGCCCTTGTGCACCGAGGCAATGATGTCCTGCGGCGCGTGCTCGCCGGCGCGCATGTAGGTGTTGGTCATGCGCGGCAAGGTCATGTGCGCGAACGACTCGCGGCGGCCGTTGCCGGTCGAGCGCGTGCCCATCAGGCGCGCGTTCAGCGTGTCCTGCAGGTAACCCTTCAGCACGCCGTCCTCGATCAGCGTGGTGCACTGGGTCGGTGTGCCCTCGTCGTCGATGTTGAGCGAGCCGCGGCGGCGCGCCAGCGTGCCGTCATCGACCACCGTGACGCCCGGCGCTGCCACGCGCTCGCCGATGCGGTTCGAGAAGGCCGAGGTGCCCTTGCGGTTGAAATCGCCCTCGAGGCCGTGGCCGATCGCCTCGTGCAGCAGGATGCCGGGCCAGCCCGGGCCCAGCACCACGGTCATGCTGCCCGCCGGCGCCGGCACCGCCTCGAGATTGACGAGCGCCTGGCGCGCAGCTTCGCGCGCGAGCGCGAGCGGCCGGTCGCCGGCAACCAGCTCGGCGAGCGAGTAGCGGCCACCCGACCCGGCGTAGCCCTGCTCGCGCCGGCCATTGTGTTCGGCGATCACCGAAACGTTGAAGCGCACCAGCGGGCGCACGTCGGCCGCGAGCGTCCCGTCGCTGGTCGCGACCATGATGACCTCATGGACCGCGGCCACGCTCGCCATCACCTGCACGATGCGCGGATCGAACTTGCGTGTCTCGCGGTCCACGCGCTCGAGCCAGCCGACCTTGTCGTGGTCGGTGAGCGCCGCGCCCGGATCGACGGGCAGGTACAGGCTGTGGCCGCTCGCCGGATGGGTTGCGCGCAGCGCATGCTGCGCGCCGCTCGCGGCGATCGCGCGCGCCGCGCGCCCGGCTTCCTCGAGCGCCGGCAGCACGACTTCGTCGGAATATGCAAAGCCGGTCTTCTCCCCGGCGAGCGCGCGCACGCCCACGCCCTGCTCGATGCTCGCGCCGCCCTCCTTGACGATGCCGTCCTCGAGCGCCCAGGACTCCTCGCGGGAGAGCTGGAAATAGACGTCCGCGGCATCGACCGCGTGCCCCATCACGTCGCCGAGCACCCGATCGACGCGGGCAATGTCGAGCCCGCCGGGCCGCAGGATCAGCTCGCGCGCGATCGCAATTGGGTCGTTCTGGTCAGCCATGTTCGTTTGCAGCTCGCTACAGCACTCGGTGTCGCAAGGCGGGAAACCGGGCACGCGCATCGGCCTGCGCCGCGCGATCGAGTTCCGCCACCACGCAACCCGGACCCGACGCCAGCCGCCCGAGTATGCGCCCCCAGTAATCGCAGATCAGGGTATCTCCGTGGGTCTGCCGCCCGTTCGCGTGCCGGCCCGACTGTGCCGGCGCCACCAGGAACGCGAGGTTCTCGATGGCGCGCGCGCGCAGCAAGGTTTCCCAATGCGCCTGTCCGGTGGGCGCGGTGAACGCCGAGGGCAGGACGAACCATTCCGCGCCCTCTGCGACGAGGCGACGAAAGAGCTCGGGGAAGCGGACATCGTAGCACACGGCAAGGCCGAGCCGGCCGGCCGGCGTATCGAGCACCTGCGGCGCGTGTCCCGGCGCCACATGCACCGACTCGCGATAACTCTCGCCTGCCGCGGGCAGGTCCACGTCGAACAGGTGGATCTTGTCGTAGCGTGCCGCGCGGCGCCCGCTGGTATCGAAAACGAGGCAGCTTGCCGCGACCCGGCCATCGCCGCCCGGGACGCGCAGCGGCACGGTGCCGCCGATCACCATCATCCTGTGGCGCTGGGCGGCGCCGGCGAGAAAGTCCTGGATGGGGCCGGCACCCTCGGCCTCGGCGATGGCCCGCTTGTCGGCATCGGCAAGACCCATGAACGCGAAGTTCTCGGGCAGTGCCGCCACCACCGCCCCCTCGCCAGCCGCCTGCGCGAGCCAGGCGCCGGCCTGCGCCAGATTCCCGGCGACATCGGCCGAGGTGGTCATCTGGATCGCCGCGACGCGCGCGGCGCTCATGTCAGCACCACGTCGTACTGGTCGACACCGTACAGCGGCTCGGCCTGCAAGCGGATGGGCTTGCCGTTGGCCGTCTCGAGTTCGGACAACGCGGGCGCCTCCTCGTCGAGCAGGCGCCCGATCACGTCCTGGTGCGCCAGGATCACGAGTTCGCGGCTGCCGAACTGGCGCACCTGGCGCAGGATCTCCCGCAGGATTTCGAGGCACATGGTTTCCGGCGTGCGCACGAAACCGCGGCCCTCGCAGGTCGGGCAAGACTGGCACAGCAGGTGTTCCAGGCTCTCGCGCGTTCGCTTGCGGGTCATCTCGACCAGGCCGAGCGGCGAGAGGCTCGCGATGTGCGTCTGCACGCGGTCGACCGCAAGGCTGCGCGACAGCGCCTCGAGCACCTGGCGGCGGTGCGACTCGTCCTGCATGTCGATGAAGTCGATGATGATGATGCCGCCGAGGTTGCGCAGGCGCAGCTGCCGGGCAATCGCCACGGCGGCTTCGAGATTGGTGCGGAAGATGGTCTCTTCGAGGTTGCGGTGCCCGACATAGGCGCCGGTGTTCACGTCGATCGTGGTCATCGACTCGGTCTGGTCGATGATCACGTAGCCGCCGGACTTGAGCTCGACCTTGCGCCCCAGTGCGTGCGTGATCTCGTCCTCGATGCCGTGCAGGTCGAAGATCGGCCGCTGGCCCTCATAGAGTTCGATGCGGTCCACGGCCTCCGGCATGAAGGCGCGCGCGAATGCGAGCATCTGCGCGAACGTCACCGGCGCATCGACCAGTACCCGCTCGATGTCGCGACCCAGTTCATCGCGCAGCATGCGTGTCGGCAGCGGCAGGTCCTCGTGCACGAGGGCGCCCGGCGCCGTCGATGCCGCACGCTCGCGCACGTGGTCCCACAGGCGGCCGAGATAGACCATGTCGGCGCGCAGCGCGTCGCGCGTGACGCCCGCGGCCGCGGTGCGCAGGATGAAGCCCCCGCCCTGCGGCGGCGGCGGCAGGTCGGCGATGAGTTCGCGCAGCCGCTGGCGTTCGGCCTCGTCCTCGATGCGTGCCGACACGCCCACGTTGCCGTCGCTGCGCGGCATGTAGACGAGAAAGCGGGACGGCAGCGACAGGAAGGTGGTGAGCCGCGCACCCTTGGTGCCGAGCGGATCCTTGACGATCTGCACCAGCAGGTCGTCGCCCTGGTTCACGAGCCGGCGGATGTCGTCGATCTTCGGCAGGCCCACCATCGTCGAATCGGGCCGTGTCACCGCGATGTCGTCGACGTGCAGGAAGGCCGCGCGCTCGAGGCCGGCATCGATGAACGCCGCCTGCATGCCGGGCAGCACCCGGGTCACGCGTCCCTTGTAGATATTGCCGACCAGGCCGCGCCGGCTGGCACGCTCGATATGCACTTCCTGCAGCGCGCCGTTCTCGACCAGCGCCGCGCGGGTCTCGCGCAGGGCGCTGTTGATCAGGATCTCGGTCGTCACGGCGCGGGCCCGGTCCAGACCGGGATCCCGGCCTCCCCCAACAACCCGGCGGTCTCGAAAAGTGGCAGTCCCATGACACCAGAATAGCTGCCCGAGAGCCCGGCGACGAATACCGCGCCGCGCCCCTGGATCGCGTAGCCACCGGCCTTGTCGCGAGGCTCGCCGCTGTCCCAGTAACGGCCCGCTTCGTCCGCATCGATGGCGCGAAAGCGCACCTGTGAGCGGGCCACGCCGGTCCGCACGCAAGGGGCTGCGGCTGGCCCGGTCAGCAGCGCGATCGCCGTGAGCACCTCGTGCGTGCGTCCCGCGAGGGCGAGCAGCATGGTGACGCACTCCGCGCGCGTGGCCGGCTTGCCGAGCATGTGTCCGTCCCGCACGACAGTCGTATCGGCCGCGAGCACCGGCAGGTTCCGGCGCGCCTGCGGGTCCTGCCAGGCTGCCAGGGCCTTGGCGAGCGCCACGCGCGCGACGTAATCGGCCGCCGGTTCATCTGCGCGCGTCGACTCGTCGACAGCGGTGACGAGCACGTGGTGCGGCACGCCAATCTGGTGCAGCAGTTCGCGCCGTCGCGGCGAGGCCGACGCCAGGCACAGGACGGCGGCAGGGCCCATCATGCGCGGTGGTACGGGTGGCCCGCGAGCACGGTGTGCGCGCGATACAGCTGCTCGGCGAGCACCACGCGCACGAGGGCGTGCGGCAGCGTGAGCCGCGACAGCGACCAGGTGAGGTTGGCGCGCGAGCGCACCCGTGGCGCGAATCCATCGGGGCCGCCGATCAGCAGCGCGAGGTTCGCGCCGCCGCGCATGCGGCCCGCGAGCCACTGCGCGAGTTCGAGCGTCGAGAAATCCTTGCCGCGCTCATCGAGCGCGACCACGTAGTCATCGTCGCCGAGGGCCGCGAGCAGCTTGTGCGCTTCCTCTTCGATGGCACGCACCGCGGGCGCGCCGGCCGGACGCTTGCCTGCCGGAACTTCGAGGAGTTCGACCTTCAGCGCCGGGCGCAGGCGCTTGAGGTATTCGTCGCAACCCGCTCCGACCCAGGCCGGCATGCGGGTGCCGACGGCGATGATACGCACCCGCATCCGGACCGGCCGCGCACTCAGTGCGTGCGCGCCGCGGACTTCGCCTGCGGGCGGGCCCTGGCGGCAGACTTTGGCTGCGACTTCGCCTTCGCCTTCGCCTTCGGCTTCGGCTTCGATCCACGCCCGGTGGCGGGCACGCTGCTGCCATCGCCCTCCCACAGCCGCTCGAGGCCGTAGAACTCGCGCGTGCGCGGCAACATCACGTGCACGATCACGTCGTTCAGGTCGACCAGTACCCATTCGCTGTCGCGCGCGCCTTCGAGGCCATGGGTGCGAAAACCCGCGGCCTTGGCGCTCTGGATGACCCGATCGGCGATGGATTTGACGTGGCGGTCGGAATTGCCCGACGCGATGACAAAGGTATCGGCGATGTCCGTGAGGCCACGGACGTTGAGAACTTTGACATTCACTGCCTTCATGTCGTCGAGCGCAGTGGTGACGAGATTCTCGAGCGGCGTCGCGCGCAATGCGGCGGGACGCGAGCGTTTGGCAGTGGTCATGTGTGGGCGATGGCCTCCCCTGTGTCAGCGGCCGTCCTGAGCATAACACCCCGACTCGCGCAGCATGGCACGCACCGAATCAGGGACCAGATAGCGCGGGTCGCCGCCGTCGACGATCAGGTCGCGCAACTCGGTCGAGGAGATTTCCAGCTGCGTGACGGCATGGACGTAGATGCGTCCGGCCGTGGCGCTGTGCAGGTCGCGTACCCCGCCGGTGCCGCGATCGACCATCAACTCGCCGAGCGGACCGGTGGTCGGCGCCTTCCAGCCGGGGCGGTGCGCGACGACGATATGGGCGAGGTCTGGCAGCTCGCGCCAGCGATGCCAGGTCGGCAGGCCAAGGAAGGCGTCCATGCCCAGCAGCAGGCACAGCGAGCGCTGCGGGTATTCCCGGCGCAGTTCGGCCAGCGTGTCGACCGAATACGACAAGCCCTCGCGACGGGTCTCGCGATCATCGACGACGAATGCGGACTGGTCGGCCACCGCGGCACGCACCATCGCGAGACGCTGCGCAGCGTCGGCGAGCGGCGCATCGCGATGCGGCGGGTCGCCCGTCGGCATGAAGCGCACCTCCTTCAACCCGAGCGCCTGCCAGAGCTCGAATGCCGTGCGCAGGTGGCCGTAGTGGATCGGATCGAAGGTGCCGCCGAATATGCCTATGGGTTGCATCGATTCTGCCCGGGAAGTGGAGTGCGTCCGCACAGTTCCGCGGCGAACAGCGCGAGCTCATCCCACGCATTCGCCTGCAGCCTGCCCTTGATCGCGCGATCGACGCGTCGCGCGCGCCTGATCAGGCGCGGTGCATCGCGGCGCGTGAATCGTCCGCCGACCTGCAGCATCTGGCGCGCCTCGCGCAGCAGCGACCACAGCACGAGCGTGGCCTCGACGCCCTCGGTGTGCAGGCCTGCGATGATGCGCAGCGCGCGGGCGGCATTGCCGGAGCGCGTCGCAGTGCCGAGCGTGAATACATCGAAGCGCGCGCTGTCGCCGACGCTGTCCGTGAGTTCGGCGACGCCGACCTTGCCGTGGCGCGCGGTGAGCGCCAGCCGGTCGATCTCCTGCTGGGCCGCGAGCAGGTTGCCCTCGGTGCGATCGGCCAGCAGCGCAAGTGCCGCGGGTTCGAGCTGCAGGCCGGCGCGCCGCGCCCGCGCCTCGAGCCACGCCGGCAGTTTGTCACGGCCGATCGGCCAGGCAGTCACCACGGCGCCATGGGCGTCGACCGCGCGCACCCAGCTCGCGCCCTGCGCCTCCCGCTCGAGCCGCTCGGTAAGGATCAGCAGCAGGGTGTCGGGATCGCGCCGCTCGATCAGTTCGACGATGACCGCGCTGCCGGTGACGCCCGGCTTGCCAGTCGGCATGCGCAATTCGACGATCCGCCGCGACGCAAACAGCGACAGGCTGCCCGCATCGGCGCGCACGTCTGCCCAGCTACTGCCGCGCTCGATGAAATGCACGATGCGATCGGTGAAGCCGGCAGCCCGGGCCTTGGCACGCACGGCATCCGCCGCCTCGCCCACCAGCAACGGTTCGTCCCCGCAAAGCAGGTAGACCGGGGAAAGGTCGCGCGCCAGATGTCCGCCCAGGGCGTCGGGTGTCAGCTTCATGCAGGGGTCCGCATCACCTGCCAATTATCCGACAGTTCGGGCGAGGATAACCGGCGAAATGCGCCCCGCGGCCGCCAAACCGGGCCCTGTATGTCAGAATGCCGCTGGAGATTGCCCCGGCGCGGAGGAGCGTGCGCAATGCCCACCCTGTTCGAACGCATCATCGCCGGCGAGTTGCCCGCCACCATCCTGCACCAGGATGAGCGTGTTACGGCGTTTCGCGACATCCAGCCCCGCGCGCCGGTGCACATCCTCATCGTTCCGTCGAAGCCGATACCGACTGCCAATGACATCGCCGACGAGGACGAGGCGCTGATCGGCCATATGTTCACCGTCGCACGCGATCTCGCGCGGCACGAGGGCATCGCCGAGGACGGCTACCGGCTCATCATCAACTGCAACCGGCACGGGGGCCAGGAGGTTTACCACCTCCATGTGCATCTGCTCGGCGGCGCACCACTCGGGCCGATGCTCGCACCGGGCTCTTGAGAGGGCAGACATGGCAAAGCGGAAGAAAGCTGGAACGAAGCGCAAACCGACAACAGCCGGGAGATCCGCGGTGTCGAAACAGGTCGTCGCCAAGCGTGCTGGCGCGAAGCGCCCCGCCGCCAGGCGAGCCGTCGCGAAGCGCGCGCCCGCTGTCCGGCGCGAGCTGTACCCGCCTATCGATGCCTATCGCACCGGGCGCCTCGCGGTCTCGCCGGTGCACACGCTCTATTTCGAAGAGAGCGGCAATCCGCGCGGCAAGCCGGTCGTGTTCCTGCACGGCGGGCCCGGCGGCGGCACCGACCCCAAGATGCGTCGTTTCTTCGATCCGAAGCGCTATCGGATCGTGCTCTTCGACCAGCGGGGCTGCGGCAAGAGCCGCCCGCGCGCGAATCTCGAAGACAACACCACCTGGCACCTCGTCAATGACATCGAGCGCCTGCGCGAACACCTCGGCATCGACCGCTGGCAGGTGTTCGGCGGATCCTGGGGCTCCACGCTCGCCCTCGCCTATGCGCAGGCGCATCCCGCCCAGGTCACCGAACTGGTGCTGCGCGGCATCTTCCTCGTGCGACCGTGGGAATTCGAGTGGTTCTACGGCGAGCCGGACGGCGCGGGCGCGCTGTTCCCCGAACTGTATGCCGAATTCGCCGCAGCGATTCCGGCCGCGGAGCGCGGCGAGATGATGGACGCGTACTACCGGCGTCTCACCAGCGACGACAGCCAGGTGCGGGCGGCCGCGGCACGCGCCTGGTCCGTCTGGGAGGGCGCCACCAGCCATCTGCTGTTCGATCCGGGCGAAGTGAAGAAATTCGAGGAAAATGCCTACGCCGAAACCTTCGCGCGCATCGAGTGCCACTACTTCGTCAACCGCGGCTTCCTGCGCTCGAGCACGCAGCTGCTCGACGATGTGCCCAAGATCCGCCACATTCCCGCGGTGATCGTCCAGGGCCGTTACGACGTCGTGTGCCCGATGAAAAACGCGTGGGACCTGCACCGCGCCTGGCCCGAAGCCGACTTGCACATCGTGCCCGACGCGGGACACTCCGCGTTCGAGCCGGGCAACATCCACGAACTGGTCAGGGCGACGGACAAGTTCGCGGATCGCTGACCCGCACACGCCAGGTCGGCAGGCCATCGCACCCCACCAGGTCGCGGGCCAGCAGCCATGCGCGTGCATCGCGGGCGTCCCCCGCGAGCCAGGCGCGCGTCGATCCTTCGCGAAAACTGTAGCCCCAGGCATCCATGTCGTCGCAGAGGCGCTCACGGCCGACGCCCGGCAGAGTGTCGGCAAGCAGAATCTGCAGGAAGCACACGCCGCATTCCTCGGCATCGTCGCCACCGGCGTCACGATCGAGGCCCGTGCGCCGCTCGGGCGTCATGCAGACATAGTGCGCGGCTTCATGCAGCACCGAATGCAGCGGGGTATCGAGGCGCGCGTACAGGCGCTCGCCGATCAGCCCGGCTTCGCTTTCGCCCCAATACGAGCCGGGGATGACTTCGCCATGCGCGACGAGGCGCAGCTCGAGTCCGAAGCGCGCGAGCAGCATGCCGAGCGCGACCCGGTCGATGCCGTTGACACGCAGCACGGCGCCGGCAGCAGGCACCGGCTCAGAGCGCGGCGAGCTGGCGCATCACGATCGCGGCCAGGTCGCGTGCGAGCGCTTCCTCGAGCAGGCGCTGCTCGCGCTCCTTGGCGAGCAGGATCGTTTCATCGAACGTGAAGTCGCGGGTGAGCTCGGCGGCCTGCGGCGCGAGCAGCTCGACCTCACCCTTGCGCACGCTGAATTCGACCTTGTAGGTCAGCTCGTACTCGCGCGGGATGTTGCGCGCCGAGACCGACAGCACCTGTTCGCCCACAAGGTCGCGCGAGATGCGGATCACCGCCTCGGCGCGCGCTGCATCCTGTTCGACGCGCACGCCACTCGCCGCCAGCGAGCGCGCGAGCGCCTGCACGAACTCGCTTTGCTGGTCCGGGGCCTCGACATGGGCGCTCGCAAAAGCCTGCGGCGTTGCCTCGCGCCCCTGCAGGCGCAGTCCGCACGCCGCGAGCAGGCACGTGGCGGCGAGCGCCAGCGCGGCCACTGCGACGCCGCGACGCATCGGCTAGACCACCACGTTGACGAGCTTGCCGGGCACGATGATCACCTTGCGCACGGGCGCATCATTGATGAACTTGCGCGCATTGTCTTCGGCCAGCGCCGCTGCGCGCACGACGTCGTCCGGGGCTCCCGCCGCCACCGTGATCCGGCCGCGCAGCTTGCCGTTCACCTGCACCACGAGCTCGACCAGCTCGCGCTCGAGCGCCGCCGGATCTGGTTGCGGCCAGGGCTCTTCGATCAGCGCACGCTCATGGCCGAGCGCATGCCAAAGCGCATGCGTGACGTGCGGAATGATCGGCGAGAGCGTGAGCACGATCACTTCGAGCGCCTCGCGCGCCACCGCCCGGCCCGCAGCCTCGCTGGTGTCGATACGCACCGCGCCGTTCAGCAGCTCCATGGCCGCGGCGATCGCCGTGTTGAATGTGTGCCGGCGCCCGATGTCGTCGGTGACCTTGGCGAGCGTCTGGTGCGTCAGCCGTCGCAGCGCGCGTTGCGGCGCATCGAGCGTCGCGAAATCGGCGACGGGCAACGGGCCCTGCGACACCAGGTCGTGTACCGCCTTCCACAGTCGGCGGATGAAGCGGAATGCGCCGTGCACGCCTTCGTCGCTCCATTCCAGCGACTGTTCGGGCGGCGCGGCGAACATCATGAAGAGGCGCGCGGTATCGGCGCCGAACTCCTCGACGAGCTTCTGCGGATCGACGCCGTTGCCTTTCGACTTCGACATGGTGCCGAGGCCATCGTGCACCACCGGCTCGCCGTCAAGGATCAGCACGGACCTGCCGTCCCGCTGCTCGACATCGGCGGGATTGAAGTAGCTGCGGCGCGCGCCGCCTTCCTGGCGGTAATAGATGTGGTTCAGCACCATGCCCTGGGTCAGCAGGCGGGCGAACGGCTCGTCGATCTTGACCAACTCGAGGTCGCGCATGACGCGGGTCCAGAAGCGCGAATAAAGCAGGTGCAGGATCGCGTGCTCGATGCCGCCGATGTACTGATCGACAGGCAGCCAGTAGTCGGCGCGCCCATCGACCATCGCGTGATCATTGCCGGCGCTCGCGAAGCGCAGGAAATACCAGGATGAATCGACGAACGTGTCCATCGTGTCCGTCTCGCGCCGGGCCGCTCCGCCGCACTTCGGGCAGGCGCAGTCGACGAACTCCGGTGTCTTGGCGAGCGGGTTGCCGCTGCCGTCCGGCACCAGGTGCTCCGGCAACCGCACCGGCAGGTCAGCATCGGGCACCGGCACATCGCCGCAGGCGGGACAATGGATCAGCGGAATCGGGCAGCCCCAGTAGCGTTGGCGTGAAATGCCCCAGTCGCGGAGGCGAAACTGCACGCGCTTCGCGCCGAGACCGCGCTCTTCGAGTTTCGCCGCGATGGCATCGACCGCCGCTTCGGACTCGAGTCCGGAGAATTCGCCCGAATCGACCGTGATGCCGTACTCGCCATAAGCGTGGATCCACGGCGCAACGACCTGGTCGTATGCACCGCGCCGTGACTTCACGACCCCGACTATGGCAATGCCGTGCCGGCCGGCGAACTCGAAATCGCGCTCGTCGTGCGCCGGCACGCCCATCACGGCGCCTTCGCCGTAGCCCATCAGCACATAGTTGGCGACCCAGATTTCGATCGGGGCGCCGGTGAACGGGTGGCGCACGTGCAGGCCCGTGGGCAGGCCCTTCTTTTCCTGGGTCGCCACATCGGCTTCCATCGTGCTGCCGCGGCGGCATTCATCGACGAACGCCGCGAGCTTCGCGTCGCGCTGCGCCGCGGCGAGCGCGATCGGATGCTCGGCTGCGATGGCCATGAACGTCGCGCCAAACAGCGTGTCGGCACGCGTCGTGAAGACCTTGAGCGCGCCGGCCGCGCCCATCACCTCGTTGGTGTCGTCCGCATACGGAAATGCGATCTCGCAACCCACGCTCTTGCCGATCCAGTTGGCCTGCATCGTCCTGACGCGATCGGGCCAGCCCTCGAGACCATCGAGCGCCCCGAGCAACTCGTCGGCGTAGGCCGTGATCCTGAGGTAGTACATCGGGATTTCGCGCTTCTCGATCAGCGCACCGGTGCGCCAGCCGCGCCCGTCGATGACCTGTTCGTTCGCGAGCACGGTCTGGTCGACCGGATCCCAGTTGACGACGCCCGTCTTCTTGTAGGCGATACCTTTCTCGAGCATGCGCAGGAACAGCCACTGGTTCCAGCGGTAGTAGTCCGGATCGCAGGTGGCGATCTCGCGCTCCCAGTCGATCGCGAAACCGAGTGAGCGCAACTGGCGTTTCATGTACGCGATGTTCTCGCGGGTCCACTGCGCCGGCGGCACGCCGTTGGCCATCGCCGCGTTCTCGGCGGGCAGGCCGAAGGCATCCCAGCCCATGGGCTGCAGGACATTGCGGCCGCGCATGTGCATGAAGCGCGCGAGCACATCGCCGATCGTGTAGTTGCGCACATGCCCCATGTGCAGTCGCCCCGACGGATACGGGAACATCGACAGGCAGTAGTACTTCTCGCCGCGGGCGCCTTCGCGCGCCGCGAACACTTGCCGCGAGTCCCAATAGTCCTGCGCGGCGCGCTCGACGCGAGCCGGGTCGTAACGTTCGTCCATCGGAACGGGCAGGATAGCATGCGCGGCCGGCCAAGGCCGCTCGCGGCCTTGGCCGGCCGCGGCGAACAGCTTGCAGCGAACAGCTGACAGCCAGAGCGGCTCGTCTCGCGCCACGCCTCGCCGACGCGCCTCTGGCTGTCAGCTGTGCGCTATCCGCCGTTCATTGCTCCAGTGCGCCTGCAGGTGCGCCAAGGAGCTTGTTGATCTCGATGAAATAGCCGTCCGGGTCGTAGATGCCGCTGAACAGCACGGGGATGATTCCCTTGCCGCCCGGCGCCGGGTAGTCGACGCGTTCCGGTGCGGTCGCGACTGTCACGCCCGGCGCAGCGGCAATGCGCGCGAATCGGCTTTCGAGATCGCTGGCATTGATCACAAGGATGGGTTCGCCCGCCATCGGCTTCGTCCGGGCCTTCTGCGGTGGTGCCGGTACATTCAGCCGCTGCATGAGGCCTATGGCGCCAATGAAGGTGTCGTTGGCGCGCAGCAGCACCAGTCGTGTCGTGGGAGGCGTGGTTTTTCCGGCAGGATCGGTCGTGGCGCCGATCAATTCGTCGTAAATGACCTTGAGGCCGAGCGCATCGCGATAGAGCGGCAGCGATTTGTCGATGTCGCGCACCAACAGCGTGATCCGGCGCACGTCCACCGGTATTCGCTCGGCTTGCGCAACCGGCTCGGTGCGCGCCGGAACTGCGCCACCGAGCAGAATCGCGAGGCCGAGCAGGGGCAGAATGACAGAACGATTGCGCAATGACTTCATGGGCATTCTCCTTGCGGCCGCTACTGCCAGCTTCCCGTCGCGGACGCGAGCACGTACTCGAGATCGCGGCTGGGGATGGAGGATTTGACGACGAGACGGTCCTGTTCGGTCACCCACAGGTCGTTGACGCCGGCGACGCGATAGTGGGTGGTGTCGTAGGTCCCGGCGGGTACCGAGAGTCGCTCGCGCCCGACAAGCTCGATGGCAAGTGGCGTCAGGGCTCCGAGCACCGGCTTCGTGATATCGCTGCTCGCCTCGACGCCGTAGAGCATCGAGGTCTGCTTCGCCGGACCGGCGGCATCGAACGTCCAGGTGTGCCAGCCGTCGCCTGCGACGGGGTGTGTGCCGATCGAGAATCGCTGCGGCAGATCGATCGTTTCGGATCTAGGCCCGGCCGGCCCACGGCTCTGCGCCGTCAGTGTGCCGGCATCGACCGAAAACATGCCGCTACCCTTGAATTGCCCGGCGTTCCAATACGACACGTAGGCCTCGAGTGGCCGGAACGACGACGCGACACGCAGCACCACGCTGAATTGCGCGTTGCGCGCCGACAGATCGTGCCAGATCATCATCGTGCGCGAGCCGTCGGGGTGTACCAGCAACTGGAAATGCTCCTCGCCGCGGTGCCGCCCATCGCTGATGGTCGTATAAGCATAGCTGCCGCCGGCGCGACGTACGATGCTGGCGTTGGGACCGGCATTCTCCGCAGGAGGCATTGGCCCCTGCGCGAACAGGAGCGCGGCGGCGCACAAGTTCAGGATATTCATGTTGCCTCCGCCTCAATATAGCAGAGAGGTACGGCGTGCCCAGCACCCGGACCGGGAACACGATGTGAGCGCGACTGGCATCATCCTCAAATGAGCACGGCATTGGTCCTGTTCCGACGCGACCTGCGCTTGACTGATCATCCCGCGCTCGTTGCGGCCTGCAGCGAGTACGAGCGCGTACTGCCGGTGTACGTGCATGCCCCACAGGAAGAGGCTCCGTGGTCGCCCGGTGCCGCGAGCCGATGGTGGCTGCACCATTCCTTGTCGGCCCTGCAGCAGCAGCTGGCGGCGCAGGGGGGCGAGCTGCATGTAGCCCGCGGTGACAGCTTGACGATACTGCGGGCGCTGATCCGTGCCAGCGGAGCCGATGCCGTCTACTGGAACCGGCGCTACGAACCGGCCGCCATCGCCCGCGACACGGCGCTCAAGGGCGCGCTGCATGCCGACGGCGTCGCCGTGCACAGCCAACCAGGCAATCTCTGGTGCGAGCCGTGGCAACTGGCGACATCAGCAGGCCAGCCATATCGCGTCTTCACGCCGTACTGGCGCAAGCTGCGCGCGACACTGCGGCCCGAGACGCCGTTGCCGAAAGCGCGCGCGCGCACGTGGCTGCGCCTGCCCGCCAGCCTGGCGCTGGACGCGCTGCAACTGCGGCCCCTTGTTCCCTGGGATGCGGGTTTCGCTCAGACCTGGCAACCCGGCGAGGCGGGCGCAGAGGAGCTACTCGAGATCTTTGCCGACGATGCGTTGCATCACTACTCGGGCAGTCGCAACCTGCCCGCGCGCCACGGGACCTCGCGACTGTCGCCCCACCTGCACTTTGGCGAGATCACCCCACGCCAGATCCATCATGCACTGGAGGCCTGCGCGTCACGGCAGGAAGCCCGCGAACGTCCCGATCTCGAGACGTATCTGCGCGAGCTGGGTTGGCGCGAGTTCGCCCACCATCTGCTCTACCACTTCCCTGGAACGCCGGAGGCCAACTTCAACCCACGTTTCGACGGTTTTCGCTGGGCCGACGACCATCCATCGGCGATCGAGCGCTGGCAGCAAGGCCGCACCGGTATCCCGCTGGTAGACGCCGGCATGCGCGAGCTGTGGCACACCGGGTGGATGCACAACCGGGTGCGAATGATCACCGCCAGCTTCTTCACGAAGAACCTTCGGCAACACTGGCGGCACGGCGCCCGCTGGTTCTGGGACACGCTCGTCGACGCGGATCTGGCCAACAACACGCTGGGCTGGCAGTGGGTCGCCGGCTGTGGCGCCGACGCTGCGCCCTATTTTCGCGTGTTCAACCCGTACTCGCAGGCCGCAAAGTTCGATCCCGACGCGCGCTATCTCAAGCGCTGGCTACCCGAGCTTTCCACGTTGCCGCCGAAGTTGCTGCACGAGCCCTGGCGTGACCCGCGGGCGTTGGCTGCGTGCGGCTATCCCGCGCCGATGGTTGACTTGGCCGCCACGCGGGAAGCAGCCCTCGACGTTTGGCGGGAATTGCCGGCGCGCTGATGCGAGCCAACGGCGCATGGTTATGGCGCGAGATCCAGACTCTCCCCGCGCCCGTATGTACGACGTGGGAACTTGCCTGTCTCGAGTCCGTCTCAATGCGGACTTCAACCAGGTGATGGTCGTCCGCGACGCGCGCGACTATATTTGGTTCATGTCGCGCACGCCGCAGGTTTCGGATGAGGACTATCCAGCCATGCCGGATCGCGCCAAGACCATGGGCTACGAGGCTGCCGGTATCAAAAAAGTGCCGGAACGCCGGCCCGAAAGCGGGGCAGGCAGCCAGACGTTCAGGGAGGCCTGCCGATGAAAGTCCTCGTCGCGTTCTTCGCCTGGGCCATGCCGGTGATCGCGTGGCTGGCCAACACGGGGGTCTTCGGACCCACCAATGGCGCCATCTCCGACCGCTACCCGACGCTGATCGTGGCCGCCGGCTACGCGTTCGCGATCTGGGGGCCGATCTTCCTGCTCGATGTGATGTATGGAACGTGGCAGCTGCTCGATCGCGCCCCCGACGAGCGGCTGCGACGCATCCGGCCCTGGACGGCGATGGGCTTCCTGTTGACTTCGGCGTGGATGATCGTGTTCTCGCTGCAGTGGTTCTGGCTGGCGCTGGCGATCATCTGGGCAAGCCTCGCATGCATGCTGTTCGCGGCGTGGCAGGTTTCGCATACGGCACACCACTCGCGCAGCCGCTGGTGGCAATGGCTGCCGTTGTCACTGCATGCAGGCTGGGTGTCGCTGGCGGTCCTGCTCAACGTGGCCCAGGTGGTCGTGGCATTCCGGCTGTTCTCGACAGTGAACATGCTGCCCTGGACGCTGGTTCTGTTTGCGCTGGCGGCCATCTTGTTGCTCACGATGACGGTGCGCCTGCGCGGCAATCCCTGGTATGCGCTGGCGGCCGTATGGGGCCTGGTTGGAGTGTTTGCCAAGCAACAGGCATCGACGTTGCCGGGCGCGAACATCGCCGCGTGGATTGCCCTCGGTCTGGCGGGTGCCGTGGGCGTGATATCGCTGTGGCAGCAGTTCGGTGCGCGGCATCCGGGCACGCGTCTTACACACTGATCGCAGACGGACGACTGGCGCTGAGCCGGCGCGTGTTCAAAGGCCAACCAGCGGCTGCAACTTGCCTGCCAGCCAGCCCCGGAAGCGCAACGGTGCATCCAGGGCGGCGACACAGATGCACGGCACGCCCGGTGCGGTGATCGGCTGGTGCTCCGTTTCGTTGTCGAGATCGGCCGCGTCACCGGGGCCGAATCGGCCCAGCACATCGTCGTAGGCGCCGCGAAGGATCTGGGTCAGCTCGGTGCCTCGATGACCATGGAGGGGCACGCTCTTGCCCGGCGCGATCCTGAGCAACAGCAACGTATCCCGGCCGGGCTGCGCAGTCCGGATCATGTGTACGCCGGGTGCGACCCAGCGCCAGCGCAAGGCGTTCCATGAACGGCCGAAGTACGCTTGCAGCGGCTGCGGCAAGCAATCCGGGTCGGTGGAGCGCGCGGCAGATGGATGTGCCTCGATGGTTGCCGCGCCGGGGCCGGGCGGCGACTCGTCGAGGCGATCCAGCATCGCACTGCGCAGGCGCGCCTGCCGCGCCGTATCCAACCCGGTGGTCTGTTGCTGGCCCAGCAAAAGGCCGCCGATACGTTCGGCATCGGCCAGCAGCCCGCGGCAGTGCTTGCACGCCCCGACATGGGTCGCTGCCACCGCCGTCATCTCGGGCGACAAGGCGCCGGCGGCAAGACTGACCAGGGTTGCTTCATTGAGATGATGCTGTGGAGTCATGCGGCTCCCCGTACGCCGAGTTGCAGACGCAGGAACGCGCGCCGCAGAGTGGATTTCACCGTTCCCAGCGGCATGCCGAGCTCGTCGGCGATTTGCTGGTGGGATCTGGCTTCGAAATACGACATGCGGATCAAGCGGGCCTGCATGGCCGGCAGCTTTTCGATGCGGTGCCTGAGGTCGGCGTATTCGGCAAGACTTTCAGCCTGTGAAGGTCCGGCCTCCTCGGGATCGCCCATTCTCTCCAGCGCGTCCTGCACCGGCACCCACTGGGGCTCGCTGCGCACCCGGTCGATATGCAGGTTCCGGGCGATCCGGAACAGCCAGGTCGACAAGCCGCCGCGTCCGGCGTCATAGAGTTCGGCGCGCTGCCACAACCGCAAGAGCGCTTCCTGGGCCAGCTCTTCCGCAACGGCTTCGGGCGATCCGAGCCCCTTCAGGTAAAGCCGGACGCGCGGCGCGAAGTGGTCGTAAATGCGCATGAAGCACGCGCGATCGCGCTGGCGAGCCAACAACACCATCTGGCCCGCCCAGTAGCCTGCATTTCTCTCGTCGGGTTCGGTACTCGACATGGCTCGCGCCGCCTCGAACGGCGACAGGCATCCGAATGTCCGGGGGGCGATCATGTTAGGGCAAATCCGGGGCGTGGCGGCTGTTTTCAGCTGTCATACGAAAATCCAGGCCGATCGGATGCAGCGATCCCGCGCGAGGGCTCGCGTCATCGCGAACTCATCGCACGGATATGCATCCGTTTGGCTGTCGCTTCCGTATAGGACACCACTACATCACTCGACCCGACCGGGAACGGCCTTGAACCGATGTCTCGACCAGGGCTCGACAAGACGGAGCGAAAACCTTGCGGATTGCCGTGATCGGATCGGGTATTGCGGGCCTTGCTTCGGCCTGGCTGCTGTCGCGCCGGCATGAGGTGACGCTGTACGAGGCGAACGACTACCTGGGCGGACACACACACACGCACGACATCGAGCTCGATGGCCGCTACCACGCGGTGGACACCGGTTTCATCGTGCACAACCCGGTGCATTACCCACTGCTGACACGGCTGTTCGACGAACTGGGCGTGGCCTCGCAGCCGACGAAGATGAGTTTCTCGGTGCACAGCGAGGCCAGCGGCCTGCAATACAACGCCGCCTCACTGGATACCTTGTTCTGCCAGCGCCGCAACCTGGTGTCGCCACGCTTCATCGGCTTGGTGCGCGACTTGTTCCGGTTCTATCGCGAGGCACCGGCCCTGCTCACCAGCACGGGCCCGGGCCCCACCCTGGGCGACTGGCTTGCCGAGCGCCGCTACGGTACGGCATTCCGCGACGAACACCTGGTGCCGATGGCGTCTGCGCTGTGGTCGTCGCCGGCCACGCAGATCCTGTCGTTTCCGGCGCGCCACCTCGTTCAGTTCATGGCGAATCACCAGATGTTGCAGGCGGAGCAGAGACCC
>CADEFJ010000039.1:0-3691 GCA_902826575.1 uncultured Pseudomonadota bacterium | reverse complement strand
GTGAATAAGCGACCCGGCGGGTCGGGGTGGGGGGTGGGCGCGGCGAGCTAGGTACGCGCGAGGGGGCGTTACTGGCAGATTTAGGACCGGCGGAACAGCGCGGTACGTGCGATTCGGCGGGACGATCGCGGTGCGACGGTCGCAAGTGATGACGGTGTGGAACGCTTCGATGAGGTGGTACTGGCCTGCCACAGCGATCAGGCACTGGCACTGTTGGCCGATGCCAGCGAAAGCGAGCGCGCTATCCTCGGCGCAATCCCCTACCAGTCCAATGACGTGGTGCTGCATACGGATGCCACGTTGTTGCCGCGCTTGCCCAAGGCATGGGCAGCGTGGAACGCCTTCGTTCCGCGCGCTCCAGCCTCACCATGCACCGTGAGCTACTGCATGAACCTGCTGCAGGGCATCGATTCGCCTCTGCCCCTGGTGGTCACGCTCAATCGCAGCGAAGCGATCGACCCGGCCAAGGTACTGCGTCGCATGGAGTACCACCACCCCGTGTACACGCACGCGTCGGTGGCCGCTCAGCTGCGCAAGGTGGAGATCCAGGGCGTCAATCGCACGTGGTTCGCCGGCGCCTACTGGGGTTGGGGTTTCCACGAGGACGGCGTGCGCAGTGCAGTGGAAGTGGCGTCAGCGCTGGGCGTGCGCTGGGATGCAGGCCCGATCGCCGCGTCGTCATACAACAGGGAATTGGCCGCATGAACGCGGAACTGCACAGCGCGGTGTACGAAGGGATCGTGCGGCATCGACGGATGACCCCGCGTCCGCATGCATTCAGCTACCGCATGGCACAACTCTACCTCGACCTCGACGAGGTCGACGCGCTCTTCGCGAACCGCTGGTTGTGGTCGAACGGTCGACGCAATCTTGCCGAGTTCCGCCGCGGTGATTACCTCGGCCCCATCGATCTTCCGTTGGCCGAGGCGGTGCGCCTGCGCGTCGAGCAGGCCACCAGACGCCGCCCTGGAGGTCCGATCCGCCTGTTGACGCATCTGCGCTACGGCGGCGTCATCTTCAATCCGGTGAGCTTCTATTACTGCTACGCGGCCGATGGCCACACACTGGAATGCATCGTCGCCGAGATCACCAACACGCCATGGAATGAACGTCATGCTTACGTGCTGCCGCGCGAGACCGCCGTGACGCACGGCCGCGCGATGCGATGGGACTTCCGCAAGACCTTCCATGTGTCGCCGTTCATGGAAATGGACCGGCAATACGACTGGCGCTTCAGCGTTCCGGGGGATCAGCTGCACGTGCACATGGACATACTGCGAAATGGCGAGCGCGAGTTCGACGCGCATCTCGCGCTCGAACGCCGGCCACTCACCGGCGCGGCGCTGGCACGCGTGCTGTGGCGCTATCCGCTGATGACTGCGCAGGTGGTCGGCGCGATCTACTGGCACGCGTTGCGTTTGTGGCTGAAACGTACGCCCTTCCACGATCACCCGCAAAGTCAGCGAGTCGTCCCATGAATGCCATAGTCGATGCGCATGCCGCAATACCGCCTGGTGGCCTCGACCGATTCCTGCGCGAACGGTTGCGGGCCAACTTACGCGGCTTCGATCACGGCCGGTTGAGCCTGTGCGACGGGCAAGGCACGCTGGAGTTCGGCAATCCGGGCGCAGCACCGGCCGATCCTGACGTGCGTGTGGACGTGCTCGACCCGTCCTTCTATCTCGCCGTGGCGGCCCACGGCAGCGTGGGTGCCGGCGAGGCGTACATGGATGGCCATTGGCGGTGCAATGATCTGGTCGGTCTGATCCGCCTGCTGTTGCGAAATCGCAGCCTGCTCGACGGCCTGGAGAGCGGACTTGCCCGGTTCGGTGCCCTCGCCATGCGAGCCTCGTATGGCCTGCGGCGCAACACTCGCCACGGCAGCCGGCGCAACATCGCCGCGCACTACGATCTCGGCAACGATTTCTTCGAACTGTTCTTGTCGGCCGACCTGATGTACTCCTCGGGCTACTGGGTCGGCCCGGACGACACACTGGAGGCCGCCTCCACCCGCAAGCTCGACCTGATCTGCCGCAAGCTCGATCTCAAGCGGGGCGATCGCGTGGTGGAGATCGGCACCGGCTGGGGCGGCTTCGCGCTGCACGCGGCAAGACACTACGGCTGCCACGTCACCACCACCACGATCTCGCGGCAGCAGCACGCACTGGCCTGCGAGCGTGTGGCGGCCGCGGGCCTCGGTGATCTCGTGCATGTGCTGCTCGAGGACTACCGTGATCTCGACGGCCGGTACGACAAGCTGGTGTCCATTGAAATGATCGAGGCCATTGGCGCCGAGTACCTGGACACGTATTTCCGCCAGCTCGGCCGCCTTCTGAAACCCGATGGACTGGCCCTGCTGCAGGCGATCACCATCGAGGACCACCGCTACGCACAGGCATTGAAGTCGGTGGATTTCATCAAGCGCCACGTGTTTCCGGGCTGCTTCATTCCATCGCTCAACGCGATGCTCGCGGCCAAGACGCGCAGCTGCGACCTCACTCTCATCGCGCAGGAGGATTTCGGCCACTCCTACGCGCTCACCCTGGAAGCCTGGCGCAGGCGCTTCCTGGCGAAGGTATCAGCGGTACGCGCACGCGGCTTCGACGAGCGCTTCATCCGGATGTGGGAGTTCTATCTCGCCTATTGCGAAGGCGGCTTCCGCGAGCGCTCCATCGGTGTCTCGCACCTGTTGTTGGCCGGGCCGGGCTGGCGTCCCGGCGCCGCGGCGTCGGCATGAACTTCTGGCACCTCCTCGCCGCCTGCCAGGCCGTGTGGTTCCTGGTGGCATCGGCGCGGCGCGACGTGGAACTCGAGCCGATCGCGACGGCATTCCTTCCGCGCTTGCTGCGGGTGGCCCTCGCGCTGCCGCTGCTGACGTCGCCGACTCGCCATGGGTTGCGCCCGCGTGCGCCGGAGCCTGCCGCATGACGTGGCTGCACCTGAGCGGTGTGCCATGGACCGAAGGGCAGGCGTTGCGCTCGCGCGGCGGACTACCGCGCCTGCCAGCGCAGCACGCCGATGCTGTTTCCGTGGTTTCCGAAGTCCTGAGGAGTCGAGCATGACAACCGCCACCCTGGCCAGCGCCGAGCTTCCCGCCGATCGCCCGGCCGACGGCGCACTGGGCCTGGCTGAGCGGGGCCACGTGCCCGATTGGCTGCTGCGCCTCGGCATTCGCCGCATGTGCGCCGAGCGTTTGCGGGAAGAACGGGCTGGCGGACGCACTGCGCAAGCGGAGCGCCAGAGGCGGCTCATCGAGATGCTCCGGGAGAGTCCCGTGGCGATCGAAACCGCGGCGGCCAATGCCCAGCACTACGAGTTGCCACCGGCGTTTTTCGAGCATTGCCTCGGACCACGCCTCAAGTATTCGTGCTGCTACTACCCGAACGGTGATGAGTCCCTGGCTGAAGCGGAGGAGGCGATGCTCGCGCTTTACGTGGAGCGCGCGGAGTTGGCGGACGGCCAAAGCATTCTCGAACTGGGATGCGGCTGGGGTTCGCTCACTCTATGGATGGCCCAGCGCTACCCGGCGGCGCGCATCACGGCCGTGTCCAACTCGCACGGCCAACGCCGACACATCGAGGCGCGATGCCGCGAACTCGCACTGGCCAACGTCGCAGTGCTGACGCAGGACGTCAACGCTCTGTCGCTGTAAGCAGGGAAGTGCGACCGCTGCGTTTCCATCTAACTGTTT
>CADEFJ010000038.1 GCA_902826575.1 uncultured Pseudomonadota bacterium | reverse complement strand
CACTCGCCTTGCCGATCAATCGGAAAACCCGTCGGGCGGTGAGAAAAGCGGGCTAACCCAGCCACGATCGCGGCCGCGCCACCCAGGATGATGCTGGTGTTGAACAGCCACGGATAGGGCGCATCCGCCGCTCCCAGCTCGCTCGCATAGTTCGTCATGTGGCTGTAGCCCGGATAGGTGGCCGCGCCGACCAACAGGCCGAAGCAATAGAGTGCCGGTATCGCAATCAGGGCAGCAGGCAGCAACTTGCGCATGAAATCCCCAATCTGAAGCGTCAGCCAGCCAATCGATCCCTTCGCGCCCTGATCTCGCGGATCGTCCCCTCGACCCACGCCTGCGCTTCCTCGTTCACTTCGCGCGGATCGCGCCCCGCCGGATCGATGGGCTTGCCGATCACGACCGTGACCGTACCGCGCTTCTTCAGCAGTCCGCGCTTCGGCCAGTAGTAACCGGCGTCGTGCGCGATCGGCACGACGAGACAGCCCGCCTCGCGCGCGAGCAGCGCGCCGCTGACACCGTACTTGCGCGTTTCACCGGCGGCCATGCGTGTGCCTTCCGGAAAGACCATCACCCAGATGCCCTGCTCGATGTAGCGCCTGCCCTGGTCGACCACCTGCTTGACGGCCGAATGGCCGCTGCCGCGATCGATCGCGATCGAGTGCATCTGGCGGATCCCCCAGCCGACGAACGGGATCCACAGCAGTTCCCTTTTCAGCACCCACACCTGCGGCGGGCACACGAGAACCATCGCGAAGGTTTCCCAGGAGGAGGAATGCTTCCACAGCGCGACATGGCCACCGGCAGGCAGGTTCTCGCGACCCTCGATGCGGTAGTCGAGGCCGCAAAGCACTTTGAGTCCGCCCATGATCACGTGGACCCAGAAGCGCGCCAGCACATAGCGCGTGCGCAGCGGCACCACGAGGCTCGCGAGATTGAAAAACATCGCGAACAGCAGCACCCAGGTGAACAGGAACGTGGTGTAGAGAAACGAGGCGATCCATTGCATAGGCGCGGCAAGTGTAACCGGCCGGGGGGTCGCCGTGGCCGCGGCGAAAGCCTGCGCCTCAGCGGTACTTGAGCCCCGTGCCCGTGTTGAAGACCACTACGCGTTCGCCATTGCGCACCATGCCCGTCGCGCGCAGTTGCGCGAGTGCGGCCCAGGCTGCGCCTCCCTCGGGGCATACGTCGATACCGCTCATTGCCGCGAGCTCGGCGGTCGCGCGTTGCATGGCGTCCTCTGCCACGGCGATCGCCGTGCCGCGCGATTCGCGGATCGCGCGCAGGCACAGGAAGCCGCCGAGCGGCGCGGGGACGCGCAGTCCGTACGCGCGCGTTTCGGCGTCGACCCACGGCTCGGTGCGCGCAGCCCCGGTCGTGAAGCCCCTCACCACCGGCGCGCAACCCGCGGCCTGCACGGACACGAAGCGCGGCATGCGCCCCGCTGCGATCCAGCCGAGCGTCGCCATTTCATGAAAAGCTTTCCGCATGCCGATGAGTCCGGTGCCCCCGCCGGTGGGGTAGAGCACGACATCGGGCACCTCACCTTGCATCTGCTCGACGAGTTCGTAGCCCATCGTCTTCTTGCCCTCGATGCGGTACGGCTCGCGCAGCGTTGAAACGTCGAACGCGCCCTTCGGGCCGTGCTCGCGCAGGAAGCGGCCGGCATCGGTAATCGTGCCCGGCACGGCATGCACGGTGGCGCCGTACAAGCGGCATTCCTCGAAAAAGCTGCGCGGCGTGTCCTCGGGCATCGCTACAGTGACCGGCAAGCCGGCGCGTGCGCCGTAGGCGGCGAGCGCGCCGGCGGCGTTGCCGGCGGACGGCGCACACAGCGCGCGCGCGCCGAGGCGCTTCGCCATCGACACCGCCGCCGCCATGCCGCGCGCCTTGAACGAACCGGTGGGATTGCGCGACTCGTCCTTCACCCACACGTTGGGCGCCACCTCGAGCAGCGGCGTGAAGCCCTCCGCGAGCGTGACGGCCTCTTCCACGGGCAGGGGCAACACCTCGCGATAGCGCCACAAGGTCGGCGGGCGCTGCGCGAGGTCGGCGAGGGTGAGCCGCACGCCCGCGAGGTCGTAATCGACGCGCAGCGGCATCCCGCAGGCGGTGCACACCGTCAGCAAGGCCTGTGGGTCGTGCGCCCGCTCGCACGCGAAGCACCGAATGCCGGCTATGATCGGCGTCACCATGATCGAACTCTATTACTGGCCGACCCCGAACGGCCACAAGATCACGCTGTTCCTCGAAGAGGCGGGCGTGCCGTACCGGATCGTGCCGGTGAACATCGGTGCGGGCGACCAGTTCAAGCCCGACTTCCTCGCGTTCTCGCCGAACAATCGCATGCCGGCCATCGTCGATCGCGCGCCAGCGGATGGCGGCGAGCCGATCGGCATGTTCGAGTCCGGCGCGATCCTGCTGTACCTCGCGGAGAAAACCGGCCGCTTCATTCCTCAGGACGTGCGCGGCCGCAAGGCGGTGCTGGAATGGCTCTTCTGGCAGATGGGCGGCCTCGGGCCGATGTCGGGCCAGGCGGGTCACTTCCTGAGCTATGCGCCGGAGAAGATTCCCTACGCGCAGGAGCGCTACGGCAAGGAAGTGAACCGGCTCTACGGCGTGCTCGACCGCCAGCTCGCGCGGCATGCGTTCATCGCGGGCGCGGACTATTCGATCGCCGACATGGCGACCTATCCCTGGGCACTCGGCTGGGAACGCCTGCAGCAGGACCTCACGGCATTCCCCGCGATCGCGCGCTGGATCGAGGCGATCGAGGCGCGGCCCGCCACGCTGCGCGCCTACAAGCTCGGCGAACAGTACTCGAGCGGACAGCCGATGACCGAAGAGGCCAAGAAGATCCTGTTCGGCCAGACCGCCGCGAGCACTTCGCAGGCGGCGGGCAAGGCCTGACGCGGCCTCAAGCCTTTCGCGGGATCAACAGCTTCAGCCCGACCGCTCGCGCGAGCTTTCGTTGTCGCTCGTCAAAGGCAAGGAAAGTCTTGCGTTCGAGCTCCACCGCACTCGCCACGTGGATGATGTCGAGCGAGCGGCAGCCCAACGCAGCGGTGCAGGCCCTGCTGAACTCGCTGGCGCGCTCGGAAGTCAGCCCGGCACGTGCAGCCGAAATCGCATGACTGCTGTAGGCTGAGCACAGGCAGCGGGTATCGCCAGAGGATGGCGCGGGTTACGGGGAGCTGCCCGTCATGGCCAATAATCACTACAAGGCCTTCATCAGCTACAACCACGCCGACGTGCGCTGGGCGCAGTGGATCCACCGCGCCCTGGAGCGCTACCGGGTGCCGGCCCGGCTGGTTGCGCAGCATCGCCTCGCCGGCAACCGTCTGCACCCAGTGTTTCGCGACCGCGATGAGCTGTCGTCGTCGTCCAGTCTGAGCGCGGCCATCCAGGCCGCGCTGCAGGCCTCCGAGAACCTCATTGTCGTGTGCTCGCCGGCGGCGGCCGGGTCGCGCTGGGTCAACGAGGAGATCAAGGTCTTCCAGGCGCTGGGGCGCGGCGAGCGGATCTTCTGCCTGATCGTCGACGGCGATGCTGGCGCGTGCTTCCCACCGGCGCTTGCGGACGACGAGCCGCTCGGCGCCGACGTCAGGTCGCAGGCGGACGGCCGCACCGGCGCCAAGCTGAAAATCATCTCCGGGCTGCTCGGGATTCCCTTTGGCGAGTTGAAGGACCGCGAACATCGCCGGCGTGCGCGCTTCTTCGCCGTTGCCACCGCCGCGTCGATCGCGCTTGCCGGGGTCATGACCGCTCTCGCGATCAGTGCAGTCCTCGCCGGCCGGGAGGCGGAACGCAACCGGGCGCTGGCCACCAGGTCGCTGGCCGATGCCGAGGCGGTGGCATCGTTCCTGTCGACGATGCTGACCGACATCGATCCGGAAGCCATCGGCAAGACCATAGTGGATGACCTGCGGGCCCAGGGCGGTGGCGTCGGCGTGCCGTCGGGAGTCAACGGCACCAATACCGCCACGCTGGTGCTCGACCGGCACCTGCTGGAAAAGGCGAGCAAGGAAGTCCAGACGCAGTTTTCCGGGCAGCCGGCGATCAATGCCCGGCTCGACAAGTCGATTGGCGCCAGCTACCAGGCAATCGGCCTGTATGGAAAGGCGATCGAACGCACCCGGCACGCGGTCGAGCTGTACCAGATGGCATTCGGCCCCACCGACGAGCGCACGCTGCTGGCGCGCAACCAGCTCGCCGAGGCCTACTTCTACGACGGCCAGCTGGACGAGGCCGCAGCCGGGTACGTGGCCGTGCTCGACACCGGTCGGGCGGCGCTCGGCCGCAGCAGCGAGCCGGCCCTGTCGGCCATGAATGGTCTGGGGATGGTCTTCGTCGACATGGATCGGGCTGCAGAGGCGCGCAAGCTGCTCGAAGAAGCCGCCACCTTGGTGGATGAAGCCCTGGGACCCGAGCATCCGCACACACTTGACGTCAAGAACAACCTCGGCTGGACGCTCTATGTGCTGAAAGACTTCGCGGCGGCCGAACTCGTCCTCACGGAAAATCTGGCAGTCCAGCGCCGCGTCAACGGGCCCCAGTCGAAGCAGACGTTGTCGGCGCTGAACAACCTGGCCTTGGCCTACACCGCCACCGGGCGACTGCGGGAGGCGGAGGCCGCGCATCGCGAGGAATGGTCGATCGGGCGGCGCGTGCTTGGCGACGACCACCCGGAGGTGCTGATCTCGATGCTCAACCTCGGCCGGGTCCTGCTCGCCGCCGGCAAGCGCGACGACGCGGAGAAGTTGCTCGCCGATGCGCTCGTCAAGGCCCGGACTTCGCTGCCACCCGTGCATCCGCTGCTCGCCTCGATCTCCACCACGGTCGGTGAGATCGCTCTCGCGAAGGGCAGGCGTGACGAGGCCCGGGCGCTGTTCCTGCAGACGCGACACATCTACGAGCAGATGTTCGAACCTGGCCACCGGCGATTGAAGCACATCGACGAACTGCTGGCGCAGTCAAGGCCGTAGCAGGGCGAGACTGTGCAGCCGAGACCGCTCGGCTCTTATCCCGGCAACCGCGACAGGTCGGCGACACCGCCGAACAGCGCACGCAGCTCGGCCAGCAGCGACAGGCGATTCGCCCGCAGCGCCTCGTCGGGGTCGTTGACCATCACGGCATCGAAAAATGCATCGACATCGCCGCGCAGCCCCGCGAGGGCGCTGAGCGCCTCCACGTAGTCCCGCTTCGCGACCGCGGTCTGCACGCCGTCACGCAATTTCGCGAGGGCGGCGTGCAGCTGCTTCTCCGCAGGTTCGTGCAGTGTCGCGGTCGCGACCGTCCCCGGCGTGAAGCCGTCCGCCTTCTTCAGGATGTTCGCGATGCGCTTGTTCGCCGCGGCGAGGCTCGCGGCCTCGGGGCGCGCGAGAAAACCGGCGAGCGCCGCGAGCCGCGCGTCGAAATCGAGCGGCGAACGTGGTGCGGTGGCGAGCACCGCATCGATCATTTCGGTCGTGTAGCGCGTGCCAGGCTGCTCGAGGTAGTAGGCGCGCAGCCGCTCCATTACGTAGCCGTACACCTCGTCCGCAGCGGTCGTGCTTGCGACCGGCTGCAGCGCGACCGCCGCGTCGATCAGCGAGCGCAGGTCGAGATCGATGCGCTTCTCGATGAGGATTCGCAGCACGCCGATCGCCGCGCGGCGCAGGCCGAAGGGATCGCGGGTGCCGGTCGGCTTCTGGCCGATCGCGAAAATGCCGGCCAGCGTGTCGAGCCGGTCGGCGAGCGCGACTGCGGTGCCGGGTCCCGTTTCCGGCAGCGCATCGCCCGCGCCGCGGGGCAGGTAGTGTTCGCCGATCGCGGCCGCGACGGCCTGCGGTTCACCGTCGGCGGCGGCGTAGTAGGCCCCCATCGTGCCCTGCAGTTCGGGGAACTCGCCGACCAGCGAGGTCAGCAGGTCGCACTTGGCCAATTGGGCCGATCGACTCGTATGATCAACATTCCACGCAAGACTCTCGGCTATTGTTCTCGAAATCGCAACAATCCGCTGCGCTTTGGCTCCGAGGGAGCCGAGTTTGGCCTGGAAGGTCACGGCGTCGAGCGCAGCCAGGCGAGCGCCGAGCGGCTCGCGGCGATCCTGCTGCCAGAAGAACGCGGCGTCCGCGAGGCGCGGGCGCACGACCCGCTCGTTGCCCGCGCGCACCTGCGCGGGCTCGCGGCTTTCGATGTTGCTGACGGTGATGAACCACGGCGTGAGCGCACCGTGCGGATCTTCCACGGCGAAGTAGCGCTGGTGGTCCTGCAGCGTGGAGATCAGCACCTCGCGCGGCAGTTCGAGGAAGCGGTCCTCGAAACGGCCTGCGACCGGCACTGGCCATTCGACGAGCGCGGTGACTTCGTCGAGCAGCGCGTCGCTGACGATCGCGCGCCCGCCGATGGTCGTGGCGGCGGCCTCGACACCGGCGCGGACCTTCGCGCGCCGCTCGGCGAAACTCGCGATCACCTTGCCGCCGCCGCGCAGCGCGTCGGCATAGTCGGCGGGCGCGGTGAGCGCGATCGGCGCGGGCGCGTGGAAGCGGTGGCCGCGGGTGGCGTTGCCGGAGGGCGTGTCGAGCAAAGTGGCCGGTACCGTCTCGGCCCCGAACAGCAGCACGATCCAGTGCACCGGACGCACGAACTGTGCCTCGCCCGCACCCCAGCGCATGCGTCGTGGAATCGGGAGTTGATCGAGCGCCGCCTGGACGATGGCCGGCAGCAGTGTCGCGGTTTCGGCGCCCGCCTTGCGGCCGGCAAAGAAGAGGAACTCGCCCTTGCCCTCGGTGACGCGCGTGAGCTCGCCTGGCGCCACGCCGCAACTCGCGGCGAAGGCGCTCGCCGCGCGGGTCGGCTGGCCCGCCTTGTCGAACGCCGCACTCACCGGCGGTCCGCGACGCTTGATCTCCTGCTCGGGCTGGCGCACCGCCAGCGCGCGGACCAGCACGGCGAGGCGCCGCGGCGCGGCGAAGGACTCGATTGCGCCGTGCGCGAGGCCGGCCGCAGCGATGCCGCCCGTCACGCCCTCGAGGAAGGCGCGCTCGAGTTCCGGCAGCGCCTTCGGCGGCAATTCCTCGGTGCCGATTTCGACCAGGAAATCCTGCGCGTTCATGAGCCGCCCTGCTTCGGCGCGGACTTCGCCATCGGGAAGCCAAGCGCTTCGCGGCTGTCGTAATAGGCCTGCGCGACACCGCGCGCCAGCGTGCGCACCCGCAGGATGAAGCGCTGGCGTTCGGTCACCGAGATTGCCTTGCGGGCATCGAGCAGGTTGAAAGTGTGCGAGGCCTTCAGCACCTGCTCATACGCGGGCAGCGCGAGCTTCGCCTCGAGCAGCGCCTGGCAGGCGGCCTCGTGCTCGTCGAAGCGGCGAAACAGCACCGCGGTGTCGGCGAGCTCGAAGTTGTACCTCGATTGCTCCACCTCGTTCTGGTGGAACACGTCGCCATAGGTCACGCGTCCCAGCGGGCCGTCGGTCCACACGAGATCGAACACGCTCTCGACGCCCTGCAGGTACATCGCGAGGCGCTCGAGTCCGTAGGTGATCTCGCCGGTGACCGGCCGGCAATCGAGTCCGCCGACCTGCTGGAAGTAGGTGAACTGCGTGATCTCCATGCCGTTCAACCACACTTCCCAGCCGAGTCCCCAGGCGCCGAGGGTCGGCGACTCCCAGTTGTCCTCGACGAAGCGGATATCGTGAACGAGTGGATCGAAGCCGATGGTGCGCAGCGAGTCGAGGTACAGGTCGAGGATCGGCAGCGGCGAGGGCTTGATGACCACCTGGAACTGGTAGTAGTGCTGCAGGCGGAACGGATTCTCGCCATAACGACCGTCGGTCGGCCGGCGCGAAGGCTGCACGTAGGCCGCGCTCCACGGTTCCGGACCGATCGAGCGCAGGAAGGTCGCCGTGTGGAAGGTGCCGGCACCGACTTCCATGTCGTAGGGTTGCAGGATCACGCAGCCCTGCCCCGCCCAGTACTTCTGCAGGGCGAAGATCAGGTCCTGGAACGTGCGGGGTGCGGTGCCAACGGGAGCGCTCATGGGTGGCCGCGAAGTATAGCGGCCGGATGAGGTAAGTTGCGTCGGATGAATGCCTATCCGCACCTGCTCGCACCACTCGATCTCGGCTACCTGCGCCTGCGCAACCGGATACTGATGGGCTCGATGCACACCGGCCTCGAGGACAAGGCCGAGGACTATCCACGCCTCGCCGCCTACTTCGCCGAGCGCGCGCGCGGCGGCACGGGCCTCATCGTCACCGGCGGCATCGCGCCGAACCGCGCCGGCTGGGTCGCGCCCTTTGCAGGCAAGCTGACCAGACGCGACGAGGTTCCCCGGCACCAGCTCGTGACCCGCGCCGTGCATGCCGAGGGCGGCCACATCTGCATGCAGATCCTGCACACCGGGCGTTACGGCTATCACCCGCTCGCGGTCGCGCCGAGCCGGCTGCGCTCGCCGATCACGCCGTTCACGCCCTGGGCCCTGAGCGCGCGCGGCGTCGAGCGGCAGATCAGCGCGTTCGTGCGTTGCGCGCGGCTTGCGCGCGAGGCCGGCTACGACGGGGTCGAGATCATGGGCAGCGAGGGGTACCTCATCAACCAGTTCATCGCGGCGCGCACCAACCATCGCAGCGACGAATGGGGCGGCGTGTACGCGAACCGGATCCGCTTCGCCGTCGAGATCGTGCGCCGCACGCGTGCGGCACTCGGGCCGGATTTCATCCTGATCTATCGCCTCTCGATGCTCGACCTCGTCGGTGACGGCAGTAATTTCGATGAAGTCGTGCAACTCGCGCGCGCAATCGAAGCGGCCGGCGCGACCATGATCAATACCGGCATCGGTTGGCACGAAGCGCGCGTGCCGACCATCGCGACGATGGTGCCGCGCGCGGCGTTCGCGTGGGTGACCGAGCGCCTGCGCCCGCACGTGCAGCTGCCGCTCATCACGACCAACCGCATCAACGATCCGGCAGTCGCCGAGCAAGTGCTCGCCGCCGGCGGCGCCGACATGGTTTCGATGGCGCGCCCGCTGCTCGCCGATGCCGAGTTCGCGCGCAAGAGCGCCGAAGGTCGCGCCGCCGAGATCAACACCTGCATCGCCTGCAACCAGGCCTGCCTCGATCACGTGTTCGAGGGGAAGCCGGCGACCTGCCTCGTCAACCCGCGCGCGGCGCGCGAGACGGAGTTCGACTACGCGCCGACTGCAAAGCGGCGGCGCATCGCCGTGGTGGGCGCGGGGCCCGCCGGCCTCGCCTGCGCGACGATCGCGGCACAGCGCGGCCACGACGTGGTGCTGTACGAGCGGGCCGCCGAAATCGGCGGCCAGTTCAACATGGCCAAGCGCATCCCGGGCAAGGAGGAATTCCACGAGACGCTGCGCTACTTCGGCCGCCAGATCGAACTGCACCGCGTCGACTTGCGCCTCGGCACCGACGCGACCGCCGCGGATCTCGCGCAAGGCTACGACGTCGTGGTGCTGGCATCGGGCGTCACGCCGCGGCGGCCGCCGATCGCCGGCCTCGAGCATCCGAAAGTGCTCTCCTATGTCGACGTGCTGCTGCGCGGTGCGCCGGTCGGGCGCACGGTCGCGCTGATCGGCGCGGGCGGCATCGGCTTCGATGTCGCCGAGTTCCTGAGCCACGCCGATGGCGTCTCGCCGAGCCTCGACATCGACGCCTTCCTGGCCGAATGGGGCGTCGATCGATCGCCCGCGGCGCGCGGCGGACTCGCGGGCACCCGCGAATCGCGCGCGGGCCTCGCGCACAGCGCGCGCGAGATCTATCTCCTGCAGCGCAAAATCTCGAAGCCCGGTGAGGGCCTCGGCAAGACCACCGGCTGGATCCACCGCACCACGCTCAAGCGCCGCGGCGTGCACATGTTCGCGGGCGTCACCTACGAGCGCATCGACGATGCGGGCCTGCACATCTCGAGTGGCAACGAGTCGCGGGTGCTCGCGGTGGACAACGTAGTTGTCTGCGCCGGGCAGGAGCCGCTGCGCGAACTCGAGGCGCCGCTGCGGGAGCACGGCATCGAGGTGCACCGGATCGGTGGCGCGGATGTGGCGGCGGAGCTCGATGCGAAGCGGGCGATTGATCAGGGCGCCAGGCTTGCTGCTGCGCTCTGATTGCTCGCAATCAGCGCCGCCAACCGAACTGCAGGCTGGCCCCACCGGGATTCACCACCAACACCATTGATGGCGAGTCCGGGCCACCGAGCCCCATGAATGCATCGTTGAAGAACGCGGCGAAGAAGGCTCCGAGCGATGCGCTGAACAGCGTGTCCGACGGGTAGTGCCAACCCGCCTCGATCCGGGCCCACGACGTACCCACGGTCAACGCGTCGAGGCCGGCGTCGAGCGCGCGTCGGCCGCCGCGATTCATGTCGATGGATTGCAGATTGCGCGACGCGAGACGGTTGTGGACGGCCGCGACGGCGGTGTGGCCCGACGGAAAACTTCTCTCGTCCTCGCCATTGGGGCGCTCTCGCCCGACGGCGCTCTTCAAGGTCCGCGTGAGGCCCGTCGTGACGCCGATGGCCGCGACATCGACCGCATAGCCGCGCAGCTTGTTCCCGATCCAGTCACGCGGTGTGTCGCCGCTCGGCGTCGCGAGCGCCGTGACATGAAAGGCGACCATTGACGTCGTCTTCAGGTCGTCGCTCCAGCGCTCAGCATTGTCGACGGATCCAAAGACGGGGGTTTCTTCACGCGCCCAATCGGCAATGTCGCGATCCCAGTCATCGATCTGCACGAGCGCGGCACCCGCAAGCGGGACCCACACGCGTGGGCTGCGGGCGGCATTCCACGCGGCCTCTTTGACGCGCTCCCATCCGGGCGTCAGCGTCGCGTCTTCGCCCCAGCCGCGGCCGTTCGGCAGCGTGCCGCAGCCGCTTACCAGCAGGGCGACAGCGAGAGGCACGAGCCTTGTTGCGATCCGCATGGAACCGGATGTTACGCCCGCGTTTCGAAGCTGAGAGCCAGGAGCTTAGAGCGAGGGGCGGCGCGCGAAGTCGGGGATGCTGAATCGTCGCCGATACGTCCCCGGCGTAACGCCCGTTGTGCGCTTGAACAACCTGCGGAAGAAGGCCGGGTCCTCGTAGCCTGCGCGCCAGGCGATCTCGTCGATCGGCGCCTCGGTACGCTCGAGCCGGCGCTTGGCGTCCTCGATGCGCAGTCGCTGCACATAGTCGATGGGCGTCAGACCGGTCGCGGCGACGAAACGACGCTTGAACGTGCGCTCGGCGAGTCGCGAGCGCCGGATCATTTGCTCCACCGGGCTTGCCACGGAGTAGTGCCTCCCGAGCCACTTCTGCGCGGCGACGATCTCTGCGTCGCCATGATCGGTACGCCCCTCGAAGCTGATGTATGGCGCGAGGCCCTCCTGGTGCCACTGCAGTGCATACATGCGCGCGACTTCCTGGGCGTCGGTCGCCCCGGCGAAGCGGGCGATCAGGTACAGCGCCATGTCGTGCCAGGTCGAAGACGCGCCCGAGCTGACCAGTTCCTCGCGCGTGCCGGAGATCACGAGCACGCGTTCGGGATGTATGGTCACCGCCGGATAAGCCCTCGCAAAGGCATCGGCATAGCCGAAGTGCACGGTTGCGTCGCGGTCGTCAAACACTCCGGTCTCGGCAATCAGGAAGATCCCGGAGCAGGCCGAGCACAATACGGCGCCCTTCTCGCGCATCGTCGCGAGCCACTTCACCAGGCGCGGATATCGCCCCTTCTGCCACGCATTCCCGCGCAGCAGTACCGAGGGAACGATGACGATGTCGCTCGACTCCAGGGTATCGATGCTCCGCTGCACGTGGATCGGCACGCCGCTGGCAAGCCTCAGGGGCCCGGGTGCCTCGCCCACTATTTCCACGTCGAAGGAGCGCGCACCTCGACCGATATCCATCAGCGAACGCGCGTTCATGGTGTCGAAGATGCCGGCGAGTGTGGAGATCACCGCGTCCGGAATCGCGACCAGCGAGACGTGATACGCGAGGCCAGTCGTCGTGGTGGTCGGGGCGGAAATGCCTGCGGCCGGGGACATGCGGCTACCTTGGCACGAATGAACCTGTTTCGGGCTGTTTTGCCACTGCCGGTCCGGATCGTGTGTCGCGATCATTCGGGCCGAACGCAGCCGCCACCGGACACAAGGGATACTTCCATGAATGCCCAGACAATCGATCAATCACGCCTCGAAGCCTTCGCCATGCGCGCCATCGGCGACATCGCAGCTTCCTACAGCGGCATCATGGTCACGCTCGGCAGCAAGCTGGGTCTCTACTCGGCCATGGCGGGCGCCGGCCCGCTGGCAGCGAAGGAAGTCGCAGCGCGCGCCGGGTGTGCCGAACGCTATGTTCGCGAATGGCTCAATGCCCAGGCCGCGGCGGGTTACCTGCGCTATCACGCGGCCAGTGAAACCTACGAGCTGCCCCCCGAAGAGGCCGCGGTACTGGCCGACGAGGACAGCCCCGCGTACATACCACCCGCCTGGAATCTTCCGGCTGCCCTGTGGGCCGACGAGCCCAAGGCGCTGGAGGCCTTCCGTACGGGACGCGGCGTGGCGTGGGGCGAACACGATTCGCGCCTGGCCTGCGGCGTAGCTGCGTTCTTTCGCAACGGCTACAAGGCCAATCTGGTCTCGAGCTGGCTGCCGGCGCTGGATGGCGTCGTTGCGCGCCTGGAGGCCGGCATCGCGGTGGCCGACGTGGGCTGCGGATACGGTCATTCGACGCTGCTGATGGCGCAGGCATTCCCGAACTCGAGCTTCCACGGCTTCGATACGCACGTTGACTCGATCGAGGAGGCGCGTCGGCTGGCCGAAGCAGCCGGCCTTGCCAGTCGCGTACGGTTCGACGTGGCACGCGCCAGCGACTACCCGGGCGATCGCTATGACCTGGTCTGCTTTTTCGACACCCTGCACGACCTAGGCGATCCGTTGGCGGCCGCGCGGCATGCACGCCAGGTGCTTGCATCGGGCGGAACGCTGATGCTGGTCGAGCCCTTCGCCCACGATCGCGCGGAGGACAACTTCTCCACGGTGGGCCAGCTGTACTACGGTGGCTCGACGCTGATCTGCTGTGCACACGCGATCGCGGAAGGTGGCAGCATGGTACTCGGCGCCCAGGCCGGGCCGCGGCGGCTGCAGGAAGTCTTCCAGAAGGCTGGATTCACGCACTTCCGGCGCGCCGCCGAAACGGCCTTCAACCTGATCCTCGAGGTCCGCGCATGATGCAGGCCCGATCGTAGCGACGCGTCGTGGGCAGCGCCCTCTGGTCAGAAGCTCTAAGCCCTAATCCCCAAGCTCCAACAGCAGCACCTCGCCCACCCGCTCCCGCTCGATATCCTCCGGATGAAACGGCAGGCGCATCCACTGTTTGTCCGTATACAGCGGCAGCTGGTCGAAGTTGAGCGGCGAGTCGGCTTGCGATGACTGCCCGTAGACCATCATCGCCTCGGCCACCGGGCCGCGCTCGTCGAAGGTCACGGTCTGGATGTAGCTGCTGCCGAAGACGATCTGGTAGCCGCCGGCGTCGAGCGGCCCGCGCTCCGCCGTCTCGACCTTGTTCAGCACGCCTTCGGGTTCAGGGCCGCCGTGCACGCCGACGACGCCATCGCGGGTCGCGTAGGTCTGCACCTCGCGCAGCGGGGCGTCGAGCGCGAAGCCGGCGGCGCGCACCGTCGTGACGGCGTCGTCCAGCGCCGCAAGCAGCGCGGCACGGACTTCTGGATTGTCCGTCGCGAGGCCCGCGGGCGTGTCCGCCGCATGGGCCGGATCGAATGGCCGGGCCCAGACGCCCTTGATCGCACGTGCCGTGCGCCACCACTCGCGGAAGACATGCGCACCGCGCGAGTCGAGGTTGTTGCGGCGATCCCAGGTTGCGAGCACGGCGCAACCGGCGCGCACGGTTTCGCTGGTCGCGTCCTTGCAGACGGGCAGGAAGTCATCCAGCACGACGAAGGCGGCGTGATTGCGATTGCGGAACAGCATCGCCTGCACTTCGGTGATGCCCACCTTCGCGTGCGGCGCGACGTCATCGCTGCCCGCGATCCGCTGCCCGATTTCGTACAGGCCGGCGCGCGTGCGCAGGCTCTGCGGTGTGTCGGTCCAGCCGACGAGCGGCGTGATCTGCGGCCAGTCAATGTCCGGGTTGCTCATCCAGAAACTTTCGTTGCTGTTCTGCACCCAGTCGCGGCGCACGGCGACCGGCATGCGCTCGATCGGCAGCAGGCCGGGCACCGGGGAGCGCGGGTCATGCTGCCAGTCGCACTCGCCGCGGGAGCCGTCGAGCACGGTCAGGTCCGCGGCCTTGAACAGCGCGGCCGCGGCCTTCGACGGCGCGCAGCGCTCGAGCTGCGCCGCGCTGACATCCGGCACCACGCTGACGTCGGCGTACATCGCGTTGCCGTCGCGGTCCGCCGCGATCGTGTTGACCCACGGCACGCCGAGCTTCGCGAGTGTCGCGCGCATCTCGCCGACATTGCGGTCACGATTGAAGCCGAGCCAGATGTCCATCGCGCGCAGGTTGCCCGTGTTCGCATCCTTCAGCGCGTAGGCGTGGGTCTTGCTCCAGGCAAGCCCGGCGCGCGGTACTTCGAGGATCGGTCCGAACCGGGTCTGCCAGACCGTATGCTCCCGGGCCTGTACCGTGCCGTTCGCGTCGCGCGCTTCGTAAGTCACGCGCTGCGGCCTCATCGCTTCAGGCTTGCCGTCGACGACATAGCTGTGCGGATCGCCGTCCGCGAGTTCGAGTTCGAACAGCGTGAAGCGCTGGCCCGTCGAGACCGTGTGTGTCCACGCGACGTCGTGGTTGAAGCCGATCTGCACGACGGGGCTGTGGCCGATCGCCGCGCCCATGACGTCGAGCGTGCCGGGGATGGTCAGGTGCATTTCCCAGAAGCGGTTGACGCCGCTCCAGGGAAAATGCGGGTTGCCGAGCAGCACGCCACGACCGTTCGTCGTGACGTCCGCCCCGAAGGCCCAGCCGTTCGAGCCGAGCAGCGGCTCGTCCAGGCGAAAGCGCGCGAGCGCGGCCACGGCTTGCGCGGTGCCGGGTGGCGAAGCAGCCGGCTCATCGTCGCCGGGCGGACTCGTGTCGAAGATCGCATCGGCGAACAGCGCAACACCGAGCTGCACCATCGTCAGCTCCTGCAGGCGCAGGTAGTCCGCACCCGTCATCGGCTGCACCCACGGCGCGCCTGCGCAGGAGGCCGGCAGGCTCGCTGCGTGGTCGCGCAGGTAACGGTTGTAGCCGGCGACGTAGCCGGTGGTGACGGCCTGCGTTTCAGGCCTCGCGGCCGCCAGCGCCGCGGCCAGTGCCGCGTCGTCCATGTGGCTGCGGACGAACACGTCGATCTGCTCGTTCGACAGCACACGCAGGCCGAGCAGCGCCTGCTCGCCCGCACCGAACCAGCGCGAGCGCTCGCCGCGGATCGTCACCAGCTGGTTCGCGGTCTGGCACACATTGTCCTGCGCATGCGCGTAGGCCACGCCGTAGGCCAGCGTCTCGTAATCCGGCGCCGTGATGTGCGCGATGCCATGGGCAGTGCGCTGGATCTCGACGCTGCGGGCTGGTTCTGCCGGGAGGGTGGCGCAGCCGGCGACCCCTGTCGCGAGGACGGCTGCGCCGATCGTTACCCACCGATGCGGGGCGGTATGGATGGCGGCGCTCCCGCTGGGTTCAGTGGAAATTCCAGACCAGGTTCACGCCGTAGGTGCGCGGCATGCCCGGCAGCTTGGCGTACGTGTTGAAGAAGTCGCGCAACTCGTCCGTCGGGTCGGTCTCGTCGGTGAGATTGCGGCCCCATGCATAGACCTCCCAGGTCTCGTTGTCCGACATCAGCCCGATGCGAGCGTTCAGTTCCGTGCGCGCATCCAGCTGGCCGAAGGAGACCATGCCGGGGTACGCGCTGTTGTACGGCACCGTCGTGGTGTTGTCGGCGGTCGTCCAGACCTCGCTGATGTGCGTCACGTCGGCGCGCATCAGCAGCTTCGAGTGCAGCGTCGGCACGTGGTGCTTCCAGACCGCGCCGAATGAGTAAGTCAGCTCCGGTGCGTTCGTCAGCTCGTTGCCCGAGACGTCGGTGCCACCGCTGCCGCCGCCCGGGAAGCTGTCGAACTTCGCATCCAGCAGGCCGAGGGAGGCGTTCAGCGTGAGCTCGTCGGTGGCATAGAAGGTCGCCTCCGCCTCGAAGCCCGTGGTCTCGACCTTGGCCGCGTTGTTGATGCGGATCGACGTGTTTCCGCCGCCCAGGTCCACGAACTGGTTGACCTGGTAGTCGTCGTAGTTCGCGATGAACGCGGCGAGGTTCATGGACAGTCGCCCGCCGAAGTAGTTGCCCTTGATTCCGAGCTCGAAGCTGTCGACGGTTTCCTTGTCGAACTCGAGTCCCTGGTTCGCCGCGAGCTCGTTCTCGTTGATGTAATCGAGGTTGAAGCCGCCGCTCTTGTAGCCCGCGGCATAGCGCGCGTAGATGTTCGAGCTGGGAGTCAGCGCGAAACTCAGGCTCGCGGCGGGGGCGACGAAGTCGTCGGTGCGATCGTTGATCAGCGGCGACGGATTGAGCGGATCCGCACCGGTAGAACCGATGTTGAAGATCCCGGAGTTGCGCCCGTCGAGCAACCAGTCGACGTCCTTCTTCTCGGTGGACACGCGGACACCGAAGCCGAGCTTCCAGCGGTCGGTCATGTGCCAGTCGCCGTTGAAATAGGCCGCGTAGCTCTTGGTGGTGACCTCACCGCTGTTGAAGACTTTCGACAGCGGCGGCCCGAATCCCAGCAACTGCCTCACGACGCTGTTCGGCAGCGCCGGCGGCGCCGGCAGCGGCGGCGTCAGCGCGCCCGATGCATACAGCGGTCCGATGAAATAGGTCTCGAAGTCGTTGCCCAGGATGACATCGCGGCGGGTGTTCGCCTTCTGATGGTAGTAGTAGAGGCCCGCGGTGTAGTTGAAGGCACCGTCCGCCGACGAGATGAACTGCAGCTCCTGCGACAGCACATCGTACTCGTCCTGGTATTCGATCGAGACGATGTCGACCGGCGAGTAGTCCGTGGCGTTGCTGTACAGGGCATCGGTGGTGCGATAGCCGGTGATGCTCTTGATGGTGTTCCCGCCGGCCAGCTCGTAGGCCAGGTCGAGGCTGCCGCCGTACACGTCGCGCTCGTCGTTCGGGTCGAAGTTGAAGGCGACTTCGCCCATCTTCGGGGCGATCTGCACCGGCTGCATCCCCAACATGTCCGTCACCGGATCACCGACCAGGATGCGCCCGTCGCTGTTGAGTCCGTCGAACGAGGCATTGATCTCGAAGCGGTCGTTCGGGCGGGCCCGCAGTTGCGCGCGGTAGGCCAGCACGTCACGCTCGTTGAGGTCGTTGCCGGTGATGATGTTCGGCACGTAGCCGTCGCGGTCGATCTTCGACACCGAGAACGAAGTGGCGACCTTCTCGCCCAGCGGCAGGTTCAGGAAACCACGCAGCTCCCGGTAGTCGTAGTTGCCGACGTCGATGCTCGCCGTGCCGCGCAACTGGTCGTCCGGCTTTTTCGTGATCAGGTTGATCGCACCGGCCACCGTGTTCTTGCCGAACAGGGTGCCCTGCGGTCCGCGCAGTACCTCGACGCGCTCGAGGTTCATCAGTTCCTGATTGATCGCCGGCGACTGGCCGACGTAGACGCCGTCGATATAGACACCGACGCGCGAGTCGAAGCCGATGTTGCGGCTGGTCGCGCCGACGCCGCGGATCGTGACGGTCGAGCGGAAGTCATTGCCGGTAGAGATCTGCACGTTCGGCATGTAGCCGGTGATCTCCTTCAGTTCGCGCACACCCGTCTGTTCCATCGCTTCGGCGCTGAAGACGGAAATCGCCACCGGCACGTCGACCAGGCGCTCGGTGCGCTTCTGCGCGGTCACGACGACTTCCTGGATCTCGAAGCCATCGTCCTCCTGCGCGACAACGCACAGGGGTGCCGCGAGCAATGCTGTGATGGCAGCCGCACTGAAAGAATACCTGCAGGACATTGCCGCACTCCCCGTTGACAGTTAGAATGGCAAAATGGTATTACCAGTTGGCTGGAGTGTCAACGGAAGACACGGATGAAGCACAAGTCCCCCGATATCGCGCCGAAAATCGTTCCCATCACCAAGCGCGAGGCGCTGCCGGAGCAGATCGTCCGGCAACTGGTCGGACTCGTGAAGTCCGGCCATCTCAAGCCCGGCGACCGCCTGCCCGCGGAGCGCATTCTGGCCGAGGAGCTCGGCGTCGGCCGGCCCACCTTGCGCGAAGCGCTGCGCGCACTGCAGTTGCTCGGCATCGTCGATATCCGCCACGGCGGTGGCGTATTCGTCACCGGCCTCGAACCGGACACGCTGCTCGGGCCCCTGCACCTTTTCCTGAATCTCGACCGCTACACGCTCGAGACGATCCTCGAGGCGCGCAAAGTCATCGAAGGCGCGGTGCTCGCGTTCGTCGCGCGCATCATCGACGAGCGCTCGCTCGCCACACTGCAAGCGAACCTCGCCGAGCTCGAAGGGATCATCACGGGTTCCCGCGCCGGCCAGCTCGATGGCGAGCGCGTCAATGCGCTCGCGGAAGAGTTTCGCGCGACCATCGAAAGGGCCGTCGACAATTCGATCCTGACACGCGCCATCAAGAGCCTCGACGTGCTGAGCACAGCCACGCGCCAACGCGCGCTGTCGGCCGCCTCGGCCAGCCGGCTGCTCGACAATCACCGGCGCATCGTCGCGGCGCTGGTGCAGCGCGACTCACTAGAGGCGCAACGCGCGCTCGAGGCGCACATCGACTACCTGGGCGAGGTGAGCCACGTGACACTGCGGGGAACCCACCATGCGTAAGACGACGCGCCGCACCGTCCTGGCGGGCGGCATTGCCGCCGGCGTCGCCATCGCCGCGGCGGGTGGCCTGTGGTGGTCACGCAGTCGCAAGCCGCAGCTCGGCATGGAGATTCCCGAGGAGTTCCTGCAACGCGGGGTGGCGCTGCTCGCCGAGCACCCCAGCATCGACGTGCACAGCCACCCGGGGCGTTCGTTCCTGGTCGACGCGCAACCCGAGAGCCCGGTCATCCGCCTGATGCGCGACGGTTTCGAGGCCGAGCGCATTGCCGACATGCGCGCGGCGCAGGTGACGGCAAGCCTGTTTTCGGTGGTCGCGGATCTGCCGCTGCTCAGCCTGGAAGGGGGCGGATTGAGCGCAGTGCGGGAATTCGCCGAAGGCGAGGCCTACCGGGATTTCAACCGGCAGTTCGCGCGACTGCGCAGCCTGATCGCCGACGGCCTGATCCGGCCCGGGCTCACGCCCGAAGATATCCGCGCGGCGCACCGCGCCGGCGAGCGCGTCGCCGTGCTGTGCAGCGAGGGAGGCGACTTCATCGAGGATCGACTGGAGCGCTTGGCGAAAGTCCATGCGGCAGGCCTGCGGTCCGTGACACTGGTTCACTACCACGTCAATCAGCTTGGAGATGTCCAGACTGTTGCGCCAGTGCATCAAGGTCTGACGGACTTCGGCCGTGCGGTCGTGCACGAGATGAATCGCCTCGGCATGATCATCGACGTCGCCCATGCGACGCAGGCGACCTGTGCCGGGGTGGTGGCTGAATCACGTGTGCCGGTGATGCTCTCGCACAGCAACCTGCACAGCGGGGCAGCACCCGCACCGCGCCTGATCTCGATCGAGCACGCGCGGCTGGTTACCGACGCCGGCGGCATCATCGGTGCGTGGCCGTCGGGCATCGAGAGTGCCTCGCTCGCGGACTTCGTCGGTCAGATATTCGCGCTGGTCGATGCGGTCGGCATCGAGCACGTCGCGATCGGCACGGACATGGATGCGAACTACAAGCCGGTGCTGACCGACTACGCGGACTTTCCGCTGCTTGCCGCCGCACTGCTGGCGCGCGGCATGAGTGAGGCCGATGCGGCCAAGGTCCTCGGCGGCAACTTCCTGCGGGTGTTCGACGCGGTGACCGCCGCCGCGTGAGGCGCGGCCACCGGGCGCAGCCGATGGCGCAGCGTGCGAGTGAGCGCTGCGCTTACGCCGCCGCCGGCAGTGCCTCGCGCTGCGGGAACGCGAGCCAGGCCTTGGCGTTGTAGTCGTACAGCGCGCACTTGCGCGACAGCTCGCGCATGTACTTCCAACCCGCCACCGTGGCCTTCGCGCTCGCGACGCCGTGCGCCAACAGGCGCTGGGTCGCGTCCTTGAGCCGGTAGTTCGGGATGAACGGGTCGTAGTGATGCGCCCGGTGCAGCATGATCCCGTGCAGAAGCTTCTCGAGGCGCAGCGGGAAGTGGATGTCGCGGGTCAGGTCGTCGACCTTGCGCATGCGCATCCATTCGGAGCGCTTGTCGAACCACACCATGTCGGGTCCGGTGTGGTGCACGAAGATCACGGTGCCCATGATGTAGTTCCACAGCAGGAACGGCAGCACCGCGCCGAACAGCGCGAGCAGCCACCAGGGCTGTTCGGTGACATAGGCGACCGCGACGAGGAAGGCGAGGTAGGCGACCGCGAACACCACTGTCAGCACCGAGTCGACGATGAATTCCTTGCGGCGCGCGCCGATGTGCTTGCGCGACGGGAACACGAGCTTGTTCCACCACAGCTCGACGAGATAGTAGAGCCCGAAGCCCCACACCGAGCGATAGATGCGCTCGAGCCGCTGGCGCCACTTCGGTAGTGCGGCGAATTCCTCGGGGCTGAACGGCACCCAGACCTGGTCGCGGCCCTTGAGGTTCGCGAAACCATGGTGGGCCACATTGTGGCCGACATGCCAGAGGCTGAAAGTGGTGAGGGTCGGCAGGAACACGAGGCGCCCGACGAACGCATTGACCTTCTCGCTCTTGAACAGGCTGCCGTGGCAGGCGTCGTGCCCGAGCACGAACAGGCGCGCGAACACCACCGCCAGCGCGAGCGTGCAGGCGATCTTGCCCCATAGCGGCAGTTGCACGATGCCGACGATGCACGCTGCGAGCAGCACGAAATCGATCGACACCTGGAAGATGGAACGGACTGCGCTCGGTCTGCGGTCGGGAACGGTGATGCCTGCGGCCACTACTCGGATTCTCCGGGGAAAGAGGTCTAACCGATGAATGATACAGGTTCTCATCCGGCTCGCGATGCGACTTTCCGCACTGTATCGTCAAGTAGCCGCCAAGACCTTTCGAATCAATAAGCTACTGATTCCCAAGGCCGGTTTGCGGCAGTTGCATGTGCGGTCAGCTTCCGGCTCAAGGGCGGATGAGCTCGAGTTTCGGAAAGTAGGTGCGATAGCGCTTCGCATCTCGCGTCAGCAGCGCCAAGCCCTCGATGGCAGCATGCGCGCCGATGTAGAAGTCCGGCAGCGGCGAGCTGCGGCTGCCTTGGGTGCGGCGATACTGCAGAAAGATCTTGCCGGCGAGAAAGCCAGCCTCCCAGGGCAGCTCCAGCCGGGTGAAGGTTTCAGGCGGCAGTGCGTCGTCCAGTTCCTCGATGCGTTCGAACCCGACCGAGACTTCGGCGTAGATGATGGGATTGATGCACAGCTCGGTCTCGGCCGCACAGGCGTCGAGCTGTCCGGCCGACCAGCTGTACCACTGCGGGTCGTCGGTCAGCACGTCCAGCAGGACGTTGGCATCCACCAGCACGCGCTTCATGCGCCGCGTGTCAGCTGCATGATCTCGTCGGTGCCCAGGCGCGCGGTGGCGCGGCCACGCAGGCGCGCGGCAAGGCTGCCGCGACGGGCCTTGGGGGGATGAGCGATGGTGGACTCCGCCTCGCGTAGCGCCGCTTCGCGCACGAAGGTGGCCACCGGCATGCCGTGCAGTGCGGCGGCGCGGCGCAGGCGGTTCTTGTCCTCGACGCTCAGGCGCAGGTCGAGCCGGTCAGCGGTTGTGGTCATGGCGCGTCTCCTTGTACGGTATCTTACCGTACGTGCGGCCCGATTGGAGTGCAGAGCCCTTACGCGCGCATCGCGGACGGCCGGCGCCGATAACGGGGCCCTGTTGGGGTTGCGCCGTAGGTGGCGAGCGCTTCCTGAATGGACAACCGGAACGGATTACGGACAGTGACGCTCCCGTAGACCGCGCCGTCCTGCAGGTCCTCGGTGAGCAGCAACACGCAATGCTGTAACTGCGCCGCCGCGACGATCAGGCTGTCCCACCAGCTCAGGTCAAATCTCGCCTCGACCTGTCGCGCGCCGGCGAGTACACGGGTGTCGATCGGCAGCGGGTCCCACGCAAGGAACGACTCCACGTCCGCCCAGGCCTCATCCTTGCTCAGCGGACTTGCAAGCTTCCTGGTCACCGTGACATAGAACTCGGAAAGCACCTGGGTACTCATGCGGCCTGCGTCCTCGTCCCACAGTCGATCGATCCACGCCAAGGCCTGATCCCGTTTCAAGCGATCAGCCCGATCGCGGGAATAGATCAGTACGTTAGCGTCGACGAAGCACGGGCCTGTCATAGAGTTCCTCCCTGGAGGGGTATCGGTCGCCAGGATTGGAAAGAGGGTGCGTCGGCGTTCGCGAGAAGAAGTCCCGCTTCGCGGCCTGGTAAGCCTCCGACGAACGTCGCTTGTTCTCGAGCAACTCCGCCACGAGTGCAGAGACACTGGTATTGCGCTCCCCTGCCAGTCGCCGGGCCCAGGCGGCTGTGTCGTCGTCGAGGCTGATGGTGATGTTGCGCATCCCGTGACTCTATCACTGGATCAGTGACTGAGCGAGCGCTCCATGAGATCGCTTTCCTGCTCTCGCACAAGTTCAGTGCACAGAAGTCCGCTACCGCACTATTATTGTGCGCCAGAAGGATCTGCCTTTTCCTAACCCACTGATTTCAGGTGCCCCCGACGGCTGGCACGATCCCTGCACTGAAAGCGTGCATTCCCAATACCCCTTGGCGGAGAGACTTGCATGACCCCGAGTGACGTCCAGAAGCTGATCAAAGAGAAAGAAGTGCGGTACGCCGACCTGCGCTTCACCGATACGCGCGGCAAGGAACAGCACGTGACGATCCCGGCGAAGCTCGTCGACGATGACCTGTTCCGCGACGGCAAGATGTTCGACGGCTCGTCGATCGCCGGCTGGAAGGGCATCAATGAGTCGGACATGATCCTGCTCCCGGAGCCGGGCACCGCCGTCCTCGACCCGTTCTTCGAAGAGCCCACGGTCAACATCCGCTGCGACGTGATCGAACCCGCGACGATGCAGGGCTATGAGCGCGATCCGCGCTCGCTCGGCAAGCGCGCCGAGGCGTACCTGAAGTCGACCGGCATCGCGGACAAGGCGTTGTTCGGTCCGGAGAACGAGTTCTTCATATTCGACAGCGTGCGCTGGAGCAACGAGGTGCGCGGCTGCTCGTACGAGATCGATTCCGCGCAGGGCGCGTGGAACAGCAACACGATCTATCCGGAGGGCAACAAGGGCCACCGCCCCGGCGCGAAGGGCGGCTACTTCCCGGTGCCGCCGGTCGACGCCTTCCAGGACATCAGGAACGCGATGTGCAATGCGCTCGAGGAACTCGGCCAGGTCGTCGAGGTACATCACCATGAGGTGGCGACCGGCGGGCAGGGTGAGATCGGTGTCGGCGCGGGCACGCTCGTGCAGAAGGCCGACGCGGTGCAGATCCTCAAGTACGCGGTGTTGAACGTCGCGCACGCCTACGGCAAGACCGCGACCTTCATGCCGAAGCCGCTGGTCGGCGACAACGGTTCGGGCATGCACGTGCACCAGTCGCTGTCGAAGGACGGCAAGGCGCTGTTCGCGGGCGACAAGTACGGCGGGCTTTCCGATATCGCGCTGTACTACATCGGCGGCATCATCAAGCACGCCAAGGCGATCAACGCCTTCACCAACGCCGGCACCAACAGCTACAAGCGCCTGGTGC
>CADEFJ010000037.1 GCA_902826575.1 uncultured Pseudomonadota bacterium | reverse complement strand
CTCGATGCGTTCGCAATCGCTGACGACACGCGAGACGGCGTCTCCAGAGCGCAGCTGGCCGGTACCCGCGGGCGCCAGCGGTTCCATGCGGTCGTAGAACTCGTTGCGCAGCATCGACAGCAGCCGGAAGGCGACGAAGTGCCCCGTGTAGGTCTCGATATAGTTCGCGAGGCCGAGCAGCAGTGCATACCCCATGAGGCCGAGGACCACATGGCCTATGGTGCCAGAGCCGGGGTCGGCGACATGGCGCGCAACGCTGGCCGCCGCGAAGGCGATCAGCGCTGTCTGCATCAGCAGTTTCACGGTGCGCGCACTGACCGATACCAGCATGACGCCGTTCAGGGGCCGCATGAAGCGGAGCAGGCGGCCGAGCAGTTGCAGGTTGCTCATGCCGCGCTCCCGCCAATCGCCACCATGCCGGCGTAGACGCCGCCACGCGCAAGCAATTCCGTGTGCGAGCCGGACTCGAGCACTTTGCCGTTGCCCATCACGACTATCCGGTCGGCGCGCGCCACGGTGCTGAGGCGATGCGCGATCAGCAGCACTGTCTTGTCGCGCGTGAGATGCTCGAGGGCTTCGTGGATCACGGCCTCGGTCTCGAGGTCGATCTGCGAGGTGGGTTCATCGAGGATTACGATCGGCACGTCCTTGAGCAGTGCGCGCGCGATCGCGAGGCGCTGCACCTGGCCGCCGGACAGCGACAGGCCGCGCTCGCCAACGCGCGTCGCGTAACCCTGCGGCAATGCCGCGATGTGTTCGTGGATGTTGGCGGCGCGACAGGCCGCGACCAGTTCGTCGTCGGTCGCGTCGGGCTTCGCAATGCGCAGGTTCTCGGCGATCGTGCCGTAGAAAAGGTAGGGGTCCTGTGGCACGAGCGCGAGGTGCGCACGCACCCAATCGGCGGGTACGGTATCGACATTGCGTCCGCCGACGGTCAGTTCGCCGGCTGCGGGCGCGAGCGTGCGCAGGATCAGGTTTGTCACGGTGGTCTTGCCCGAGCCGCTCGCGCCGACCAGCGCGACGGTTTCGCCCGGCGCGACATCGAGCGACAGGTGGTCGACGGCCGCTCGCGCGGCGCCGGCGAACTGGAACACGAGGTTCTGGAGCGAGAGGGCGGGGCGCGCTTCGAGCGGCGGCGCGGCGCCGGCGGCGCCAGCCGGATCCGCGACGCCGGGCTCCTCACCGAGGAAGGCGGCGATCTTCTTCGCATAGGCGCGCCCGATCGCACCGGCGAAGAAGAACTGGCCGACGAGCGTGAGCGGCCTGGCGAACTCGGCGCTTGCGAGGATCAGCGCGACCACGGCGCCCGGCGTCAGCAGGCCGGCATCGAGGCGCAGCAGCGCGGTGACGGTCAGCACCAGCGTCGTGCCAAGCGCGAAGCCGAAGTCGACGAACAGGATCATCATCTGGTTCACGAGCAGCAGGCGCATCGTCTCGATGCGTTGCTGCTCGCTCGCCGCGTGCATTTCGGCGCCGCGGATCTTGCCGAGGTTGAACATCTTCAGGGTGGTCATGCCCTGGATCGAATCGAGGAAGCGCGCGCCCTGTTCGGCATTGACCTGCGCGAAGCGCTCGCTCGCCTTCCTGAAGTTGCGCGCCATCATGCCGAGGAACAGCGGCGTGAGCGGCACGCTGACGAGCAGCGCGATGCCAACGACCCAGTCGGTGAAGCCGATGAACAGGCACAGCAGCAACGGTGTCGCCATGCCGATCACGAACTGGACGAAGTAGATGCCGTAGTACATCTCTATCCAGTCCATGCCGTCGACCGCGATGTTGACCAGTTCGCCGGTACGCTTGCGGTCGAGCACCGCGGGTCCGAGTCGCAGCGAGTGTTCGTAGATGCGGTCGCGGATCGTCAGCTTGGTGAGCGAGGAGGCGCGGTACTGCGCGGTGCGATACAGCCAGCCCAGCAGGAATTTCGCGGCGAGCAGCGCGACTATCCACGGCAGCCACGCGGCGAGCAGGTTGCCGCCGGCGAGCATCGTGTCGATCGCCCGGCCGATGAACCAGTACAGGGTCAGGCTTGCCAGCAGGCCGAGTACGCCCGCGCCGATGCCGATGCCGAGCCACCGGCGCGTTGACGCCACCATCAGCCGCTTGTCGATCCCGAGCACATTCTTCCCCGTGGTTGCTGGGCAGATACTGCACCTTGAAGTAGAGTTCAAGGTCAACCCATGGTAACTAAAGCCAAGACCAAAGCGGACGAATCCGACGCGTCCCCGTCGCTGACCATCGGCCAGCTGGCCAGGCGGGCCGGCGTCAGCACCTCGATGCTGCGCTTCTACGAGCGCGAAGGCCTGCTGCCGGCACCCGCACGTTCACCTTCGGGGTACCGGCTGTATCCGCGCACCGCGCTGCGCTCGCTGCTGTTCATCCACCGCGCGCAGCGGCTCGGGTTTTCGCTCGGTGACATCAAGCTGCTGCTCGCGGGAGAGTTCGCAAGGGGCGGGCGCGGCACGAGCGTCGTCGGCATTGCGCAGCAGCGCTTCCTCGAGATCGAGCGCCGCCTGACCGAGTTGCTGGTGATGCGGCACGAACTCGAACTGTTCCTCGACGACCTCACCGAGCGCGTGGGCCATGCCGGCGGTGACGATGCCGCCCGTGTCTACCGCCGGCTCGTCGACCATGTGTGCGGCCACGGACCAGGGCGCGTCGCGCCTTCCACCGTTCACGGGCTGATCAAGCGCCTTGGCTGTGCGCTCGCTTCGGTCGAGCAGGACAAGGTGTTTGCCGCTCTTCGCGGCCGCCACTTGCACGTGTGGAAGGAGAGCGACGGTTATTCGATCCTCGTGCGTGACCGCAGTGCGGCTGTGCGCCAGGCGCTCGAGAAGCTGGTGCTCGCCGAGGCGGGCTGCCACGTGCATGTCGATGTGAACCTGACACCGACGCCCGACGGCCTGTTGCTGCGGGCGCGAGGCGATAACGCGTTCCTGTTCGCACAGCTGTTCCTGACACTCGAAGCCGCCTCTTGACCTTGAAGCAAGGTTCAAGGTGCAGGATGGCGGCATGCAAAGCGCCTCCTACCGACTGAAGATCGCCGGCATGGACTGCGGCAGCTGCGCCCTCACGATCGAGGACGGCATCCGCAAGCTGCCTGGCGTGCGGGCTGTCAGCGTCGATTTCACCACGGAGTCGATGCGCATCGAAGGCGATGTGGCGCTGGAACTCGTCGAGCATCGGCTCGCGCAGCTCGGCTACCGGTTGCAGGGTACGTCCGCGGCGGGCGCTGGCCCGGCGGCCGCAGCCCAAGTCGGTCTCGAGCATCGCGGGCTTGCGGGCTTCCTGCGCTTCCTGTGGAGCCAGTCCAGGATGCGCATTGCGAGCGTCGCGGCGATGGTGGCGCTCTCAGCCGCGGCGCTCGCGCTGGCGGCGCCGGCTGTCCTGCCGGCGCGGGCGCTGTCGCTGGTGTTCCTCGTCATCGTGCTCGCTACCGGGCTGCCGGTGTTCGGCAAGGGATTGCGCGCACTGTTCTACAGCCGCCGCATCACGATCGACCTGCTGATGGCCATTGCGACCCTCGGCGCGCTGGCGATTGACGCCGGTGGCGAGGCGGTCACCGTGATCCTGCTGTACACGCTCGGCGAGGCGCTCGAAGCCTATAGCACCGATCGCGCGCGCCATTCGCTGCGCAGCCTGCTGGCCCTGCAGCCGCAGACCGCGACGGTGCTGCGCTTGCATCGTGCGAGCCTTGGTGCTGCGGCGACGCACGAACATCATGATCACCACGGCCACGCCGGGCATGATCATGAGGCCGCGCACGATCACTATCACCACGAGACCGTGCCGGTCGACGCAGTCACGGTGGGTGCGCGGGTGCTGGTGCGTCCCGGTGAGCGGGTGCCGGTCGATGGCCAGGTCATCGGCGGGGGTTCGAGCCTCAACGAGGCAGCCGTCACCGGCGAGAGCATGCCGGTCGCCAAGGGCGTCGGCGATAGCGTGCTCGCCGGCACTGTCAACGGCGAGGGTGCGCTCGAAATAGAGGCAACGCGCGTCGCCGGCGATTCCACCATCGCGCGCATCGCGCGCCTGGTCGAGCAGGCGCAGGCGGAACGTTCGCCGGCGGAACGCTTCATCGATCGTTTCGCGCGCTGGTATACGCCGGCCGTCGTGTTGCTGGCCATCGCCATCGTACTGGTGCCGGTGCTCGCCTTCGGCCAGCCGCTGCTCGATCATGCCGGCGGCCACGGCTGGTTGTACCGTGGGCTCGCGCTGCTGATCGTCGCCTGTCCGTGCGCGCTGGTAATCAGCATCCCGGTCACCGTCGTCAGCAGCCTGACGCGCCTCGCGCAGCTCGGCGTGCTGGTCAAGGGCGGTGAGCGGCTCGATGCGCTCGCCGACGTGCGCGTGGTCGCCTTCGACAAGACCGGTACGCTCACCTCGGGCGTGCTCGCGGTGAGCGCGTTCGCGGGACTCGATTGCGCCCACCCGCAAGCGATCAGCGGCGACTGCGCGGCCTGCGACGATGTGCTCGCGCTCGCCGCGGCGGTGGAGAAGTCCTCGGAGCATCCCGTCTCGAGGGCAATCCACAAGGCCGCGCAGCAGCGGGGCGTGGCGCATCGTCATGCGCAGGCAAGCGGCGTGCGTGCGCTCGCCGGCCGCGGCATCGTCGGCGATGTGGGAGGCCGTCGCGTGGCGATCGGCAGCGCGGCGTTGTTCGCCGACCCGGAACTCGCGATGGCGGTGCCGGAGCATCTCGCCGCCGTGCTGTGCGACGCGGAGCGCACCACGATGCTGGTCGCGCGCGACGCCGAGTTCGTCGGCCTGATCGCGGTCGAAGACGAGCCGCGTGCCGGTACGTCGGCGGCGCTCGAGTCGTTGCGCCTTGCGGTCCACGGTGTGCGGACGATCATGCTCACCGGCGACAATCCACGCGTTGCGGCCAGCGTGGCGCGCGCGCTTCCCGGTATCGACGAGGTGCGGGCCGGCCTGCTGCCCGCCGACAAGATGCGCGAGATCGAACGCTTGAGGTCGGCGCATGGCGAGGTCGCGATGGTGGGTGACGGCATCAACGATGCGCCGGCACTCGCGCGCGCCGATGTGGGCATTGCGATGGGGGCGGCTGGCACTGCGCAGGCGATGGAAAGCGCCGATATCGTGCTGATGCAGGACGACCTCGGCATGCTGCCGCGAACCTTTGCGATCGCACGCCGCTCGCGCCAGCTGGTCAAGCAGAACATCGCACTCTCGCTCGGCCTCAAGCTGGCCTTCCTCGCGATCACGATCCCGGGCTGGGCCACCTTGTGGTTGGCAGTGGCGGCGGATGTCGGTGCGACATTGCTCGTGACGATGAATGGCATGAGAATGCTGCGCGCCTGAGCAGCAACCGCTCCTCCGGTGCCAACGGGAAAACGGAGGACAGCGTGTCGAACGATCCGCCTCGCAGACTGGCGTTCATCGAACTGGCGCCCGGCGTGCTGCCGCGCCATGCACTGGCCTACCTGTTTGCCGCGTTCGTCAGTATCGGGCTGTTCGCCTACCTCTCGGCGATGACACCCTTCATCCTGAACGTCAACCTGTCGCTGCCCGAGGCGCAGCACGGCCGGGCGTCCGGACTGCTGCAGGGCTGGCAGGAAATCATCATCCTGCTGGTGATCGGCTGGTGGGGTGCATTGTCCGACCGCATCGGGCGCCGGCCGGTGTACGTGTGCGGATTCCTGCTGATCTCGCTCGCGTATTTGCTCTATCCGCTCGCCGATTCGCTGCCCGAACTGATTGCCTATCGCGTCGTGTTCGGCTGCGCGGTGGCGGCGCTCGGCGCGATGCTCGCGACCGTGCTCGCCGATTACCCGCTCGAGAGCTCGCGCGGCAAGCTGAGCGGCGTGTCGTTCTTCCTGAACGCGCTCGGCTCGGTGGTATTCCTGCTCGGCCTGACGCAACTGCCGAAAGTGTTTGCCGCCGCGGGCGCAAGCCAGCTCGACGCCGGCCGGTATGCCTTCTTCACCATTTCGGCCGTGGCGCTGGTGGCGGCGTTCGTGATGCTTGGGCTGAAGCCGGGACCGCCGACCGGGTCGCGCGCCCGCAAGCCGATGCTCGCGCTTGTGCGCGAGGGCCTGCGCGCGGCACGCAATCCACGCATCGTGCTGGCCTACGGTGGCGGATTCATCTCGCGCGCCGACATGAGCCTCATCACGCTGTTCCTCGCATTGTGGGCCGCGCAGTCGGCGGTGCAGGAAGGCCTCACGGCGGCCCAGGCCGCCGGCCGCGTCGGCATCACGATCGGCGTCACCCAGCTCACCGCGATGGTGTGGGCGCCGTTCTACGGCTGGCTCGCCGATCACATGAATCGCACCGTGCATTTCGCCGGGGCGTTTGCGCTCGCGCTGATCGGCTATGGCTGGGTCGGCATGCAGGACGACATCGTCGCCACCGCGGCGATTCCCGCGTTGATCATGCTCGGGGTGGGGCAGTCGAGCACGGTACTGGCGGCCACGATCCTGCTCGGCCAGGAGGCGCCGCGCGAAGTTCGCGGCTCGGTGTTCGGCCTGCAGGCGTTTTTCGGAGGCCTCGGCATACTCGCGATATCATGGGCGGGAGGCCTGCTGTACGACCATGTCGCGCCATCGGCACCGTTCACGCTGGTGGCGGCCGCCAATGGCGCGATCGCGCTGTGGGCCGCATGGGTATACCTGCGCAGCAGGTCGGCACAGACGGGGAAAGCAGCATGAGTGCGCCGCATTGTCCGCTGGATCCCAGGTAGTCGCGGGGGCCAGCCCGCCACGCCCGGCGTGGTGGATCGCGCTGCTGTCGCGCATTCCGCTGGCCGCGTTGTATGCGCTTGCGGGGCTGCTCGGCTGGCTCGGCTTCCACGTGTTTCGCTATCGCCGCGGCATCATCGATGCGAGCCTCGCGAGGGCCTATCCGGACCTCGACGCGCGCGCGCGCGCGCAAATCTGCAATCGCCACCACCACGGCTTCGCGCAGGTGTTCGTCGAGATCCTGAAGTCCGGCGCGCTCACGCCCGACGACATCGCCCGGCGCGTGCGTTTCATGAACCTGTCGCTGTTGCAGGAGCGGCTCGAACGCGGGCGGCCGGTGCTGGTGGTTGCCGCGCACCAGTGCAACTGGGAGTGGCTGATGCACGCCATGGCGAGCCAGTCCGGATTTCCGGTGGACGCCGCCTACAAGCCGCTAAAGAACCCCTGGGCCAACCGCGAGATGCTGACGCTGCGCACGCGCTTCGGCGCGCATCTCGTGCCGGCGAAGGAACTGCTGCCCGACATCATCAAGCGGCGCGCCATCGTGCGCACGATCGCGATGATTGCCGACCAGGAGCCGCGCAGCAGCGAGAAGCGGCACTGGACCCGCTTCCTCAATCGCGATACCGCCTTCTACATGGGGGCCGAGGAGATCGCGCGCAAGACCCAATACTCCGTGTTGTTCGCCGGCATGCGCCGCCTCTCAAAGGGCCATTACGAAGTGAGCTTCACGCCGCTCGCCGAGGCGGGCGAGCGGCTCGAGCCGGGTGAGTTCACCGAGCGTTACGCGCGCCTGTCCGAGGCGCAGATCAACGCCTCGCCCCCCGACTGGCTCTGGTCGCACAAGCGCTGGAAGCTGAAAAAGCCGCTCTACGGTGCTGGCTGAGCCAGCTTGCCCGCGAGGAAGGCCCCGAGCTCCCTGATCGTCGGGTAGTCGAACAGCTCGGTCAGGTCGATCAGGCCCGGGTAGTCCCGGTCGATGCTTTCGTGGATCGCGATCAGTTTGAGTGAACTCGCGCCGATCTCGAACAGATTGTCGTCGAGGCCGATGGGCCGGCCGAGTTCGCTGTCGCAGATCGCCTTGATCTTCGCTTCGATATCCGTGCCGCTCGCCGCCGCGGGCGGTCGTCTCTCGCTGCGCAGGCGCGCGAGTTCGCCGAGCTCGGCGGCGTACTCGCCATCGACGTAGGACTCCTCGAGCAGGTGCCGCTGCACCTTGCCGCTGGTGGTCTTCGGAATGCGCTTGACGGGCACCACCTCGGCCACCTCGAGGCCGGTGTGCTCGTTGATGAGACGCGCGACCTCGGTCGCGGTCGGCAGGAAGTCGGCGAGGTCGCCACGATGCAGCAGGAAGGCGACCAGCTGGTCGGCCTGCGCGCCGCGGGGACGCACGCCCGCGACGACCAGCTTGCCAAGTTCGACGCCCGGTGCCCGCAGCGCGATGCTTTCGAGGTCGTGCGGGAAATAGTTCTGGCCGTTGACGAAAATGATCTCCTTCGCACGACCGGTGATGTACAGGTCTCCCTCGACTACCATGCCGAGGTCGCCGGTACGCAGCCAGCCATCAGCGGTGATCGTGGCCGCGCTGGTCTCGGGGTCCTCGAAATAGCCGCGCGTGACATTCTCGCCGCGGATCAGGATGTGGCCGACGTGGCCGTCCGCCACCTGCGCGCCGGCATCGTCAGCCAGCCGCACTTCGCAATACGGGATCGCGGCGCCTACCGCCATCAGCTCCATCGCGTCGCGGTGCGTGGGCTCGACGCGCGGCGGCGCCTCGCCGACCTGCATGTGATGGCGGTCGACGCAGATTGCCTTGTACAGGCGGCCCATCGGCGGGAAGGTGACTGCGAGTGACGCCTCGGCGAGGCCGTACACGGGAAACATCGCCGTGCGCGCGAGGCCTGCGGGCTCCATGCGTGCAAGGAACTCCTCGCACAGGTCGACCGAGATCGGCTCGGCGCCGTTGAAGACCAGTCGCACGCTGGAGAGGTCGAGTCCTTCGAAGCTGCGCTCGCCCAGCACCTTCAGGTAGTGCCGATAGCCGAAATTGGGCGAGGAGGTGATCGTGGCGCGGATGCGCGAGGCGAACTGCATCCACAGCAGCGGGCGGCGCACGAACAACTCGGTCGGCATCAGGTGCAGGTTCATGCGGTGCATGAACATGAAGATGTGCATGCCGATCAGTCCCATGTCGTGGGTCAGCGGCATCCACGACAGCGACACGTCGTCGGTGTTGAAGCCGCAGTGCTCCCCGGCGCCACGCCCGTTGGCGAGGATGTTCGCGTGGGTGAGCACCACACCCTTGGGCTCGTTGGTCGAGCCCGACGAGAACTGGATGAATGCGGTGTCCTGCGGCTGTGCGCGGTGCACCTGGCCGGCGCGTGAGATGTCATCGAGCCGGTCGGCGAGGAAGGTGCGCTGGCGCAGTGCGTCGAAGGTCGCGTCCTCGCCCGCCGAGACGGCGAACTGGCCAATGCGGTCCAGCGTCCTGCTGTCGGTGTAGAGGAACGGCTTGCCGAGCTTGCGCGCGATGCGCAGCAGCTTGTGGCGATGCTCGTCGCTGATGCCGATCGCGACCGGCACCGGCACGATGCCGCCGAGAATGCCGGCCCAGTACGCGTCGAGGAACTGCTCGTTGCTGTTCAGGAACAGGATCAGCTTGTCACCGGGACGCGCACCGAGTGCCTGCAGATGGAACAGGATGCCGAGCGCCCGCTCGTACAGCTCGCCGTAGGCGACGGGGCGCTCGTCCTTCTCGCCCTCCAGGTAGATGATCGACCGCGCGATCTTGCGGTTCGACTCGATGAGTTCGGTGAGGGTCTGCGGCTGGGTCATCGGCGCGGTTCCAGTGTCATGAACAGGGGATGGCGGGTGCGCAGGTTCACCTGCGCCTCGTACTCGATCGGGCCCTCGTGCTCGAAGCGCAGCCGGTAGCGGCGCCCGACCTTGGAGAGGTGGATCAGCATCTCGAAGAAGGAAAAGGCCTCGCCGATGCAATGGCGCGGGCCGGCTGAGAACGGCATGTAGGCGAATCGCGGCCGCTCGGCCTCGTGCGCGGCGTCGAAGCGTTCAGGCATGAACGCATCGGGGTCCCGCCAGTAACGCGGGTGGCGGTGCAGGTGGTAGGTCGACAGCAGCAGGTCGGTGCCGGCCGGCATCGCGAAGCCCGACAGCACGTCGGCCTCGAGCGCGCGGCGCGAGAACACCCACACCGGCGGGTACAGACGCAGTGTCTCGTCGATGATGTTCTTCGTGTATTTGAGCTCCTCCATGCGCGCGAGCCCCGGCGCGGCTTCCTCCGGCATGGCGTCGATTTCGGCATGCATCCGCGTCTCGATGCCGGGGTGCTGAGAAATCAGGTACCACGCCCAGTTGAGCGTGTTCGCGGTCGTCTCGTGGCCCGCGACGATCAGCGTGGTGACCTCGTCGATCATCTCCTTGTCGGTCATGCCCGCGCCGGTCTCGCGGTCGCGCGCCTCCATCAGCATGCCGAGGAAGTCGAAGTGCGACTCGGGCGGCTCGGTGCGGCGGCGCTCGATCAGCTGCGCGATATCGCGCGTCAACAGGCGGAAGCGATAGGCGAACTTGAGGTCGCGCGCCGATTCATCGGTGAACAGGTCGAACGGGTTGCCACCGGGTTTCGCCGCGAGCATGTCGAGATCATGGCCGAAGAGCGCGCGCAGGATCACCTCGAGGGCGAGCGCGCTCATGTCGTTCGTGACATTGATCAATTTGCCGCTGCCGGCCTGCGCGGCCCAGCCGGCGAGAAAGCGGTCGTTGGCCTCGTCGATCATGCGGCCGAACTGCGTCAGTACGCGGCGATGGAATATCGGCTGCATCATGTAGCGCTGGCGCTTCCACAGCTCGCCGTCGCTGGTCACGATGCCGTTACCGAGTAGAATCTTCACCCGGTCGAAGCCGATGCCCTTGACGTAGTTGCGGTGATTCGATACCAGCACCCGCTTCACGTCGTCGGGGTGGATCGAGAGCCAGGTGTGCGCACGGCGCGAGGGGGCGTAGACGCGGTAGATGTCCCCAAGCCCGGCGAACAGCTGCGACATGCGCGCGAGTGAATCGTCCGTCGCGCCGATGTCGAAGGGCTCATCGGCCTCGGGCGGCAGCTTGTTCGCGGGGATCGTTTCGTTCACGAAGCGGGGCAGTCGATGGTGCGCGGAATCCTATATTACTCGACATTGCCGCCGGAAGCGGGCGATGACCCCTCGCGGACCGGCATCGCGCTCGCACTCGCGTGCATCGATGCGCTGGGCGATGGCGCGCACGCAGCCCGTGCCGAGGCGCTGGTCTTCCCGCCGCGCGGCAAGCCCTGGATGCCCAACGCGCCGCAGTTCAGCGTGTCGCATTCCGTGCCGCTCGTCGCCTGCGCGGCGGTGTCGCACGGCGAGGTGGGGCTCGACGTCGAATGCGACAGGACGGCCGATCGGCTCACGCTCGCGGCGATCTGCGACGACAGCGAGCTCGCGCTGGCGCGGCAGATCGGTGTGCGCAATCTGTGGGTCGCCAAGGAGGCCGCACTCAAGGCGGGCGGCGGCACGATCGAGCAGATCGCCGGCGTACGTGTATACCCCGGCGGTGCGAGCTTTCGCGGCGCGCGATATCACGAGTATCGCGTCGCACTCGCAGAGGATTGTCCTGCCTGCATCATGACGAGCGAGCCGGACGTGCAATTCGAAGTGCGGCGCCACCCATGATTCGCGCGGGTTCCAGCCGACGCATGACGCTGCTGCGGCGCCTCGCGTACCGGATCATCGTGCCAATCGGCGCGGGGCTGATCCGGCTGGTGTGGGGCATTGCGCGGCGCCCGCGGGTGGTGGGGGCCGAGAATCTCGATGCGGCGCTCGAGATCGCCCCGTCGTTCATTCCCGTATTGTGGCACCAGCACCAGCTGTTCTGCGCCAAGTGGCTGCTCGGGCAGCGCCCGCGCGTCACGCTGGGCTTCCTGATCAGCCCGTCGGTCGACGGCGAGATCGGGGCGATGCTGGTCGATCGTTTCGGCGGCGTGGCGGTGCGCGGCAGTTCCACCCACACCGGCGCGCGCGCCCTGCGCGACTATTATGAGGCGCTCGTCAAGCGCGATGTCTCGCCGATCATCACGCCCGATGGCCCGCGCGGACCGCGTTTCGTGTTCAAGCCCGGCGCGATACTGCTCGCGCAGATGTCCGGCCGGCCCATGCTGCCCATGGCCTACGCGGCAAGTCGCGCCATCCTGTTCCACTGGGACCGGTTCGTGATCCCGCTGCCGTTCTCGCACATCGTGATTGCGGTAGGCGCCCCGCGATGCGTGCCCCGTACCCTGAACGCCGTCGGCATGCAGCAGTGGCAGGAGGAGATGACTGCTGAGCTGAAGGCGCTGTACGCGCGCGCGCACGCGGCGCTGCCGAACCGCGATTGATCCGCGGCCCTGCCACAGTCTCACAAGGATTGCCCGGAAAGAGCTCCAACGTGCAGCCTGAACTCTCGGTCGTCATTCCCGTCCATAACGAAGCCGACAACATCGAGCCGCTGGTGCGCGAAATTGCGGCCGCCCTGGGTGGCCGCCACTACGAGATCCTGTTCGTCGATGACTGCAGTACCGATGCAACCGGTGCAACCGTGCTGAGCTTGCAGCAGGCCGGCGTCGCGCCCTTGCGGCTCCTGCGCCATTCGCGCCGTAGCGGGCAGAGTGCGGGCCTGTGCACGGGGGTGAAGGCGGCACGTGCCACGCGAATCGTGACGCTGGATGGTGACGGGCAGAACGATCCCGCGGATATTCCCGCGATGCTCGCGGCCGCCGCCCGGGACAGCGCGGAGCGACCGGCCATGGCCATCGGCCACCGCGTGAATCGCAACGATACGGCCTGGCGACGCCTGCAGTCCCGCATCGCCAACAGTGTGCGGAGCAGCCTGCTGCGTGATGGCACACCCGACACCGGCTGTGGACTCAAGGCGTTCGATCGCGCCGCGTTCCTCGCGCTGCCACAGTTCGATCACATGCACCGCTTCCTGCCGGCCCTGTTCAGGAGAAGCGGCGCCAACGTAGTCTCCGTGCCGGTCCGGCACCGGCCGCGCCAGCGGGGTGCCTCAAAGTACGGCATGTTCGATCGGCTGTGGGTCGGTATCGTCGACATGTTCGGCGTGATGTGGCTGGCGCGGCGCAGCTGGGCCGGTCTCGAAACGCAGGAAATCGAAAGAGCACGGCAATGACACAAGAGCAGACGATCTGGCTGGTGCTGGGCTTTGCGGCGCAGGGCCTGTTCTCGGCAAGGTTCATCGTGCAATGGATTGCGAGCGAGCGGCAACGGCGCAGTGTGGTGCCGCGGCTCTTCTGGTACTTCAGCGTCGCCGGCGGTGCCTTGCTGTTCGCGTACGCGATCCACCGTCGCGACCCGGTGTTCATCGTCGGGCAGGGCGCCGGGCTCATCGTCTACCTGCGCAACCTGCAGTTGCTCCGCGCCAGCGCGCGCGCGGAGGCCGGCTGATCCCCGTCACCGGCGCGGCCGCGCAACGCGAGCCGTATGCCTGGCAGGACCTTGCGTGGATCGGCCTCGCGCTGGCCGTGCTGGTCGCAAGCGGCATCGGGTGGCGTGATCCGTGGCCGGCGGACGAACCGCGCTTCGCGTTGATCGTGCGCGACATGGTTGCGAGCGGCGACTGGCTTTTTCCTCAAGTCGGCGGCGAGCTGTACCCGGACAAGCCGCCACTGTTCATGTGGCTGATGGCCCTTTGCCTTGCGCTGACCGGCTCGCTGCGCGTCGCGTTCCTGCTGCCGTCGCTGCTCGCATCCGCGCTCACGCTGTTGCTCGTCCACGATCTGGCGCGTCGCCTGGCGGGGCGCCGCGCGGCACTGGCGGCCGCCCTGACACTCGCCGTGACGCTGCAGTTCGTGATGCAGGCGAGAGCGGCGCAGATCGATGCGACCGTGTGCGGCCTGATCACGCTCGGCTTCTATGGCCTCGCGCGCCACTTGCTGCTCGGCCCCGCCTGGGGCTGGTATTTCGCCGGCGGCTTTGCCGCGGGCCTCGGCGTGATCACCAAGGGTGTCGGCTTCCTGCCGTTGCTGATGCTGATCCCCTACGGCGTGATGCGTCGCCGGGGATGGCAGGCGCTCGCACCGATGCCCACTGGCGGCTGGCGCTGGTCACTCGCGCCGTTTGGCTTCCTTCTCGCCATTGGCCTGTGGGTCGTGCCGATGCTGTTCGCCGTCGAGCAGCGCGGCGTAGCCGAGTTCGCGGCCTACCGCGACGAGATCCTCTTTCACCAGACCGTGACCCGCTACGCGGCCGCGTGGCACCACCTGAAGCCCTGGTACTACTACCTCGTCGAAGTGATTCCCTCGTTGTGGCTGCCCTGGCCGATCCTCGCGTTCTGGCTCGTGCCGCAGTGGCGCGCCGCTTGGCGCGCCCGTGATGCGCGCGTCTGGCTGCCGCTCGCCTGGGTCGCGCTCGTGTTGTTGTTCTTTACGCTGAGCCCCGGCAAGCGCGGCGTCTACTTACTGCCGGCGCTGCCGGGGCTGGCCGTGGCGGCGGCCGCTGCCTTGCCCGCGATCTACCAGCGCCGCGGTGTCGCGCGGGCGAGCCTGGCGCTCGCCGCGGTGCTGGTGACGGCGACGATCCTTGCAGCCGTGCTGCCGGGCGCGCGCGAGGCGCTGGCGAAGGAGGGGTTGCCGACCGACCTGCCTCTGATGGTACCGGCCGCGGCGTGCGCGCTCGCGTGGCTGTTCGTCTGGCGTTGGCCGCTGTTCGCCTGGCCGGCCGTGCTGGCGGCGTTTGCCCTGTCGTTCTCGTGGACGATCGCGCCGCGCATCGACGCCGTGCGCTCCGGCCGGGCGTTCACGCAGGCCATGCTGGAACAGATCCCGCGCGACCGCGAACTCGGACTCATGGCCTACAAGGAGCAGTTCCTGCTGTACCTCGACCGGCCCACCTGGAATTTCGGCCATCGGCGCGGCATCGAGGAGGGTGGCGAGCCGGCGGATGCGGCGCGCTGGCTGGCGGGCGTTCACGCGCGGGTGCTGCTAGCGCCGGAATCACTGCTCGAGCCGTGTTTTGCATCGACCTCGCGCATACAGGTCGGGCGTTCGGGAGGCGAAGCCTGGTACCTCGTGTCGGGAACGCCCGCCACGGACTGCATGGCGCGAGGCGAAGCGGCGCGCGTGCGTCGCTACGTGCCGCCGCCGTAATATGTCGTATCGCCTCTGAGGGCGGAGTTCGTAATCATCAGGCAGCACATGTGCTTAGCTTGTATTCCTCATCGGCTGTGACACAATCCGGCTGTAACTGACTCATGTGGCGTGCGCACGAAGTGTGTGGCGCGTCATCGGCAAGGGGGCATACGGTTTGTCAGAATCCGACCTCGCAGTTTTGGGGATCGAACCTCGGTGCCCGGCGTAATCTCAGACAAACCAACCGAATTCACGGCATCCGACATCCTCGCCCCCGGCGTCTGGACTGTCAGGGGTGCCCGTCCCGCGCTGGGGATCGACGTCGCCTGCACGAAGATCGCGGTCGACCTGCAGAACATGCAGCGCGAGACGCTGGCCGCCGTGGTGGCACGCAGCCTCGAGTCCCTGCGCGAGACCACGGCCTGCGATGCGGCATTCGTCGCGATGTTCAACGAGGAAGCCGTCACCGAAGTGCATGTCGCGCGCGGCACCTTCGCGCAGACGCGGCTCGAGGAACTGCGCGGCGTCGCGCTCGAATCGCTGCCCTGGCTCAGCTCCCGGCTCGAACACCTGCGCCTCTCCGAACTGCGTGATACCGCCACCCCCAGGAAGGACAATGCGGTCGAGTCGCGCCTGTTCGCCTCGCTGAAAGTCGGCTCGGTACTCTACGTGGCGTTCAGCGCCCAGGGGCGCCCCGCGGGCATCCTGGGACTCGCCAACGCGATGTCGCGCGGGCCGTGGGACGTGAACGTCCAGTTGCTCCTGAAGCTCCTCGGTACGAGCCTTGCGACCGGCCTGGATCGCGTGCGCCTGCGCACCCGCCTCGATGATCTCGAAGTGCGTGTCGGCCTCTCGCAGGCTGCCGCCAACGAGGGCATGTGGGACTTCGATACCGAGACCAACGTGGTGAGCTTCTCGCCGCGCTGGAAAGAGATGCTGGGCTACAGCGACGACGACCTTTCAGGCCCGACCGACTGGAGGGCGCTCGTGCACCCGGACGACATGTCGCGCGTGCAGACGGCGATGCGCGAGCACGTCGAGGGCCAGGCGCCGATCTGCGAGAGCATCCATCGCATGCGCCACCGCAGCGGCGAGTGGCGCTGGGTGGTGAGCCGCGCCAAGGCGCACCTCGATGCGAACGGCCGCCTGCTGCGCCTCGTCGGCATGGAATTCGACATCACCGAGCGCAAGCTCTACGAGGAGGCGCTGTTTCGCGAGAAGGAAAGCGCGCAGATCACGCTGCAGTCGATCGGCGATGGCGTCATCACCACCGACGCCGAGTCGATCATCGACTACATCAATCCGATCGCCGAGGAGCTGACCGGCTGGCGCCTCGAGGACGCGATGGGTCGCTCGGTCGACGACGTCTTCAAGGCCTTCCACGAGGAGACCTGCGAACCGCTCGAGAATCCGCTCACCATGTCCGTGCGGCGCATCCGCCCGATCAAGTCGGTGCGCCCGATGCTGCTGATCCGCCGTGACGGCAACGAACTGTATGTCGAGAGCACTGCGGCCCCGATCCGCGACGGCGCCGGCAAGGTTTGCGGCGGCGTGCTCGTGTTCCATGACGTCTCCGAGTCGCGCGAGCTGAACCGGCGCCTCTCCTACCATGCGAGCCACGACATCCTCACCGGCCTCGTCAACCGGCGCGAGTTCGAGAACCGGCTCGAGCGTGCGCTGAAGAGCGCCAGGGCCCGCGAGGCGTCCTACGCGCTGTGCTACCTCGACCTCGACCAGTTCAAGATCATCAACGATACCTGCGGCCACAGCGCCGGCGACGCGCTGCTTGGCCAGGTGGGCGCGTTGCTCAAGTCGAAGGTGCGCTGGCGCGACACGCTGTCGCGCCTCGGCGGTGACGAGTTCGGCATCCTGCTCGAGAGCTGCTCGCTCGATGAGGCGATGCGCACCGCGGAGACGCTGCGCGAGTCGCTGCGCAATTTCCGCTTCACGTGGGAGGACCGCGTGTTCCGCCTCGGCGCGAGCATCGGCGTGGTGCCGATCACCGCCGACAACGAGGATGTCGCCTCGGTGCTCTCGGCGGCCGACAGCGCCTGCGCGGCGGCGAAGGAAGCCGGCCGCAACCGCGTGCACAGTTTCGCCGAGAACGACATCGAGCTGATGCGCCGCCGCCGCGAAATGCAGTGGGCCGCGCGCATCAATTCGGCGCTGGAAGAGGGCCGCTTCGAACTCTACCGCATGACCATCCAGCCGCTGCAGCCGACGACCCTGATCCAGGGCGCGCACTACGAGCTGCTGCTGCGCATGCGCGACGAGAACGGCCGCATGGTCTCGCCCGACAACTTCATTGCCGCAGCGGAGCGCTACGGCATCACGCCGAACATCGATCGCTGGGTGATCGAGAATGCGCTGCGCTGGCTCGTCTCGGAGGCCGATGAACGCGAGCGGCTCGCGATGTGCTCGATCAACCTCTCGGGCCAGAGCTTCAGTGACGACAAGTTCCTGCCGTTCGTGATCGACCAGTTCGCCAAGAGCGGCATCGACGCCTCGAAGATCTGCTTCGAGATCACCGAGACGGCCGCGGTCGCGAGCTTCTCGCAGGCCAACCGCTTCATCCAGGCGCTGAAGGAGCTTGGCTGCAAGTTCGCGCTCGACGACTTCGGCACCGGTTTGTCCTCGTTCGGCTACCTGAAGCACTTCCCGGTCGATTTCCTCAAGATCGACGGCAGCTTCGTGCGCGAGATCCTGCACGACCCGATCGACCGCGAGATGGTGCGCTCGATCAACGAAATCGGGCACCTCACCGGCAAGCAGACGATCGCCGAGTTCGCCGAGAACGCCGAGATCATCCAGATGCTGACCGGCCTCGGCGTCGATTACGCGCAGGGTTACGGCATCGCCCAGCCCCAGCGCGTGCTGAAGGCCGTCAACGCCTGACCCGCCCGGGCGGGTGTCCGCCCCCGGCCACTCCCCCCGTCGGGCGCGCTATGCTGTGCGCACGCCAGCAAGGCACGGGGGACACCACCATGTCGTTCACGAAGGCCGGGCTGCTCCCGGCGGCGATACTTTGCCTGGTCGCGCTGCCGGCGGCCGCCGCGACCCGCTACGACATCATTTTCGCCGGCAACGTCTCCGGCCAGCAGACCACGAGCGTGGCGCGCGACGGCACTATCAGCAGCACGCTGTCCTACCGCAACAACGGACGCGGGCCGGATCTCGAGGAACGCATCGTCCTCGCGCCGGACGGCACCCTTGGCAGCTATCGGGTCACCGGCACCTCGACCTTCGGCTCGAAGATCGACGAGAGCTTCAGCCGCCGCGGCGATCGGGTGGTGTGGCGCTCATCCGCCGACCGGGGCGACCAGCGGGTCGACGGCGCGCGGGGGGCGGCGGGGAGGGGGGGGGGGGGGAGTGTCGCGACCGCCGGGGCGCGGCGCGGCGGGGCGGCGCGGCGAGTGGCATGCGGGGCGGGCCCCGCTTCGAGACCACTGCCGTGATCGCGCGCGCGCTGCTCGCCGCCCCCGGGGGCCGGCTCGCCGCGCTGCCGACGGGCGCGCTGTCGATCGAGCGGCTCGCGGCCACGGCGCTCGAACTCGACGGCGAGAAGCAGGCCGTGGCGCTCTTCGCAATCCATGGCATATCGACGCAGCCAAGCTTCGTTTGGCTGACCGACGATGACGAGCGGCGCTTCTTCGCGTTCGTGTACCCGGGCTACGTGCTGGTCGCGCCGAGCGGCTGGTCGCAGCCTGCCGCGGCGCTCGACGCCCTGCAGAAGGATGCGGAGGCGAAGCTCCTCGAGGCGCTCGCGACGCGCCTCGCGCATCGGTACGGCGACGAGCTCGTGATCCGCAACGCGCGCGTATTCGATACCGGCACCGGTACCCTCACCGCCCCGCAGGATGTCTACGTGCACGACGGGCGCATCGCCGCGCTCTATCCCACCGGATCGCAGGCGAGTGCCGCGATGCCCTCGATCGACGCGGCGGGGCGCGCACTGCTGCCGGGCCTGTTCGACATGCACGTGCACGACGATGCCTGGAACGGCCTGCTGCATCTCGCCGGCGGAGTCACGACCGTGCGGGACATGGGCAACGACAACCGCACGCTGCGCGAGCTGGCGCAGAAGAGCGAGGCCGGGCGCCTCGCGGCGCCGCGCATCGTCGCCGCCGGGTTCATCGAGGGCGAAAGTCCGCACGCCTCGCGCGCCGACTTCGTCGTCGGCGATGTCGAGGCGGCCAAGGCCGCCGTCGACTGGTACGCGCAGCGCGGCTACCCGCAGGTGAAGCTCTACAACTCGATCCGGCCGGAATGGATGGCGCCGATCGCGCAGTACGCGCATGAGCGCGGCATGCGGGTCAGCGGCCACGTGCCCGCCTTCGCACGCGCGGAGGATGCCGTGCGCGCCGGCTACGACGAACTGCAGCACATCAACCAGGTGATGCTCAATTTCCTCGTCACGCCGGATACCGACACGCGCACGCTGGCGCGCTTCTACCTGATCGGCGAGAAGGCGGCCGACGTCGACCTCGACTCGCGCGAGGTGCGCGATTTCATCGCCTTGCTGAAGGAGCGCGGCACGGTGCTCGACCCGACGCTGGCGGCATTCGAGTACATGTTCCAGCAGGCGAAGGGGCAGCCGAACCCGACCTTCGCGGCGGTTGCCGATCACGTGCCGACCTCGCTCGCGCGCGAGTGGGGCACCAACGTGATGGACATTCCGCCCGACAAGGTGGCGCGCTACTACGCCGGCTACGAGAAGATGCTCGGATTCCTGCGTCTCGCCCATGAGGCGGGGATCACCATCCTCGCCGGGACCGACGATATCGCCGGCTTCACGCTGCACCGTGAGCTCGAGCTCGAGGTCAAGGCGGGTATTCCGCCCGCCGAAGCGCTCAGGATCGCGACGCGAAACGGTGCGCAGGTGCTGGGCCTGTGGGGCGACAGCGGTTCGATCGAGCGCGGCAAGCGTGCCGACCTGATCCTGGTCGAGGGCGACCCGACACGGAACATTTCGGATATCCGCCGCGTCGGCCTCGTGATGAATGCGGGGGTCGTGTACTACCCGGCGGAAATCCACGAGTCGCTCGGCGTGCGGCGCTTCGCCGATCCGCCGAAGGTGACGCTGCCGTAGAGTGGGTGCCTACCCGCGCGTGATGCGCAGCGACAGGTCGAGCGCGTGCACGTGCTTGGTGATCGCGCCGACCGAGATGTAATCGACGCCGGTCTCGGCCACCGCGCGGATCGTCGCGAGCGACACGTTGCCCGAGGCTTCGAGTTTGACGTGCCGCCCCAACTCGCGGTTGCGGGCCACCGCGGCGTACAAGCCGTCGAGGCTGAACTCGTCGAGCATCACGACGTCGGGCCGCGCGGCCAGCGCTTCCTCGAGTTCAGCGGCGGTCTCGACTTCGACCTCGACCGGTATGCCCGGCGAGAGCCGGCGCGCCGTGGCGATCGCCACGGTGATCGAGCCGGCCGCCGCAATGTGGTTTTCCTTGATCAGCACCATGTCGTGCAGGCCGAGGCGGTGGTTCTGCGCGCCGGCGCAGCGCACGGCGTATTTCTGCGCGAGGCGCAGGCCCGGCACCGTCTTGCGCGTGTCGAGGATCGTGCAGCCGGTGCCGTCGACCGCCTCGACGTAGCGGCGCGCCGCGCTCGCCGTGCCGGACAGCGTCTGCAGGAAATTGAGCGCGGTGCGCTCGCCGGTCAGCAGCGGCCGGGCAGGGCCCTCGATCCGGCACAGCACGGTATCGCGCCCTACGCGCTCGCCGTCGGCAGCGAGCCAGGTGACCCGAAGGCGCGAATCGAGCGCGCGGAACACGGCATCGAACCACGCCTGGCCGCACAGCACGGCGGCTTCGCGCGCGATGACCTCCGCTCGCGCCAGCTCGTGCTCGGGCACGAGCGCGGCGGTGACATCGCCGCCGCCCACGTCCTCGCGCAGTGCGGCGGCGACCTGTTCTTCCAGGTTGTCCGGCAGCTCCGTCAGAACGGCAGACCGTGGAAGGCGCTGGCCATGCACATCAGCATCGGGATCGAGAGGATGAAGTTCACGCGCGAGGCGTTGCCCGCGATCACGCGCGCGACGGCCTTCTGCTCGTCGGTCGCGGCGACGAGGCCGAGCACCTTCTTCTGGTTCGGCCAGATCAGCACCCAGACATTGAACAGCATGATGGTGCCGAGCCACGCGCCAATGCCGATGATGAGGTGGTACGAACTCACCGGGTCGCTGGTGAGGCCGAGCGAGAACGCGCCCGGGAAATTGCCGCCGAGGTACCACGCGCCCGACAGCCAGGTCACGAGCGCCGACCAGCGGAACCAGAAGAGCGCGCGCGGCGCCACGTACTTCGCGATGCCGGCGCCGCCCGGGCCGCCCTTGTCGGCGGCGGCAGCGGCCAGCGCGGGAGTCTGCACCGCGTTGAAGTAGTAGAGCAGGCCGATCCAGAACACGCCGGCGACGATGTGCACCCAGCGCGCGAGGCCCAGGTTGAAGTATGCGATGCGATCGGCCAGCACGCTGTTCACGATCCAGGCCACGATCAGGGCAAGGATGACGCCGGTTACCAGCGCGTAACGGTGATTGGACAGGATTTTCATCTCGCAAACTCCCCAGGTTATTGTTTTGGCAGGACTTCGTTCCAGGCCCGTTTGAAGAATAGGCGCCGGACCCCCATAATTCAATGTTGCCCCATACGTCGGGGCAGGCAAGAGGACTGGAATGGACGTCGTCGACCGCATCAAGCAACACCTGGCTTCCCCCGTCGTGCTCTTCATGAAGGGCACGCCCGATTTCCCGCAGTGCGGCTTCTCGGCGCAGGTTGCCGCGGCGCTGCGCGCGGCAGGCGCGAAGTACGAGGCCGTGAACATTTTCGAGGATCCCGAACTGCGCGATGAGCTGAAGCGCTACTCGAACTGGCCGACTTACCCGCAGCTCTATGTCAACGGCGAGCTGGTCGGCGGCTGCGACATCGTGCTCGACCTGTACAAGAGCGGCGAGCTTGCCACCATGCTGGCCGCCGCGGGCAAGGCGGCCTAGAAAGCCTCTGCCCCGCTGGGGGCGCCTGCCCGCATTTACGGGGTGGCTCTATTTCCGATACAAGACAGGCACAAGGAAGTCTTGCTGTCTGGCTCGAGGGTCCCCACTCCTGAGGGGCGCTCCGTTCAGCCCAGCGAAGCAGCGGGGTTGCCCATGCGTGCCGGGGTTTTGGGGCGCACTCTTCGCCACGGTTCGTGGCCAGCGCTCATGCTGGCAGCGCTGCTGAGCGCGCTGGCCGGCGCGGGCACGGTGACCTACACCTACGACGAACTCGGCCGCCTGAAAACGGTCAACGAGAACGGCCAGTTCATCCGGTACGAGCTGGATGCGGCCGGCAACCGCACGTCAGTGAGTTCGGCCGACACGGCGGCGCCCTCGGTGCCCACGGGTCTGGCGGCGAATGCGGTGGCCCACAACCAGGTGAACCTGAGCTGGAATGCCGCGCTCGACACGGGCGGGGCGGGCCTGGCGGGCTACAAGCTATATCGCAACGGCACATATCTCACGAGCACGGCGGCGCTCACGCACTCGGACACGACGGTGGCCGCGAGCACGACCTACAGTTACCGGGTGTCGGCTTACGATGCCGCGACCCCCACGCCGAACGAGTCCGCGCAAGCCGCCGCGCAGTGGGCGTCACGACGCCGCCTCCGCCCTCTTCGGGAACCGTGCAGCTCTCGAGTTCGACCTATTCTGCGGCCGAAAGCGCCGCCAGCGTGACGATGACCGTGACCCGCACGGGCGGCAGCGCCGGGGCCGCCGCGGTGAACTACGCCACGGCCAACGGCACGGCGAGTGCCGGCAGCGACTACACCGCCACCTCGGGCACGCTCAACTGGGCCCACGGCGACAGTGCCAACAAGACCTTCGGTGTGCCGATCCTGGGCGACAGCCTCTATGAGGGTAATGAGACCTTCACCGTCACGCTCTCGGGCGCCGTGGGGGCGACACTCGGCTCACCCAGCTCGGCCACGGTCACGATCGTGGATGACGATCCCAATGTTCCGGGCGTGCCGACGAACCTTCGCCTGAGCCCTCCCACGGGCAACGGAGGCAATTTCAGCGTGCTGTGGAACGCCTCGAGCGGGACGGTCGACCACTACACGCTGGAGGAGGTGAAGACCTTCCCGGGCTCGCCGGTCACGACGACTTACCCGGTGACGGGCACCTCCAGGGCCTTCAACAAGGGCAATGTCTATCTGGAACTGACCTATCGGGTTCGCGCCTGCGCCACGGCCAACGAGAGCCAGTGCAGCGCTTACTCGAACACGGTGTTCAAGACGGTGTGCCCCTCGTCGGGGTGTCCGTAAATGAGACCTGTCGCCTCGATGCTGGCGGTGGTGGCGCTCGGGCTGCTCGGCAACCCGGCGCACGCCGATGTCTATCTCGCCTGGTCGTGTCCGGGCGCCACGGTGGGCACGAGCGTCACCAGTTGCCCAGGCAATGGCTGGAGCTGGCAGCGCGGGGCGGTGGGCCAGGTGGTGGCGAGCGCGCTCACCGAGGGCAGCTACGGCAGCGGCACCTGGCGGCGCTGGGAGGACGTGCCGGCAAACCAGTACGTGTACACCTGCCTGGCCGAGCGACTGATCGGTGCGGGCGCGGGCTGCCCGAGCGACGGCAACCCGGCCGAGGAGCGCTACGTCCTGAAATCGATCGTCGCTCCGGTGCCGGCGGTGCGCATCGGCACCGCGACGCTGATCACCCCGGCGAATGCGGCGAGCTATTTTGGCGCCTCGAGCACGGCGACCGACGGGCTCGGCCTCGCGCGCCCGGCCGAGATCGTCGAGCTGGCGCGCGCGCTGTCGAACGATCCGGACCGCATCTACGACTTCGTGCGCCATCACGTCGAGATCACCTGGACCTACGGCCTGACGAAAGGGGCGCTCGGCGCGTTGCTGGACCGGCACGGCACGGCGTTCGATCAGGCCGATCTGATGATCGAGCTGCTGCGCCAGGCGGGCTACAGCGCGAACTTCGAGTTCGGCACGGTCACGCGCACCCCGGCCGACTTCGCCACCTGGTCGG
>CADEFJ010000036.1:14225-24310 GCA_902826575.1 uncultured Pseudomonadota bacterium | reverse complement strand
CTCCTGCGCATCTTCATGCATCATGATAATGTCAGATCAAGTCGTAGCTATTACAAGTTATCTACTTGCCGTGCGGAACGCCGGTAGGCGCGTGGCGGGCCGGTCACTTCACGACGTAACCACGCCCTTCGAGACAGGCATTGCTGGCGCGGGTATGGGTCGCGAGCTGTTCCTGTTTCTTCGCCTCGGCCTGCTGCTGGGCGGCGATCTCCTGCTCGCTCGCCTGCTGCTGCTGCGCAGCCGCTTGCTGTTGCTGATCCCGGCTATTGCGCCGCGACCTGCTGCCTGCGGCAACCGCTCCTGCGGCAGCACCGACGGCTGCGCCTTCACCGGCATCGTCATTGGCGATTTCGCCTACGACCGCACCCGCTGCGGCGCCCCGTACCGCCCCACGCGCCCGTTCGCCCCGTTGCGCGGTCGGCTGGGTCTGGGTCGGCGCGGCCGCCGTCGTGGGCGCCGCGGTCGGTGCAGCCGCCAGTACGGCCGGATCGATACCGGTGGTTTGCGTCGCCCACGCCGCGCATTCCCCTACATCCTGCTGCTGTTGCGACGCAGACTGGTTCTTCGCCGGGTAGATCACCGGCGCCTGGGCCAACACTGTCGATGTCACCAGGCTGCCGAGTGCAACGGCGCCTAACGTCCTGTAGTACTTGATCATGTGACTACCCTCAGCGCATTTCGAGTGTTACGACTTCGATCGTCCCGGTGAAGCGTGTGAACCCGAAGCCGCCTGCGCACTGATCTTAGGCCGAAGCCACCGCCATGACTATCTGGAGTTCGCACCCGGGGCGGTTCACTACCTGATACGATTTCTCCATAGGGCGGCATCGAGATCAAGGGAGCTTGCATGTCATCGCGAGTCTTGTTTCGGTGCGGTCGCACGCTGGCCGTGGCCGTTTGCACCATGTTTGTGGGCTGCGCCAGCATCGGCCCGCCTAGCGTCAAGGCGGACCGCTTTGACTACGGCACGGCGATCGCCGATTCCTGGAAAGAGCAGATGCTGCTCAACATCGTCAGGATCCGTTACATGGACTTGCCGGTATTCGTCGACGTGGCGTCCGTCGTGGCGGGCTACTCGCTGCAAACCGGCGTATCGATGTCAGGTGTCATCTCATCGAGCGGGGCTGTACAGGGCAACTACGGAGCGCTCGGCGCCCAGGCGGTCTACACCGATCGGCCTACCATCACCTATGTGCCGATGACCGGCGAGAAATTCCTCCGCGGCCTGCTGACGCCGATCGACCCGAAGAACATCTTCTTCCTGCTGCAATCCGGCTATGCGGCCGATTTCGTGCTCGGGCTCACGGTCGAAGCCCTCAACGGCGTTCGCAACAGCTCCACTGCACGCGGCGTCGTGCGCGACGCCGAACCCGCGTTTGTCCGCGCACTGGAATTGATGCGCGACATCCAGGCCGACGGCGGGATCGGCATGCGGGTCGAGGAAGACAAGAACAAGGGGACCACGGCGGTCATTTTCTTCAGGCGTGATGACCTGTCGGCCGAAGCGGCGGCCAAGTCCGCCGAGGTCCGCAGGCTGCTCAAGCTGCCGGTCGACCAGCAGACCTTCAAGCTCGTGTACTCACCGATGCACGGCGGCGAGAACGAACTGGCGGTCACCAGCCGCTCCATGCTGCAGATCATGGGCGCGATGGCCAGCTATGTGGACGTACCGGATCGTCACCTGCAGGATCGCAGCGCAACTCCCGCGTTTTCCAGCGCCCCGGTCGAGCAGCTCCAGCAGCGGGCGCGCATTCATAGCGGAACGGAAAAGCCGGGCGATGCGTTTGCCGCCGTGCGCTATCGCGACCACTGGTTCTGGGTGGACGAGAGCGACTGGCAGTCCAAGCGTGCGCTCACTGCAGTGATATTCTTCCTCACGCTCGCTGACACCGGTGCCAGCGGGAACTTGCCCCTCATCACGATACCGGCGCAATAGGCGCCCAGGGGACACTCGTACATGCGGAGACGTTCTCTTCGGGCCAAACGTGGCGCTGCTGATTGCAACCCATTGTGCCCCTGATCTCGCGCACGATCGTGCCGTTGATTTTGCAGCGCTCGGTCTTTGCTGGCGCGGGCAGCCAGTCGGGCAGCGGCGATATCGTGGCCAGCGCGCCGACGTGAACACGACGTTCATTCAGCCCTTCCTGGCGTAAGGTACGAAGACGGCCTGGACATGCACCGTCAATCTCGAAAGCGCCTACGACTGGGAGGGTGAACAGTGGTCTGTGCCACTGCACATGATGGTATCGAAGGTCACCCGCTTGGGCGGCCAGTTGGCCAGCCTCGGTGGCGGATTGCGTTACTGGATGGACGGTCCGGATGGGGCCCCGCACGATCTCGGGTTTCGCGTCGTCGTCACGCTCCTGTATCCGAAGTGATCGCGCGAACTGCCGCGCTCTGGCTGGCACTGGCCATCACATCACATGCCGGCGAGATACCGACCGTCGCGGAAGATGCGCAGCGCGGCGAGTTTCTCGCCGTACCCATTCCCCAGGTGGATCCCGCCCTCGGAACCGGCCTGGTCGGCGCCGCCGCCTACATCTTCAAGCTGAATCCCGCCGACGAGGTTTCTCCGCCGTCCATCCTCGGTGCGGGCGCGTTGTGGATGGACGGCGGCAGCTGGGGTGGCGGACTGGGCGGCAAGTTCTACCTGCGCGAAGACCGGTTCCGCATCATGGCCGGGGGCGTCTTCGCCGACCTTCGCTACGACCTGACCGTCGATTCGGGCAGTGCCACGTCATCGACCGTGCCTCTGGGCCAGGAAGGCTACGGCGGTCTGGCGCATGCCCAGTTTCGCATCGCACCGCACACGTACCTCGGAGCACGGGCGCAGTTCGGCAAACTCGGCACCACGCTTCGGGCCGGGGATCCGTCGAACCTGCCCGACTCGATACTGGAAGAGATTGGTCTCCTGCAGTCCGTCAACAGTCTTGGGCCGTCCTTCGCATTCGACACGCGCGACAGTGCCTACTATCCGCGCCACGGTATCGCGCTCGACGCGGACATCAGTTTCCATTTCGACAGTCTCGGCAGCGACGTCTCGATGAACCGCTATGAAGTGAACTACCGGCAGTACCGGCCGTTGCGCGACCGCGATGTGTTCGCCTGGCAAGCCTACGCCTGCGCCACCGAAGGCGATGTGCCGTTCTACATGGAATGCCAGGTGGGCCAGAATTCCCTGCTGCGCGGCTACAGCTTTGGGGAGTACCGCGGCAACGCGATGATTGCCGCGCAGGCCGAGTACCGCTGGCAGTTCCGGCCGCGCTGGATCGCGGCCGCATTCGCGGGTGTCACGCAGGTCGCGCCGGAGTTCGGCGCCTTCAGCATGGCGGAGAACCTGTATGCCGGCGGCGTGGGCCTGCGCTTCGTCGTCGAACCGAACAATGGCGTGACGCTGCGCGTCGACTATGGCGTCGGCAAGGACGAGGACGCGATCTACGTCAGCGTCGGCGAGGCGTTCTGAGCAGCAGCAGCGTCCGCCTTCCCGCATGCGCCCGCAACGCGACGAGCCCGCACAGCAGCGCGAGCATGAGCCACCCGAGCCGGCCACCGCCCCCGTCGCCCGAATCGGCCGGCGGCGGCACCTGCCCGCCAGTCGCGACTGACACAGTGACCGAGCGCTGGGTCGTCCCGCCCGCGCCGACGCAGGCGAGCGTGAAGCTGCTGGTTGCGCTGAGCGTCGGCGTTGGTTCGCTGCCCGCGCTTGGCTTGTTCCCCGTCCAGGCACCCGTCGCAGTACAGCCCGTGGCGTTCTGGCTCGACCACGTCAGTGTCGAGCGCTCGCCTGCGCCAACCGTTGCGGGACTCGCGGCCAGCGTCAGGCTTGGAGGTGGCTCGGATGGCGCAGCGACCGTGACGGTCACGGAGCGGCTGGCCGCGCCGGCCGCGTTGCTGCACGAGAGGCTGAAAACCGTGGTCGCGGCAAGCGCCGACGTCATCTGATCGCCACTCGTTGCTTTCGTTCCGCTCCAGCCGCCCGATGCAGGATTCGCGCTGGCTGTGCACGCCGAGGCATTCGTTGCATTCCAGGAAAGCTGCGTGGGCGCACCGGAGCCGACCGATACCGGGTTGGCGGACAAGGTCACGGTCGGCAGCACAGGGGCCGCCGCTACGTTCTTGAATCCGGCGACCACGGCCCATCCCGGATTCTGCGCCGTGGAATAGTCGTAGGCGCCCGTGTCGGGTGTGCCGGCGCGGGCGTTGCCGTTGAAATCGATGCTGGTTGCATGGGCAGCCACGCCGGCATCGATCAGCCGCGAACCCGCGCCCGGGTAGACGTTGCGCGCAGACGAGTCGAGCAGATCGAGCGCCGGCGTCTGCCCGACACGATAGCCGGACGCCGGCAGCGTGCTCGTGGCCGGCACGACGACATTCCCCGCTACGGTGACGCCGGCGAGACCGCCGATCGCGAAGTCGTCACCGTCGCAATAGATCGCGTTGTTGGCGACGACGAGTCCGGGCCGCCCGCTCCAGCCACTCAGGCGCATGCAGGGACTGCCGCCGATCAGGGTGTTGTGGATGAACTGCAGGTTCGCCGGTGTCGCGCCCTGGTGGCTCTGCGAATTGAAGCCGTTGGCCGAGCCGCCGAAGATGATGTTGTTGCGGATGATCGCCTCGGCCGCAGCCTGGATGCCCGAGTCGCCGCAATTCCACATCACGTTGCCTTCGACGATATTCACCGGGTTGCCGACGGTGCCGTAGACCAGTACGCACGGATAGCCGGTGTCGTGGATGACGTTGTCGCGCACGACGTTCGAATGCGAGCCGTGCTTGATTTCGATGCCGTCGCCCTGTGTGGAACTGCGCGTATCGTGGATCCAGTTGTTCTCGATCAGCGAGTTCGACACCACGCAGGTGGCGTCGTTGCAGCCGACGTACATGCCCTCGCCCGTGCCGCCGTCCTGGCCAGTGTGGTGGATATGGTTGCGCCGCACGGTGATGTCGTTCATCGAGCTGCGGAAGTTTATGCCGACATCCACATCGTGGATCTCGAGCTCATCGAGCGTGATGAACGATGGCCCACCGCTCAGGTTGATGCCGTCACCGCCATTGCTCGAAATCTCGAGGCCCGTGATTCGCAGCTGCGTTGCACCCTCGATGTTGATGGTGTTCTGCACCTGCGCCGATGCGGGCCGCGTGATCAGCGGCAGGGCTTCGCCGTCCGCGCCCTTGATCAGCACCGGTGCCGCCGCTGTGCCGCGCACCGTGATGCTGATGCGGCCGGTGTCGGAGTACGTGCCCTGGTGCACGATGAGCGTATCGCCCGGATTGAGCGACTCCACCGCGGCCTCGAAGCTCTGGGCGGGGAACAGTTCGATTTCGGCGGCCTGGGCGGCGCCCGCAGCCGCGAGGGCAACCAGCGAGGCGGCGAGCGATACCCGATTCCTGGGGCGCGATGAAGTCATCGCGTGATGTTATGAACGCACAGCCGCGGCGCAACTGTCTCCGCTCCCCGACAGGATCAGGCCGTGGCGGCGCCCCTCATGCGGATGTCGTTGCGACGGCCGCGCCGGTCAGCAGCACCGCCGCGCCCCGCAGCTCGCCGCGTCGCAATCGCGCCAGCGCATCGTTCGCCTGCTCCAGGGTAAACGGCTCGATCGCCGCGCGCAGGTCGAGCTGCGCAGCCACCCTCATGAACGCACTCCCGTCCTCACGCGTCAGATTCGCCACCGAGCAGATCGTGCGCTCGCCCCACAGCAGCGAGTAGGGAAAAGTCGGGATGTCGCTCATGTGTATGCCCGCGCACACGACCCGCCCGCCCTTGCGCACGGCCGCAAGCGCCGCCGGCACGAGTGAACCGACCGGTGCAAAGAGGATGGCGGCATCGAGCGGCTCGGGGGGCGCTTCGTCCGAACCGCCGGCCCAGGTCGCACCGAGCTCGCGTGCGAAATGCTGCGCATCGAGGTCGCCGGGCCGCGTCAGCGCGAAGATGCGCCGGCCGTCGGCACGCGCGACTTGCGCGAGCAGATGCGCGGCCGCGCCGAAGCCATAGAGCCCGAGATTGCCGCCCTCGCCTGCCGCACGATACGCGCGATAACCGATAAGCCCTGCGCATAGCAGCGGCGCGGCCTGTGCATCGTCATAACGATCGGGCAGATCGAGACAGAAACGCGAATCGGCAATCGCGTGGCGCGCGAAGCCGCCGTCGACGGTGCAGCCGGTGAACCGGGCGCGCTCGCACAGGTTCTCCAGCCCTGTCGCGCAGTAACCGCACTCACCGCAGGCCGAGGCGAGCCATGGCACGCCGACCCGGTCGCCGCTGCAAAATCGATCGACGGCATGGCCGGCATCGACAATGCGCCCGACGATCTCGTGACCCGGCGTCACCGGCAAGACTGCCTGTGGCAACTCGCCGTCGAGCAGATGCAGATCTGTGCGGCAGACGCCGCAGGCACTCACCTCGATCAATACCTCGTGGGGCCGAAGCGGGGCGAGCGGCAGCGCCTCCATCCGCAGCGCAGCACCCGGAGCGTTGAGCCGCATCGCGCGAGTGGCCGCCTCCGTCATGCTGGCATGAATTACGCCCGCGCGAGCGCCTGGTCAATATCGGCGATCAGGTCGTCGATGTGCTCAATGCCGATCGAAAGCCTGACCATGTCCTCGCTGACGCCGGCCCTTGCCAGCTCGTCGGGCGAGAGCTGACGATGCGTGGTCGATGCGGGGTGGCAGGCGAGCGACTTCGCGTCGCTGATGTTGACGAGGCGCGTGAACAGCTCGAGCGCGTCCTGGAAGCGCTCGCCGGCCGCCCGCCCGCCGCGCAGGCCGAAGGTCAGGATGCCCGGCGCCTTGCCGGACAGGTACTTCTGCACGAGCGCATGATCGGGATGCGAGGCGAGGCCTGAGTAGCGCACCCAGCTCACCTTCTCGTGCCCTGCAAGGTGCTTCGCCACCGCCAGCGCGTTCTCGCTGATGCGATCGATGCGCAGGCCGAGTGTCTCGATGCCCTGCAACAGCAGGAACGCATTGAATGGCGAGATCGCGGCGCCCGTATTGCGCAGCGGCACGACGCGCGCGCGACCGATGTACGCGGCCGGCCCCAGCGCCTCGGTGTAGACGACACCGTGGTAGCTCACGTCGGGTTCGTTCAGGCGGCGGAATCGCTGCCTGTGTTCAGCCCAGGGAAACTTCCCGGAGTCGACGATGGCACCACCGACGCTCGTGCCATGGCCGCGCAGTAGACCCCATTTGACCTTCCTGATCACTCTGCCTTGTGCCCAGAGAATCCGGAGAAATACATACCGCACAGGAAATCTGCAAATCGACAAGTTTGCCGATGGCATTGGTGCTATGCCGTCGATAGCAATTCCAGCGCTGCGCGCTCGCCCGACTCCATAGCTCCTTCCATGCCGCGAGTGAGCACCGCAGTGTGCTCGCCGCACATGAACATTCGGTGATGCGGCTTGCGCATGGCCTCTGCAAATCGTGGTATCTGTCCCGGCATCCACGACGCATAGCTGCCAAACGAGAATGGAGTATGCTGCCATGACGCGGTTCGCAACACACGAAGGGCGCCCTTCGCAGCCGGCCGGACGCGTTCGACCTCGCGGAGAACGAATTGTGCGGCCGCGTCGCGAGTCATGCGATTGAAACGATCGGTACCCGCACCGTTCGAATAATGCCTAAACGACGAAATCGATCCGCCAGGACCAGATTTAAGCGCCTCGAAGCGCTCGATGGGCCCGTCTGACCAGAAGGACGGCGGCAGACCGTCGCGTTCCCAGAATGGTTTTTCAATCGCGAAGTAGACGTGAAAGTCGGTGTGGTAAGACAGCGCCGCCACCGCCTCGGCCTGCAATCCGGTAAATGCTGGCGTGACGTGTAGCAGGCGCAGTGCCGGGAACGGCAGCGACATCACGACGTGCTTGCTGCGGTGGAGCGTGCCATCGAGGCAACGCACCTCGACACCACGGTGATCCATATGCACGGCTACGACGTGTCGCCCTGTCAGGACATTGCCCTTTAGCGCACCTGCCATGGCTTCCGGCATCCGTTGGCTTCCACCCTCGATGCGCGTCGTCGACGGCTTACCCTGCGCAAGCTGCGCCGTGACGCGACCAAAACTGAATATGTGCGCGAAGTGAAGTAGTGACGTCTGCCAGAGATTTGTTCCGTAGGAGCTGAACTTATCGGCGAGGCGAATGGCTTCCGGATTCAGCCCATGAGTGGCGAGATAGTCAGCCACCGGCACATCGAGCTGTGCGTATTTCGCGGACTGCCATCCGTCCAACTCGATTTCCGGCAACTTGGAGTTCAGAAAGGAAAACAGGAACATCCAAGGCCCCAAATGGCGAAATTCCTCCGGCTGCGGGTTCGACGGATGAGCTGCCCACTTGCCTGGCGGAATGAACTGGTCGCTAATGTGCCACGACTGCTCTTCCCGTGACTCGCTAACACCGGGCACCAGCCGCACGCCGAGCTGGCGCGCACGATCAATTAATCTCGCGTAAGAGGCTCCGACGCCGGTGCCTCCGGCCTCTGGATGACCAGGCACGTCATCAAGCGTATGGAGCCGCCCACCGATTCTGTCCCGACCCTCGAGTACGGTCACCGATAGGCCCTGTTCCTCCAGTAGCATCGCCGCATTGAGCCCCGAGAGGCCGGCGCCAATGACGAGCACATCACTTCGTGTTGCCGGCAACGGTGCACCACGCGCGGTTGAGTTGATGCCCAGTGCCGCATATCCGCCCGCCGCAAGCTGGATCAGTTCGCGTCGATTGACAGTGATTCCACGATTGCACCCAGTTTCGCGCACCTTCTTCTGGTCGGTTTTCATACAACTCCTATACTTGAGAGACTGCGGCAGCCTAGCTATACGAGAAGACGCCTAATGCAAAGGTCGTATGCACCGGCGAGGCGTCCATGGAAACAAGACATTCCAAGAGCTGATTCAAACCTTCGCACCTGGCATTCGGTCAAGCTCCCGCTCGCCAACGGTCAGCCCGACACGATCCTGCAACTCGGTCGAGCTTTGCTGTTGAGCTTGTGAAACGCGCGCGCTTCCCAGCGTGTGCTGCGCGGCCGCATCAAACAATCTGAGCAGTTCCTTCATTTGTCCAAAAGATTGCATTAACTATGAGACAGTTAATAACCAATTGCCTTTGTTCGATTCTTAACCGGACACAACTGCCTTCGCATACGTAACCCCTCGATTCCTGCAGATGCGTCGCGGAATCATCACAAGGTACCTGCCGGTTACAGCGAACCGGCCGCTTCGAATGCCGCCCTCTCTCCGGACTCCATGGCGCCTTCCATGCCACGGGAATAAAGGCTCGTATGCTCACCCGCAAAATGAATCCGGCCTGCCGGCAAGCGCATCTCGTTACCAAACTTGGTGGGCTGACCCGGATGCCAAGAAGCCCATGTGCCGCAACCGAAGCGATCCTGCTGCCACGACCAGAATTTCACCAACTCCAGCGCCCCCTTCGTGCTCGGCCGAATCCTTGCAAGGTAGTCAAGGATATATTTCGTTCCCTCCTCCTGCGTCATGCGGTCAATATATCTCGCGTTTGCACCAGCACAAAGGACCCAGAAGGTCGTGATCTCATTCGGATCCTTCGGATTGTTGCGCAAGGGCGTAACCCGACCGGCGGGACCGTCAGTCCACATGGACGGCGCCAAGCCGTCGAGTTCCCAGAACTTGCGCTTTGGCACAAAGCTCAAGTGCGTCGCAATAGCATACCCGAGTGTATTGATCGCCTCGGACTGCAAGGGGTGTATCGGCGCATCCAGCTTCATCAGGCGCAGGGCAGAAAATGGGACCGTTACGATCACACGCTTTCCCTTGAGGCTCCGACCATCGTCCAGGAACACCTCAGCGTAGTCCTTGCCATTCACTATGCCCACGACATTCGAATTCATTTGAATTTCCGTTTTCACATGTCGCGCCATACCTTCGGGTATCCGCAGGTTGCCTCCCTTGGCCGCCCGTGGAAATCCCGCCGCGTTGATGTTCGCCCCGAGCTTCCCGAACGTCACAGAACTGTAACTGACAAGCAAAGAAGAGCCGTGCGCCCCCGTTTCGTCAACGGAGCCGGGATTTATCTCATGCGCCATCTTGATGGAAGAGTCATCAAAGCCTTTGCTGC
>CADEFJ010000036.1:0-14215 GCA_902826575.1 uncultured Pseudomonadota bacterium | reverse complement strand
TCGTACAAGGACATTTCGTACTTGGCGAAAGCCGGGTCGACGAACTGCTCCGTGCGCGTCAACTGGTTGTCCTTGGCGATTAGCGGACCAGCGACACGCCAAGGGAGCGTTGCCCGGAAGGCGTCGGGGAAGGGATTGCGGGCATGGCCCTCCCACTGGTTGTAGAAAATGTTCTCGCCGCCCAGGTTCATCATCGAGTCTTGTCCAAAGGGCAACTGATTCCGCGCCGGTACCAGTTCGACGCCGTACCGATTCACGACGTCCAGCAGCCGGGCGTAGTTGGCGGAGATACTGCCGGCTCCACCTTCGGGAGCACCGGGCACATCATCCATCGTGTAGACCTTGCCGCCAACACGATTCCGCCCCTCGAGAAGAGTCACCTTGTAGCCCATCTCCTCCAGAAGAAGTGTGGCATAAAGCCCAGATAACCCGGCGCCAACAACGATGACATCCGTGGTGCCCGCAGGCTTGCCGGTGCGCGCCTCGGCGCGGCCAGCGGTTAGCGCTGCCACTGCACCCAGCGCCGTCGCTGTGCTTGCCATAAAGGTGCGGCGGGTTATTTGGGATTCCTGACTCATGGCTCAATCCTTTACGACTCTATGGAAATCCGAGTGAGTAACGGCGTACTTGGGGGATACGGGTTGATCTCTCCTCTTCGATCTTCTTTCATCGGCAAGGCCGCAGCGCGGTCTGTCGCCGCAGACAGCGGCAGTCGATGGGAGAACGGAGTGGTAGAGAAATGGTTCCCAGAGGCCATCAGTGCTCTGTTCCAAGCACCCAAGGGCAGGCGCGCGGATAGGGCCGCTTCCGCACCATCCGCACCGTTATATTCCTCATCGTCGGCAAACTCGATTTCTCCAAGTTCAACCCCTATGTCGCGCTACCCGCGTGAGATCGCGTCACCCACACGGAATTCATCATATTGCGTCTGTTCAACGCACCGACTCGTCAAAGCGTGTAGCGCAGGGTCACACCCCACTTGCGTCCTTCTGAGCGCGAGTACGGGAAGGAGAAGTTATTGCCCGGGACCGTGATGTCTCGATACCGCGTGGCCATCGGAAGCCCATCGTCGTCGGTGAGGTTCTCGACAAACACCGTACCGGCGAACGACCCTTTGCTCAAGGTTGCACGCAGGTTGGTGCGCCAATATGAATCCGCGTACGCGAGATTTACCTCGTCAGTCCAGCGCTTGTCCATAAACGATTCGTCAATGCGCAGCGTTGCACTCCAGTCGGACCGCAGGTCAACTGTGTAGCTTGCCGCAAGCGAGCCTTGGGCTTTCGGGAATCGCGCCGCTTCATTGCCAGCCGTCTGCGCGTCGCCAAACACCTGCTGCATATTGGCAGAGTTGAATTCCGTGTACTTAGAGTTGATGTATGCGAACGTGGCGTCGAGGCTCAGCGCGGGCCCGATCCGCACGTGACTCTCGAGCTCGACACCCTTGATTTCAGTCGAACCGGCGTTGTCGACCACGTCGATCTGCGTGGGACTGCCTTCGAACGGAAAGACCTGGCGACGCGTCACCTGATCGTCCCACTTCATCAGGAATGTCGCGAGATTGAGCGTCATGCGACGATCAAACAACGTGGACTTCAAGCCAAGCTCATAATTCTTCAATCGCTCCTCGTCCATCGCAATGCCAACCCCATATGTCGTGGCTATGTATTCCTGTTGCGCGACAGGCAAACCGGCAATGTTTGCATTGAACTGCCGCGGCTTGTTCCCCTCGGAGTAGATGCCGTAGACCATCACGTCATTAGTCAGCTTGTAATCAAGAATCGCTCGTGGCAGCCATGCATCCGTCTTTGCAGACAAGGTACGGCGCGCCGCGCCCTGTCCACCGACATTCGTAACCTCGTCTTCCTGGTAGCGAACCTCGACACTGCCGTTAAGGCGATCCGTGAGCGCGTAACTGACCGACGCGAAGGCAGCAATGTTCTCCGATTCTCCGATATTTGGCTGTGTGGTTAGCGGGGGCAGGACACTCAGGTCTGCGGTACCGGTAAGACCGCGCTCATCAAAGCTGCCCTCGTACCAATAGACACCCGTGACGTATTTCAGGCGCTGTGTGCCGTCTGAGGCCAGCCTCAGTTCGAACGAGCGATCGTCAAACTGCTGCTCGGTTACCGTGGCATATGCGGCAACAGGCGTGTAATCCAAATCGATGACCCCCAAGTTGTCCTCATCGTACTTGGCCGCAATGAACGTGATATTGTGCTTGGCGGTCGAGTAGACCGCCTTGAGCGACAGCATCTCTGCGGTACGATCGAAGCCGAATTCGTCGATGCCAAGAGAGTTGGGAGCGACTGTGGTGTTTATCGCCGGTTCTCCCCCTGTGGGGATGGCACCGCAGTAGAAGCGCCGGCCACCCGGAAAGAAGGGCCCGCAATTCAGGTCGGCAGCTCCGACCATCAGGATAGGCGGCGGACCGTCATCGTCTTCCTGGCGTGTATACCGCAGGTCAAATTGCAGCTTATCGGTTGCGCGCCAGGTCAGCGAAGCAGAACCGGACAACGACTCCTCCTCCCCGAGTCGTTCGCCGCTCAGGGCATTATGAAATGCACCCGCGTAGTCGTAGCTGCGCAAATGCACCCTGGCGAATAGCCTGTCCTCGACCAATGCACCCGACAGGCTGCCAGAGAACTCCTGCAAGCTGTTTGAGCCAAGGATTGCAGAAACGTCCACCCCCAGTTCATTTCGCGGCGCCTTGGGTAAGAAGTTCACGGCGCCGCCGAATGTCTGGCGACCGAAAAGAGCGCTCTGGGGACCCTTGATCACTTCCACGCGCTCGAACTCGCTGAAGTCGAGAGACTGCACGGAACCGGGCATGTAGACCCCGTCGATGAAGAAGGAAGCGTTCTGCCGGGTGGGATTCGCGGTATTGACTTCCATGCCGCGTACGCGCGCCTGGCTTTGCTGACGGCTAGGTTCCTTCTCGAAATGAAACCCCGGCGTCATGTTCGACAACTGCGCCACACTGCTGATTCCGGCGGCGTTGATGGCTTCGGACGTGACAGCCGTGATTGTTAGCGGAACATCCTGAAGCCGCTCGTCCCGCTTGCGCGCGGACACCACAACTTCCTGGAGGTCACTCGCGCTTGCATCAGGCATAGCATCTTGGGCATGTACTTGCCCGACCATTGAACCCGCGAGAATAAGCACCGATGCCAACTGGAATCGAGAAATCATTAGGACAAACTCCTGGCTAGTTGGGCCGCGGCCCATGAATGACGCGGCATCACTTGGTAGCGGACTCAAGATAGGCGATGAGTGCACGGCGGTCGGTCTCGCTTGCCATTCCGACATACGCCATCATGGTGCCGGGCACGACAGTCGAGGGGTGTTTTATCCAGCGGTCAAGCGTGGCGGCATCCCAAGTCAGGTTCGATTTCGAGAGCGCATCGGAATACTTGAAGCCGTCCGCGCGCGCCGCAGCCTGACCGATGAACCCGTGCAAGTTCGGCCCCACCTTGTGAGGTTGGCCCGCTGCAACTTCATGGCACGCACGACACTGCAGGAACAGCAACCTTCCGCGCTTGATCTCCGCCTCGTCTGCGGAGTTTGCTGATCGCTCCGACTGCGTAACCCCTTTTTCTTCTGCTGCGACAAGCGTACTCCCGGCGGCAGCAATGCAACCCGCAAGCAAGAGCGTCGTTGCTGCGTACCTCAAGTTAAACATGTTCAAGTACCTCCATAGCGGCCCGTTCACCCGATTCGAATGCACCTTCCATACCTCGCTGCATGATCGCGGTGTGTTCGCCGCAAAAGGCCACTCGGGGCTGGCCATCCCGCATGTGACGGCCGTACTTCACGATCTGCCCAGGCTTCCAGTAGACCCAGTCTCCAGCGCCGAATGGGTCGCGTGCGCATGACTGGATGGTTATCAACTCCAACATTCCGCGAGTCGAAGGACGAATCTGCCCAGCAATGGCCTCGACGTATTCGAAGCACTGCCGGTCGGTCATGAAGGCGAAGCGCCGGGCTTCGGAGCCATTTACGAAGGCAATTAACGACGTTGGCTCCCCGTTCGGCCCCCGGTTCAGCGTGGCAAACCGTTCGATGCCTGTGTCTGTCCACATGCTCGGCGGCAACCCATCCTTTTCCCAGAAGGGCTCGCGGGCCATCATGTGAATCTGGATCGACAACCCATAGTCGATTTCCTGCACGGCAGCTGCTAGCGGTGCTGGCAGGCCGGGTGCGAAAATGACATCCCGCAGCCTAGGTAGCGGCATGGACACGATCGCAAACTTTGCGCGAAATCGCGTTGCGTCCGTGCAATGCACCGTGACACAGTCGCTGTCGCTTTCGATTCCGTACACGGCCTTGCCGAGCTGGACCTCGTTGCGAAGCGAGCGGGCCATTGCCTCCGGCAGCCGCGAGTTTCCTCCGGCGATCCGCGTTACCGTTTCGGTTTCACGTGCAAGGTTACCCAAGCTAGCCTCGCCTACGTGGTAGCGCCGCATTTCGTGCAGCGCCGACGTCCCTGCGAGCGTATCGGTATGTACGACCAGCCCTGCAAGATCGATCGTCGCCTGATTGTAACCACGGGATCGAAGATAGTCGGTAGCGGGAATGTCCCACTTTGCGAACTCTGGCGTCAGCCAGGCGTCCAGCGACTGGCCGCGAAGCGGGGCATCGCGATACATCAGCGTCTGCAGCAGTTGTTGCGGCAGGATCCTGCGATCGTCGCCCGAAAGGGGATTGGCGGGACTTGCCTGCCATTCATCGTTCAAAATGTACTTGCCGCCCAAGTGATACACCCAATCTGATGGTGCGAGCGGCTTCACTGACTCGGTCTCAAGCTTCAGACGGCGCGCGGTATCGAGCATGCGCGCGTAGGCCGGCCCCATCACCTCACCCCCGGCCTCGACGCCGCCCGGCATCATCTTGAGCGTGTAAACACGCCCGCCGACCCGGTCACGGCCTTCGAGAACCTGGACGTTCATGCCCTGCTCTTCGAGCAGCATCGCGGCGTGGAGCCCCGAAAGCCCCGCACCAATGACGACTGCATCGAGCGCGCGCTCCTTCCCCGCATAGATCGGACGGTGCAGGGAGCCGAGCGCCCCCCCAATCACGGCAATGGCTGAACGTCGGTTGAGTGTCGCCACCACCTCACCTCATCCGAAGGTCAAATTGATCGCCCGAAATCCCCGCCTTCGCCTCTATGCTGCCGATACCGGCGCGACGGCTCACGGGATCCCACTTGTCAGCGCGGGCACTCCGCGGGTACTCGATGCGATTGCAGAACGCGCTGACCCAGCCAAGGTTGAAGCCGATCAATTTCGCCGTGGGATCATGCAACGAATACGCGAGGAACGGATCGCTGCCTTGGCGCAAGGAGAGAAACATGAAATCCGGGTTCTCCTCGTAGTACGGATACTCCTTGTCGCGCAAGCGGAATACGTACTCTTTCCCATCGGCCTTGCGGGTGACGGTGATTGTGCCGCCTTGGCTGTGAATCTCGCGATCGGGGAATATCTGATCGTCGGGATGCGGACCGGAAAGATACTCGCCGGAGTAGAAATGAATATCGCAGCTGAATGTCTTTGTCCGCATCAACTTGTGCGGCACACCCGATGGGTGTCCTCGGTACAGCTCATCCGACTCCAGCAGAATTACGCTGTCGAGTCGCCAATACTTGGTTGGGGAGAGCCCGAGATCATGCTGTGAATAGAGGCGCTTGGCGCCTGCCCCAAAGACACATTCGCGCGGCCGCATGCCGCCAACGTACTGATCGCCCTCAAGCACCCACAATACGTCGCAGCCCGACGGCAGGGCCGTCAGGGCGGCAGGGGTAATGTGTGCAAGCTTCGACGGATCCAGATGGGCACCACGAACGCCGGCGGGATCCTTGAAGGTCCACAGCTTCATCCGAACTCCCGCTTCGCGCGCGCTCTCGAATGTCACCAGCCGCTGGCGAAATACCTTGCTGGGATCGTCGTCGAGATACTCCTCGACATAAAACACATATTGCCCAAATGCCGGAAGGTCCACGCGGCGATGCGTTGCATGTACGCGCTCGTGACGCTCCGCGATAGGTGTTGCCGAACGGCCATCTTCTTCGAACCAGATCTGCTCCTGATTGTCGAAATCGCCCTCGAACCACGTCACGAGGCGCTGCAGGTCGCGGGCACTCGGGTCGTCCTGCACCTGCGCACTTGCCGCTCCCGGCAATGCGGCCGCGATAGCCAAGTCTGGCGCAGCCATGCTGAATTGAGCGGCAATTGCGCAGAGCCCTGGCAGCAGATATGAGCTTGAACATGACATACCTTTACGTATAGCTAGTGGCGAGCAACCGGTCAATTAAGGCATTCTACGTACTCATCAGGACGCGGTGGGCCATCCTTCTTCAGGCTCTTCAAACTCGCCCAGCTGTCGATTCAGCGTCGAATCAACCGTGAAGTGCTCGCTCGACAGCAGTCGGTGTGCCTTGGCCAGACGCAGCACCTGGTCGAAGAAGTGGCGGGCAATGTCAGTCTGCGCCAGCCGCTCGCGCAGGCGCGAGAGGGTCGACTGGTCCAGCGCCGCATCATCCAGGCTCATGTCCAGAAACCAGCGGAACAAAAAGTTGTGGTCCAGCTGCTCGCAGAACGCCCGGTCCGAGCGCACCGTGTACAGGGCGATCAGCAACTGGCGCCTTGAGCAGTCGCTCCGGCGCAATGGAAGGTCGGCGGGCATTGCCATACAACTCATTGAGCTCGGGGCTGATCGCCCGCAGCGCTGCATCGGCGTAGGCATTGATCGAGCGCAGAGGATGTTCGATCGGCACCCGTCTCTCCGCCGACACGTACGAGAACATCGCCGTCTGGGGATCCACTTCGCCGCGCATCGGATCAACTCCGATCTTGCGATGCGCTCCATTATCCCTCGCAAGACATCGGGCTTCAGGTGTCTTGCATCACCCTTTCCAGGTCGCGCGTCGACCACGACGCGCATCATCCCAATCGGATGACTGAGCCTCGATAAGTGTTTGGTGCAGGCTTCGCCTGACGCCGCTTGCGAAACCAAGTCGGAGAACGATGCGAATGCTTCACGCACGGCAAAGACAAGATCGCCGCCCAACCGCTATCGCCTGTTGACAGCGGGTGGCCTCATAAGTGTTAGGGAAACTCTGATTTACCGATGATGTCTTATGCTGCGTTCACGATCACGCGGGGATGACGATGAAGCAGCAAACGCTGTCGGGGTTTGAGAAGTACGGCAAGACGACGCGTCGGGCGCAGTTTCTGGCTGACATGGACCGGATCATTCCGTGGACGGAACTGGCCGCGGCGGTGCAGACGGCGTATCCGAAGGTCAGCGAGCACGGCGGCCGGCCGCCGATTGCGCTGGAGCGGATGCTGCGGATCTACTTTCTGCAGCTGTGGTTCAACCTGTCGGACCCGGCGGTGGAGGAAGCGCTGTACGACTCGGCGGCGATGCGCAGCTTTGCCGGGATCGACCTTGGAGTCGAAGGGGCGCCCGACGAGACCACGGTGTGCAAGTTCCGCCATCTGCTCGAGCGCAACAAGCTCGGCAAGGTACTGCTGACGGCGGTGAACGAGCATCTGCATCGCAGCGGCATCAAGATTGCCAAGGGCACGATCGTGGACGCCACCATCATCGGCGCGCCGAGCTCGACCAAGAACCAGGACGGGCAGCGCGATCCGCAGATGCACCAGACGGCGAAGGGCCAACAGTGGTACTTCGGGATGAAGGCGCATATCGGCGTCGACAGCCGCACCAAGCTGATCCACACGGTGCAGGTCTCGGCGGCGAACGTGCACGACCGAGAGGCGCTGCCCTATCTGCTGCATGGCCGCGAGACGCGGGTCTGGGGCGATCAGGGCTATCAGGGCCAGACGGCCGTCATCCATCGGCACGCGCCCCGGGCCAAGGACTTCACGAACAGGCGGTATCGCTTTCACGGCCGAATCGACGCGACCGAGAAGGCGAAGAATCGCCACAAGTCGCGGGTGCGCGCCAAGGTCGAGCATGTGTTCGGCGTGATCAAGAACATCTTCGGCTTCCGCAAGGTGCGCTACCGAGGTCTCGCCAAGAACCTGCACCGACTGCAGGTCACCGCGGCACTCACCAATCTGTACTTGGTCCGACGGCAACTGCTCAGAACGTAGGGAAGGTGTCGGTGGTGATCGGGAAACGCCGAAAATCGAAGCTGGAAACAGACCATCGATGCCAAAAGGCCGCGCGACTCGCGCTGTCGACGCAAAGCCGCGGCCTTCTCTTCCTACCGTGACCAGTACTTCAGAGTTTCCTTAGGTGTCAGACCGCCGATAGCAGTTCCAGCGCAGCGCGCTCACCTGACTCCAGCGCTCCTTCCATACCCCGGGCGAGCACTGAGGTGTGCTCGCCGCAAATGAACATTCGGTGATGCGGCTTGCGCATGGCCTCTGCAAATCGTGGTACCTGCCCCGGCATCCACGACGCGTAGGCACCACCCGAGAATGGTGTCTGCTGCCATGATACGGTTTTCAGCGCACGAAGGGCGCCCTTCGCAGCCGGCCGGACGCGTTCGACTTCACGGAGAACGTATTGTGCGGCCGCGTCGTGAGTCATGCGATCGAAACGTGCGGTACTCTCGCCGTTCGAGTAGTGTAGAAATGACGAGATCGACCCGCCAGGACCATAGTTCAGCGCGTTGAAGCGCTCGATGGGCCCGTCTGACCAGAAGGATGGTGGCAGACCGTCGCGTTCCCAGAACGGCTTTTCAATCGCGTAGTGGACTTGGAAGGCGGTGTGGTAAGACAGTGCCGCCACCGCTTCAGCCTGCAATCCTGTAAATGCTGGCGCAACGTACAGCAGGCGCAGGGCCGAGAACGGCAGCGACATCACGACGTGCCCGCTGAGGTGGCGCGTGCCATCGAGGCAACGCACCTCGACGCCACGGTGATCCATGTGCACAGCTACGGCATGTCGCCCTGTCAGGACATTGCCCTTTAGTGCACCCGCCATAGCTTCCGGCATCCGCTGGTTTCCGCCTTCGATGCTCATCGGCAACTTACCCTGCGCAAGCTGCATCGAGACGCGACCAAAACTGAAAACGTGCGCAAAGCGGAGTAGCGACGTCTGCCAGAGGTTCGTTCCGTAGGAGCTGAACTTATCAGCGAGGCCAATGGCTTCTGGATTCAGTCCTTGAGCGGTGAGGTAGCCAGCCACCGGCACATCGAGGTGTGCGAATTTTGCCGACTGCCATTCGCCCAATTCCATTTCCGGCAACTTGGAGTTTAAGAAGGTGAAGATGATCTGCCAAGGCGTCAAGTGCCGAAATCCCTCCGGATGCGGGTTCGACGGATGAGCTGCCCATTTGTCCAGCGGAATGAACTGATCATTTATGTGCAACGAGCTCCATTCCTTTGGCTCGGTACGCAGACGCTCGGGAGCAAGCGGCACATCGAGCCGGCGCGCGAGATCAAGCAATCTCGCGTAGGAGTGTCCGACGCCGTTAGCTCCGGCCTCTGGATGATCAGGCACTTCAGTAAGCGTATAGAGCCGACCACCGATTCTGTCGCGACCCTCAAGTACGGTCACTGACAGGCCCTGCTCCTCCAGCAGCAACGCCGCATTTAGCCCCGACAGGCCAGCGCCAATTACGAGCACATCACTTCGTGTTGTAGGCAACGACGCACCACGCGCGGTTGAACCGCATTGCACATACAGATTGTGACACTGGGAGAACTGTGGCAGCCTTGCAATAGGGAATGCTACTTATCGAGGAGAGCCAATTGAGAATGTTTTCCCGCCGCGAAGGCCTCTTGTCCCTTGGCGCCATGAGCGGTCTGATTGCGCTGCCAACAAATGCGAATGAAAAGTCGGCGACTGGCGGGTTGTCGCCAGAAGCAAAGCTCTCCGCGATCGAGCTCCCAACGCGCGATCCAAAGTTCAATGTGAAAACGCTCGGACGCCTGCAGGGAGATCTTTCTGGCAAGACGGTTTATGCATATTCGCATGGACGCGTATACGGACTTGTACCCGGAAAGGGACCCTCACTTGCCGAGTATGGTCGCCTGCTTTATCTCGTGGAAGGTGTAAGCGTGCGCAGTTCCGAGCTGCGCAAAGACGGTGCGATTTCGGAGCGCACTCGCAACTGGCTTTTCTACAAGAATCCCGAAACCGGCAACTACCTGTCGGAATTCGATAACCCGTACACGGGCGAGAAAGTTCCTGTCCCGACGTTTCGTGGTGGAATAGGCGGTGCGGTCATCGGCGTGCGCGGCCCCGAGGTTGCCGCGAATTTCAACATGGAAAGCACAGTATTTGATCGCCCGATGTTGCTGGATTGGCAGTTCATGGGCGATCACGCGTGGATCTATCGGGAAGCATTTACCAGATGGCTCGAGAAATCGAGTGGCTATCATCGAACTGAGATGACTCTGGACTGCTGGGTCTGCAAGACTTCGGACATTGCCAATGACGGCCTGACGCATATTCCCAATGCCTGCTCTTGGACGAGCCAGACTGAATGGCAATCGTGGCTCAAGATGGCTGGTCGACCAGGCGCGATGTTGTGGCGAACTGATGGCACGCTGCTCGATTCGATCGAGCAACTACCCCCAGAATTCGTAAAGCAGTGCGAAAGGGAATTGCCAGGTCAGTTGACGGCGCCCTTACATGGCTGAGGACCCGTGGCGCATGCTGGATATGCGCGGTATTACGCCCGCGCGAGCGCCTGGTCAATATCGGCGATCAGGTCGTCGATGTGCTCAATGCCGATCGAAAGCCTGACCATGTCCTCGCTGACGCCGGCCCTTGCCAGCTCGTCGGGCGAGAGCTGACGATGCGTGGTCGATGCGGGGTGGCAGGCGAGCGACTTCGCGTCGCTGATGTTGACGAGGCGCGTGAACAGCTCGAGCGCGTCCTGGAAGCGCTCGCCGGCCGCCCGCCCGCCGCGCAGGCCGAAGGTCAGGATGCCCGGCGCCTTGCCGGACAGGTACTTCTGCACGAGCGCATGATCGGGATGCGAGGCGAGGCCTGAGTAGCGCACCCAGCTCACCTTCTCGTGCCCTGCAAGGTGCTTCGCCACCGCCAGCGCGTTCTCGCTGATGCGATCGATGCGCAGGCCGAGTGTCTCGATGCCCTGCAACAGCAGGAACGCATTGAATGGCGAGATCGCGGCGCCCGTATTGCGCAGCGGCACGACGCGCGCGCGACCGATGTACGCGGCCGGCCCCAGCGCCTCGGTGTAGACGACACCGTGGTAGCTCACGTCGGGTTCGTTCAGGCGGCGGAATCGCTGCCTGTGTTCAGCCCAGGGAAACTTCCCGGAGTCGACGATGGCACCACCGACGCTCGTGCCATGGCCGCGCAGTAGACCCCATTTGACCTTCCTGATCACTCTGCCTTGTGCCCAGAGAATCCGGAGAAATACATACCGCACAGGAAATCTGCAAATCGACAAGTTTGCCGATGGCATTGGTGCTATGCCGTCGATAGCAATTCCAGCGCTGCGCGCTCGCCCGACTCCATAGCTCCTTCCATGCCGCGAGTGAGCACCGCAGTGTGCTCGCCGCACATGAACATTCGGTGATGCGGCTTGCGCATGGCCTCTGCAAATCGTGGTATCTGTCCCGGCATCCACGACGCATAGCTGCCAAACGAGAATGGAGTATGCTGCCATGACGCGGTTCGCAACACACGAAGGGCGCCCTTCGCAGCCGGCCGGACGCGTTCGACCTCGCGGAGAACGAATTGTGCGGCCGCGTCGCGAGTCATGCGATTGAAACGATCGGTACCCGCACCGTTCGAATAATGCCTAAACGACGAAATCGATCCGCCAGGACCAGATTTAAGCGCCTCGAAGCGCTCGATGGGCCCGTCTGACCAGAAGGACGGCGGCAGACCGTCGCGTTCCCAGAATGGTTTTTCAATCGCGAAGTAGACGTGAAAGTCGGTGTGGTAAGACAGCGCCGCCACCGCCTCGGCCTGCAATCCGGTAAATGCTGGCGTGACGTGTAGCAGGCGCAGTGCCGGGAACGGCAGCGACATCACGACGTGCTTGCTGCGGTGGAGCGTGCCATCGAGGCAACGCACCTCGACACCACGGTGATCCATATGCACGGCTACGACGTGTCGCCCTGTCAGGACATTGCCCTTTAGCGCACCTGCCATGGCTTCCGGCATCCGTTGGCTTCCACCCTCGATGCGCGTCGTCGACGGCTTACCCTGCGCAAGCTGCGCCGTGACGCGACCAAAACTGAATATGTGCGCGAAGTGAAGTAGTGACGTCTGCCAGAGATTTGTTCCGTAGGAGCTGAACTTATCGGCGAGGCGAATGGCTTCCGGATTCAGCCCATGAGTGGCGAGATAGTCAGCCACCGGCACATCGAGCTGTGCGTATTTCGCGGACTGCCATCCGTCCAACTCGATTTCCGGCAACTTGGAGTTCAGAAAGGAAAACAGGAACATCCAAGGCCCCAAATGGCGAAATTCCTCCGGCTGCGGGTTCGACGGATGAGCTGCCCACTTGCCTGGCGGAATGAACTGGTCGCTAATGTGCCACGACTGCTCTTCCCGTGACTCGCTAACACCGGGCACCAGCCGCACGCCGAGCTGGCGCGCACGATCAATTAATCTCGCGTAAGAGGCTCCGACGCCGGTGCCTCCGGCCTCTGGATGACCAGGCACGTCATCAAGCGTATGGAGCCGCCCACCGATTCTGTCCCGACCCTCGAGTACGGTCACCGATAGGCCCTGTTCCTCCAGTAGCATCGCCGCATTGAGCCCCGAGAGGCCGGCGCCAATGACGAGCACATCACTTCGTGTTGCCGGCAACGGTGCACCACGCGCGGTTGAGTTGATGCCCAGTGCCGCATATCCGCCCGCCGCAAGCTGGATCAGTTCGCGTCGATTGACAGTGATTCCACGATTGCACCCAGTTTCGCGCACCTTCTTCTGGTCGGTTTTCATACAACTCCTATACTTGAGAGACTGCGGCAGCCTAGCTATACGAGAAGACGCCTAATGCAAAGGTCGTATGCACCGGCGAGGCGTCCATGGAAACAAGACATTCCAAGAGCTGATTCAAACCTTCGCACCTGGCATTCGGTCAAGCTCCCGCTCGCCAACGGTCAGCCCGACACGATCCTGCAACTCGGTCGAGCTTTGCTGTTGAGCTTGTGAAACGCGCGCGCTTCCCAGCGTGTGCTGCGCGGCCGCATCAAACAATCTGAGCAGTTCCTTCATTTGTCCAAAAGATTGCATTAACTATGAGACAGTTAATAACCAATTGCCTTTGTTCGATTCTTAACCGGACACAACTGCCTTCGCATACGTAACCCCTCGATTCCTGCAGATGCGTCGCGGAATCATCACAAGGTACCTGCCGGTTACAGCGAACCGGCCGCTTCGAATGCCGCCCTCTCTCCGGACTCCATGGCGCCTTCCATGCCACGGGAATAAAGGCTCGTATGCTCACCCGCAAAATGAATCCGGCCTGCCGGCAAGCGCATCTCGTTACCAAACTTGGTGGGCTGACCCGGATGCCAAGAAGCCCATGTGCCGCAACCGAAGCGATCCTGCTGCCACGACCAGAATTTCACCAACTCCAGCGCCCCCTTCGTGCTCGGCCGAATCCTTGCAAGGTAGTCAAGGATATATTTCGTTCCCTCCTCCTGCGTCATGCGGTCAATATATCTCGCGTTTGCACCAGCACAAAGGACCCAGAAGGTCGTGATCTCATTCGGATCCTTCGGATTGTTGCGCAAGGGCGTAACCCGACCGGCGGGACCGTCAGTCCACATGGACGGCGCCAAGCCGTCGAGTTCCCAGAACTTGCGCTTTGGCACAAAGCTCAAGTGCGTCGCAATAGCATACCCGAGTGTATTGATCGCCTCGGACTGCAAGGGGTGTATCGGCGCATCCAGCTTCATCAGGCGCAGGGCAGAAAATGGGACCGTTACGATCACACGCTTTCCCTTGAGGCTCCGACCATCGTCCAGGAACACCTCAGCGTAGTCCTTGCCATTCACTATGCCCACGACATTCGAATTCATTTGAATTTCCGTTTTCACATGTCGCGCCATACCTTCGGGTATCCGCAGGTTGCCTCCCTTGGCCGCCCGTGGAAATCCCGCCGCGTTGATGTTCGCCCCGAGCTTCCCGAACGTCACAGAACTGTAACTGACAAGCAAAGAAGAGCCGTGCGCCCCCGTTTCGTCAACGGAGCCGGGATTTATCTCATGCGCCATCTTGATGGAAGAGTCATCAAAGCCTTTGCTGC
>CADEFJ010000035.1 GCA_902826575.1 uncultured Pseudomonadota bacterium | reverse complement strand
GCGCGTGCGCGAGGAGAACCAGACGGTCGCCTCGATCACGTTCCAGAACTACTTCCGCATCTACAAGAAGCTCTCGGGCATGACCGGCACCGCCGACACCGAGGCGCCAGAGTTCCTGCAGATCTACGGCCTCGAGGTGGTCGTGATCCCGACCCATCGGCCGATGATCAGGAAGGACCACGCCGATCTCGTCTATCTCAACAAGAATGACAAGTTCAAGGCGATCATCGAGGACATCCGCGACTGCGCGCAGCGCGAGCAGCCGGTACTGGTCGGCACGACCTCGATCGAGACTTCGGAGGAGATCTCCGCGCTGCTGCAGAAGGAGGGCATCACGCACCAGGTGCTGAATGCCAAGCAGCACGAGCGCGAGGCGCACATCGTTGCGCAGGCCGGCCGGCCGGGCGCCGCCACCATCGCGACCAACATGGCGGGCCGCGGCACCGACATCGTGCTTGGCGGCAACCTCGAGGCTGAGCTTTCGGCGCTGCCTCCGGAAGCCTCTGACGTGGATCGCCAGCGCGTTCGCGTGCAGTGGCAGGCCCGCCATGACCGAGTGGTCGCCGCGGGCGGACTGCACATCATCGGTACCGAACGCCACGAGTCGCGGCGCATCGACAACCAGCTGCGCGGCCGCTCGGGCCGCCAGGGCGATCCGGGCTCGAGCCGCTTCTACCTGTCGATGGAAGACAGCCTGATGCGGATCTTCGGCGATCCGAACTTCACCAAGCGCCTGCTGACCATGGCCGGGATGAAGGAGGGCGAGGTGATCGAGAGCCGCATGCTCTCGGGCCGCATCGAGAAGGCGCAGCGCAAGGTCGAGTCGCACAACTTCGACATCAGAAAGCAGTTGCTGCTGTTCGACGACGTCGCGAACGACCAGCGCAAGGTGATCTACCAGCAGCGCACCGAAATCATGGCGAAGGACGAAATCGCCGATGCGGTGCGCGGCATCCGTGCCGAAGCGCTCGACTCGATGATCGACCAGTTCGTGCCGAAGAGTGCGGGCCCGACCGATTGGGACCTCGCCGGCCTCGCGGAAACGGTGCTCAAGGACTTCAACACGCGCATCGCGCCGCAGGAATGGGTGCAGGCCGACCCCGCGATCGACGAGGCGGCGTTCCGCGCGCGCGTCGTCGAGGCGGTCGATGCCGCCTACGAGCAGAAGGTCGCGCGCATCGGCGCCGAGCTGATGCGCCATGTCGAGAAGGACGTGATGTTGCGTACGCTCGACCAGCACTGGCGCGATCACCTGGCCGCCATGGATTACCTGCGCCAGGGCATCCACCTGCGCGGCTACGCGCAGAAGGACTATCGCTACGAATACAAGCGCGAGGCCTTCGAGCTGTTCTCGGCGATGCTCGACCGCGTGAAGTTCGAGACCGCCTCGCTGCTCGCCAAGATCGAGGTGCGCACCCAGGAAGAGATCGACCGCGAGGAAGAGCAGCGCCGCCAGCGCCTGATGCGCGCCCTGCAGGCGCAACATGCCGATGCGCAGTCCGCGCTCACGGCGGGTGAGTCCGTCGCCGCCGCTGCGGGTGCGCCCGGCGCAGGGACTGCGACGGCGGGCGTCACTCGCATGCCGCCCCGCGCCGCGGCGTCCGCGCCCGCGGCCGAGCCGCACACGCCCATGGTGCGCGGCGAGCGCAAGGTCGGCCGCAACGAGCCGTGCCCGTGCGGCTCGGGCAAGAAGTACAAGCACTGCCACGGCGCGCTGGCCCGGGCAGAGTGACCCGGCCCGAGGCGGCACGGGTGCCGGTGCGGGTGGTCGCAGCGGCGCTGTTCGATGCACGCGGGCGGGTGCTGATCGCCGACCGGCCGCCCGGCAAGCACATGGCGGGGCGCTGGGAATTTCCCGGCGGCAAGATCGGTGCGCACGAGAGCGAGCGCGCCGCGCTCGAGCGCGAGCTCACCGAAGAGCTCGGCATCAGGGTGATCGCGGCGCGGCCGTTCATGGCCGTGTCGCACCGCTACGCGGATCGTGATGTCGAACTGTCGCTGTGGCTCATCGAGGACTGGCGCGGCGATCCGCGACCGCTCGATGGACAACAAATCGCCTGGGCCCCCCCGGCCCAACTTGGCGATTGGGATATTCTGGAGGCCGATGAACCCTTCGTGCGCGCCCTCGGCGCGCTACCCGGAAACAGCATGAGCACAGGCCAGAGCTTCGACGTCCGCAATCCCCGTACCGGTGAGGTCGACTACCACTTCACGGCGCCGTCGGCCGAGGAGATCACTCGCATCGCCGCGGCACTGCGCGCGCAGCAGCCCGCGTGGCGCGACGCTGGCATTGCGCACCGCGTGGCCGTGCTGCAGCGCTGGAAAGCGGCCCTCGAGGCGCAGACGGAAGCGATCGTCGCGGCGCTGTCACAGGACACCGGCCGTCACCTGATCACCCGGGGCGAGTTCGGTTCGATGCTCGCGGCGATCGATCGCTGGTGTCGCATGGCGCCCACGCTCGGGCCGCAGCCCGATGGACGCTCGCAAACCTGGCCCGGGATCGCCTTCGGCTACACGCTCGTGCCCTACCCGCTGGTCGGTGCGATCAGCCCGTGGAACTTTCCGTTGATTCTCGCGTTCATCGACGCGATCCCGGCGCTGCTTGCCGGCTGCGCCGTGCTCGTGAAGCCGAGCGAGGTCACGCCGCGCTGGGCCGCCCCCGTGCAGCGCGCGATCGATGCGGTGCCGGAGTTGGCCGCCGTGCTCGCCGTCCGACCCGGTGGGCGCGAAACGGGCGAGGCGCTGGTCGCGCACGTGGACGCCGTGTGCTTCACGGGCAGCGTCAAGACGGGGAGGCTGGTTGGCGTGAACGCCGCGCAGCATTTCATTCCCGCCTTCCTCGAGCTCGGTGGCAAGGATCCCGTGATCATCACCGCGGATTTCGATCCCGGGCAGGCCGCCGACATCGTGCTGCGCGCGGCGATCACCGCGAGCGGCCAGGCGTGCCAGTCGCTCGAGCGCGTATACATCGACCGGCGCATCCACGATGCCTTCGTGGCCTCGCTCGTGGACAAGGCGCGCGCGACCGACATCAACTGGCCGGACATCCACAGCGGTGTCGTGGGTCCCTTCATCTTCGCGCCGCAGGCGCGCGTCGTGGAGGCGCAGATCAGGGATGCCGTCGCGAAGGGCGCGAGGGTGCTCGCGGGCGGTGAAGTCGAGAACCACGGCGGCGAATGGTTGCGCCCGACCGTGCTCGTCGATGTGAACCACGAGATGCAGGTCATGACCGAGGAGACCTTCGGGCCGGTGATCCCGGTGATGGCCTTTGATACGCTCGAGGAGGCCATCAGGCTCGCCAATGACAGCATCTACGGGCTGTCCGCCGCGGTAATGGCCGGTTCGCTGGCCGAAGCGGAATCGATCGCACTGCGTCTCGATGCCGGTGCAGTGAGCCTCAACGACTGCTCGCTCACCGCGGTGATGCACGAGGCGGAGAAGAACTCGTTCAAGCTCTCGGGCCTCGGGGGTTCACGCATGGGCCCGGCAGGTTTCCTGCGCTTCTTTCGCACCAAGGCGCTGCTGCGACAAACGGGCACGCCCGCGACGGTGGCGGTGCTCGCGGAAGAAAACGCGCTTGGGGCCAAGGGCTGAGGGCTAAGGGCCAGAGCGCGCGTATGCGCCAGTGGGACGCCTCTGGCTGTAATCTGTTCGCTGCCCGCTGTTCGCCGGCTTCATTGGCTGTAATCTGTTCGCTGCCCGCTGTTCGCACGCTACAATCCCTCCATGGCCAACGATCCGAACCTGCCCGACATCCAGCTCGATGCCACCAGCCTCTATCGCGAGGAAGTGTTCACCGACCGCAAGGCCGGCACGCTGCGGCGGCTGGTCCCGATCACCGTCGAAGGCAGCGACGACACGGCCCGCGACGTGCTCTATTCGGGCCAGACGCAGCTGCTGACGCCGGGTGGAGTGCTGCCGCTGATGTTCGAGATTGATGCGAAGTCGCTGCCCGAGGCGCTGGCGAAGTTTCCCGATGCCGTCAAAGAGGCGCTCGAGCAGGCAATCGACGAGGCGCGCGAGTACCGCCGCGAGGCGGCGTCGCGCATCGTCGTGCCGGAGACGGGTGGCCTGCCGCCCATGGGACCGGGCGGCAAGCTCAAGCTGCCGTAGGGCGATTGCGCCAGGGCGCTCAGTCGCCCTTCAGATGCTCGTCGAAGAACCGCTGCACGCTCATGTAGGCGTGCGGGCCCATGTCCTTGTGCCTGATCAGGCCATGTTTGCCGCCCGGATAGGGCATCACGTCGAACGGCTTGCCGAGGTCCTGCAGGCGCTTGAAGAGCGCGGTGCTGTTCGTGAACAGCACATTGTCGTCCGCCATGCCGTGGATCACGAGCAGCGGCCCGGCGAGCCCCTCGGCGTGCGTCAGCACGTTGCTCGCCTCGTAGCCCTGCGGGTTCTGCGCCGGCGTGCCCATGTAGCGCTCGGTGTAGTGCGTGTCGTAAAGGCGAAAATCAGTGACCGGCGCGCCGGCGACGCCCACCGCAAAGTACTTCGGTGCCTGCATCATGCTCATCAGGGCCATGTAGCCGCCGTAACTCCAGCCCCAGATGCCGATGCGCCCGGGATCCACGTACGGCAGCGTGCGCAGGAAATCGACGCCCTTCACCTGGTCTTCGACCTCGATCGAACCGAGGCGGTGGAAAGCCGCGGTGTCGAATTTCACGCCGCGCATCGCGGTGCCGCGGTTGTCGAGCGTGAAGAGCACATAGCCAGACTGCACGAGATACTGCCGGAAGAGATTCCCCCAGGCGTTGCGCACGCGACCGAGCACGCCCGGTCCGCCATACACGTCGACGATCACCGGATAACGCTTGCCGGGCTCGAGGTTCTTTGGTGCGGTGAGCTGGTAGTAGAGCGCCTGGCCGTCGCTCGCCTCGAGCGTGCCAAACTTCGAAGGACTGTGCGCAGCAAGGTAAGGCGCGTAGGGGTGTGAGGCGTCGAGCGTGTTCGCGACCAGCGCCTCGCGCACACTGCCGTCGAGATTGCGCAGCGAGACTGACGGGGGTTGCTCGCTGTTGGAGTAGGTATCGAGGTAGTAGCGCGCATCGGGCGACATGCGCACGGTGTGCCAGCCCGATTCGCGGGAGATGCGCCGCGGCTCGCCGGGCTTGCGGTACGACGTCACGTACAACTGGCGCTCGATAGGCGAGGCGATGTTCGCCATGAAGTAGACGAGGCCGCTCCTCCGATCCACACCGCGAATCGCGCGCAGTGAATCGCCGCGGTCGTCGGCGGTCACCATCCACTCGCCGCTCGTCACGCTGTGCTTCAGCGAGCCATCGGCCCGGTACAGGTACAGGTGGTGGTAACCCGAGCGGGACGAGCCCCACAGGAAGTCACCCCTGTCACCCACAAACACGAAATCATCGACGATGTCGACCCAGGTGTCCGAGCGTTCCTCCAGCAGCGTGCGAGTCGCGCCGCTCGCGGCATCGGCCTTCAGCAGCGTGAGCACCTTCTGGTCGCGGCTCTGGCGCTGTATCGCCAGCGCCCTGGCGTCGGGGAACCACGCGACTCGCGCCACATAGATGTCGGTGTCGGCGCCGAGTTCGACGCGCGTCGCTGCGCCGCCATCGAGGTGCGAGACGTACAACTGCACGTCCGCATTGCGCTCTCCAGTGGCCGGGTACCGCTGCTTAACGACCTTCACGCTGTCGGCATGGATCTCGAAGCGCTCGATTTCGGCGACCGGCGCTTCATCCACGCGCGCGTATGCGATGCGTGATTCGTCCGGCGCCCACCAGTAGCCGGTGTTGCGGTTCATCTCCTCCTGGGCGATGAACTCGGCAACGCCGTACGAAACGAGCCCGCCGCCGCCCTGCGTGATCGCGGTCTCGCGGCCACTCGAGAGCTCCAGCACATGGAGATTCTGGTCGCGGATGAAGCTCACGTAGCGACCGCGAGGGGAGAACTGCGCGTCGGTCTCGTAGGCCGGCGTGCTGGTCAGGCGCCGCACCGCGCGGTCCGCAGGCGCACCGGAATCGTAGAGATACAGATCGCCGCCGAGCGGCACGAGGATGCGCCGGCCGTCGGCCGACAGGTCGTATTCGAGAATGCCGCCGAGCGCGGAGGTGCGCTGGCGCTCGCGCCGCGCTTCCTCCTCGGCCGACAGCGCGCCGCCCGCCGTGGCAAGCCGCGCGGAATCGACCAGCAGTGCGTGGCGCCGCGTGCCGATGTCGTAGGCCCAAAGGTCGTAGGTATCCTTTGCATCCGCCTTGGCGCGCAGGTAGGTGATGCGCTTGCCGTCGGGCGCAAACGACGCACCGCGCATCGTCGGCCCGGACAGGTCGGGCGCTGCGAACAGGCGCTCGATCGTCAGCACATCGGCCGCGGCCCCCCACGGGGTGAGGCACAGCAGCAATGCGACGAAGCGAGCGGGGCGGAGTGCGGTCATGGGGTCGGTCACTTTGTTAGACTGCCGCATCGGCAACTTCAGAGTTTAGGCAAGAACATGAATGACAGCCAATCGGCGCGCCGTGGTGGTGCGCTCCCGATGCTCATCGTCACGGCACTTGCACTCGGCGCTGCGGCACTGGCGGCCGCGGGCCTGCGTTACCCGGGTTCGCCGCGCGGGTCGGTGGTCGACGATTATTTCGGCACCAAGGTGGCGGACCCCTACCGCTGGTTCGAGGAGCAGGATTCCCCGGCCGTGAAGAAGTGGGTCGCGGCGCAGAACGCGCTGGCCCAGCCGTGGCTCGAGGCGATCCCGCAGCGTGCGTGGGTCAAGGACCGGCTGACGAAGTTGTGGAATTACGAGCGTTTCGGTGTGCCGAAGAAGGCGGGCGGGCGCTATTTCTACACACGCAACGATGGCACGCAGAACCAGAGCGTGCTGTACGTGAGCGAATCGGCATCCGGCGAGGGTCGCGTGCTGTTCGATCCGAACGCCGCGAGCCAGGACGCGACCATTGCGCTCGCGCGTTTCGAGCCGAGCCCCGATGGCAAGCTGCTCGCCTATTCGTTGTCGGACGGCGGCACCGATTGGGAGATCTGGAAGTTCCGCCGCGTCGATGACGGCGTCGATCTCCCTGATGAGCTGCGTCGCGTGAAGTTCTGGCAGATGAGCTGGGCACCGGATGGTTCGGGCGTGTACTACAGCCGCTACCCGGCGCGCGCCGACGGCCGCGGCGACGATGCCGGCCGTCCGGCGGTGTATTTCCACAAGCTCGGCGAGCCGCAGGAACGCGATGCACTCGTCTATGCGGTCACCGATCACCCGACGCGTGCCCCGTCCGCCGCCGTGACCGACGACGGCAAGCTGCTGGTCATTTCGATCTACGAGGACACCAGGCGCGACGGCGTGGTGCTGAAGGACCTGAGTCGTCCGGACGGCGCGGTCACCAGGCTGTTCACCGACTTCGACGCCAACTACTACTATGTCGATGACGACGCCACCACGCTCTTTTTCGTGACGACTTCCGGCGCGCCGAACTGGCGCGTGCTGGCGGTCGATCGCGCGGCACCAGGCGCCGCGAGCGCGCGCACCATCGTGCCCGAGGCGCGCGAAGCCATCGATGCCGTCGCGATCGCGGGCGATCGGCTGCTCGTCAACTACGTGAAGGATGCGCGCAATGTCGCGCGGCTCTTCGAGCGCAGCGGCAAGCCCGTGGGCGACGTGCCGCTGCCGGGGCCGGGATCGGCAGGCGGCTTCGAATCGAAGGATGGCGATGCGGAGGCATTCTTTGCCTTCTCGGACTATCTTGCGCCGACGCGCATCCTGCGCCTCGACGTTGCGACCAACGAGGTCACCGCGTTCCGGACCCCGAAGGTGGATGCGGATACCGGTGCCTTCGTCACCGAACAGGTGTTCTTCGCGAGCAAGGACGGCACGCGCGTGCCGATGTTCATCACCCATCGTCGCGACATGCCGCGCGACGGCAACCAGCCGGTGCTGCTGTACGGCTACGGCGGCTTCAATATCTCGCTGACGCCGGTGTTCCGGCCGACCGTACTCGCCTGGCTCGAGATGGGCGGCGTCTACGCCGAAGCCAACCTGCGCGGCGGCGGAGAGTATGGCGAGGCCTGGCACGATGCCGGCACGCTCACGCGCAAGCAGAACGTGTTCGACGACTTCATCGCCGCGGCCGAATACCTGGTGAAGGAGAGGTACACGCAGCCCGCGCGCATCGCGATCAGCGGTCGCAGCAATGGCGGCCTGCTCGTCGGTGCGGTGATGCTGCAGCGGCCCGAGCTGTTCGGTGCGGCACTGCCCGGCGTCGGTGTGCAGGACATGTTGCGCTATCACACCGCGAGCGCCAACGCGCGCCAGTGGTCGGGCGACTATGGCCTCAGCGAGGATCCGGAGCAGTTCAAGGCGCTGCTCGCCTATTCACCGGTGCACAACGTGAAGAAGGGCGTCTGCTATCCGCCGACCCTGGTGACGACCGCCGACCGCGACGATCGCGTGGTGCCCTGGCACAGCTACAAGTTCGCCGCGGCGTTGCAGGCCGCGCAGCGCTGCGACAATCCGGTCCTGATTCGTATCGAGACGCGCGCCGGGCACGGCGCGGGCAAGCCGGTATGGATGCAGATCGAGGATTTTGCGGACCAGTGGGCGTTCGCGGCCAGGGCGCTCGGGATGCCAACGCCGAAGGGCTGAGGCGTATACTGCCGTCCATGGCAACGCGTCCCGCCTTCCCCGCGTCGACAGCGCCCGATCAGCAACCGATCGGGCGCGTGGTTGGCCGGCGCGTGGCGCCGCCTGTCGGGCAGTTGCCGACAGCGGCGGCGCGCGCCGCGATGACTGCCAATGCGCGTTACCGGACTCGCGTACCGAAGGGCGTCTTCATCTACAGTAGCCACGAAGAAATGGTACGCGACCGCGAGCGCTGGACCGTTGACGCCGTGGTCGCCCGCCAATCAGGACGTGACTGAATACACGCGGCCTGCGACCTGGGATGACCTCAGGGCCCTCGCACGGTACCTGATGAGTTCACCGTCGATGTGATGCCGTCGATTGCCGGCCGTACCTGGGAGGAAATGCGGCGATACATGGATATCATCGACCTCGACGGCGTACCACTGCGTTTATTGAATCTCGAAGGCCTCTTGCTGACCAAGCAGGGTGCAAGGCCGAAGGATCAGTTGGACGCAGCAGTCTTGCGGCAGGCGCTCGCTGCGCGCGACACATCAGACGGGTAGCGTGGGGTCGCCGCCACCGGGTCCCTGTTCTTCGGCCGGCTCGCCGGGAATCGCATGCTCCTCGCTGAGCCATGCGCCGAGGTCGATGAGCCGGCAGCGGTCGCTGCAGAACGGCCGCCATGGCGCCTCGGCACTCCATTCGATCTCGCGCTTGCAGGTGGGGCAGGCGACCTTCAATTGCAGCAGCTCAGTGTGAAAGGCACGTCGACCGTGGCCTGGCTCGGGCGCGCACCGAGGCCGTTCCAGGTGAGGAAGCGCACGCTCGAGCGATAGTGGCTGCCGCTGATCTCGGGGTAGAGCCCAAGCGATTGCGGCAGGCTGATGCGCAGCAGCTGCACGGGCGAGTCGCGGTCGAAGGTGATGTGGAACACGCCGCCCTTGGCCTCTTCCTGGCGCGGCCGGCCGTGCTGGCGGGTGAGCCACAGCAGCTCCGCGATCGAATCGCACAGCGGCCGCAGCAGCGCGAGCCACTCGTTGAAGGCCTGCGCGCGCAGCTCCGCCGGTTGCTGCAGCCAGTAGAAGTAGTCCGGCAGGTCGAATTCGCAGGTGCCGCCGGGAATCGCGCTGCGGTGCTTGATCGCGGCCAGGAACTCGGATTCCTTCAGCGGCTGCAGGTAGCCGGTGCCGGTCCCGAGCAGATCCGTGCGCAGGCGCAACAGGTTCGACATGACGGTGCGCAGCCGCGAGCCATCGACATTGGGCTTCGCCTGGAAATCGTTCAGCAGCGTGAGCTGGCGCTCGAGTTCTTTCAGGGTGTCGGCGCGCACATCGGTGCGGGCGGTGATCGCGAGGATGTCCATGAGGCTCGAGACGGCGGCGCGGCTGCCCCATTCGCTCGCGCGCTCGTTGTGGTAGCTCGCCTGGCCGTACAGGAAGTCGATGCGCAGGAAAGTACGCATGCGCTCATTGAGCGGCTGCTCGAATATGAGCTCGGCCTCCTCGGTGACGGATGCCTCGTAAATCGCCGGATCCTCTGACATCCGGCTATTGTGCTTGACGTTGTCCGCCCCCGTAAACGCCCGCGGCGGCGAGATACGTCGCGTGCAGGCGCTCGACCTGCGCGGCCAGCGCAGCCATGTCGCCTTCGTTCGCGATCACGTCGTCAGCGGCAGACAGCCGCGTGGCCCGGTCGGCCTGCGCAGCGAGAAGGGCGCGCGCCTCGGCCAGCGTCGACCCGTCGCGCGCCTGCAATCGGCGGATCTGGGTCGCCTCGTCTGCATCCACGACCAGGACGCGGTCGACCCGCGAGCGCGATTGCCCTTCGACCAGCAGCGGAATCGCGAGGATCTGGTACGGACCGCCGGCGCGCGCCGAGCGCGCTTCCATCTCCGCGATGATCGCGGGGTGGGTCAGGTCGTTGAGCGTGCGCCGCGCAGCATGCGCCTCGGGCGAGTCGCCGAACACGCGCGCGCGCATGGCCTTGCGATCGAGCGTGCCATCGGCGGCGATGATGGCCTCACCGAAAGTCTCGCGCAGGGCCGCGAGCAGCGGCGTGCCGGGCGCGACCACATCGCGCGCGATCTGGTCGGTGTCGATGACCGGCACGCCGAGCGCGGCGAACAGGTTCGCGACCGTCGTCTTGCCGCTGGCGATGCCGCCGGTGAGTCCGACGCGGAAGATTCGCATGATCAGCGTACCGGCGCCTGTTCAAAGCGTAGCGCCTGGTGACGGACCCCGTCGCGAATCGATGTGGAGATGCGCTCCGGAAATGTTGCGGGAATTGTTCTCTCCAGCCGTTCCAATGCGGACCTGGCCGATTCGACCAGTTCCTGCAGGCAATTCCAGATACCGCGAACAGCCGTACGTCCCGCCAGCGCCCGCCAATGCTGCGATTGGATCTCATTGATCCGGTAATGCGCGCGCTCAGCGTGCTGAGCCATGGCGAGCTTTGCCTTATCGATGTGCAACTGGTTCCTGCCGTGACCGATGATCGGCCATGCCGACAGGATGTCATACAGTGGGGCCATGGCGTAGGTGCCGCCAGCAGAATCCCTGCGATCAGGTTCAGCGCAGAGTAATCCAACAATAGGTGTTGGATTATCTAACATCAGATGTTAAGTTATCCCGCATGCCTGTTCTGCCCAGAGCTGCCGCCCCGTTGCTGACGCAGGCGCTTGGCGCCATGCGGGTGGTCGTCGTCACGGGTCCGCGGCAGGCGGGCAAGAGCACGTTCGTAGAGCATCATCCGGCGCTCAAAGGACTGCCCTATTTCAGCCTCGATGAGGCCTCGATCCTGCGTCGGGCACGCGAGAACCCGCCGGCCTTCGTGCGAAGCGAGACGCGCATGATCATCGATGAGGTGCAGCGCGAGCCGGATCTCATCCTCGCCATCAAGTCCGTCGTCGACCGGCAAAGGCCCGCGCTACGCGGCCAGTTCGTCCTCACAGGATCGGCCAATCTGCTGCTGATGAAACGCGTCGGAGATTCGCTCGCGGGCCGGGCGTACTACCTGAGGCTCTGGCCAATGACCCGGCGCGAGCAGCTCGGCCTCGGCGGTGCCGGTATCTGGGGAAGTTTCTTTGAAGAGGCCGTGCCGCGCTGGCTCGATCTGGTTCGAGCCGAGAAAACACCGTCGGCTTCCTGGCAGACATCCAGTGCCAAGGGTGGTTTCCCCGAGGTTGCCCTCAACGACGGCGGGCTCGACGCGGCGGACCGTACACTGTGGTTCGATGGCTACATCACCACCTACCTGGAGCGGGACCTGCGTGATCTCGCTGCGGTGGCCGATCTCGGCGATTTCCAGCGACTGATGAAAGCAGCCGCTTTGCGCATCGGCAATCTGCTCAATCAGAGCGAGCTCGGGCGCGATGTCCAACTACCCGCCATGACGGTGCATCGCTACCTGAATCTGCTCGAGACTTCCTACCAGATCGTGCGCCTGGAGCCCTATGCCGTAAATCGCACCAAGCGGTTGATCAAGACGCCGAAGCTGTACTGGAATGACTCGGGTCTCGCGTTGCATCTCGCGCATGGCGGCGCCGAAGGCGCGCCCACAGGTGCGCACTTCGAGAACTTCGTGTTGTGTGACCTGCTCGCGTGGCGCGACACACTCGTGCCGCAACCCGAGATCACGTATTGGCGTACCTCCAGTGGTCACGAGGTCGATTTCGTCATTGAATCGAAGAATCGGCTGGTGGGTGTCGAAGTGAAAGCAGCCAAGCAGCCCGGGATGCGGGACATATCGGGGCTGCGTACGTTTCTCGCCGAACACCCCAAACAAGCGCTCGGCGGAGTCGTCGTGCATGGCGGGGACGAGAGCTACTGGTTAGACGACCGCATCGTCGCCGTACCGTGGTGGCGGGTGATGTAGCGGGCACGTTCGCTGCAGCGGAACTACCGCCCCGACGCGAACATCCCAGAACGGCCCGAAAGGGATCGGAATGTTTCGGTGGCCGCGCACGACGATCAATGCGATGCCGACGGTCGCGCCGACGAGCGCGGCCAGCAGGATGATCGGCAGCAGCATCTGCCAGCCGAGCCAGGCGCCGAGCCATAGCAGTGGCAACCTCAGCAAGCTGGGCAACCGTCGCTGTGCTTGACGTAACGAGTGGCAGCAAGCCCTTAGCCTGCTTGGGCAAGATGAGGTCGACGATGCCCATGCGGAAATTCGCAACGTCGGTTACAACGAAGGCGATTTCACTTTCACACGGATTCCGTACGCATACACAGGCAAGGGTGTGGCGCCCACCCTTGCGGCGCGCGGCTTCCAGCCACGACTTCTTCGATCGTTCCGGCGTCTTCGCTGCCAATTCCTTGGGCTTATAGCGTTACGAGTTCGCCTTGGACACGAGGGGGAAGGCCTCGGGATGCCGGATGGATTCCACGGCAAGGTCTATGTCGAGATCGGGCCAATGCAAGCGATGCGGCGCAGGCCTCTCGACATGCGAGAGCTGGGCAATGGTCGAGTTTCTGAACCACGGAAAATGCTCGAATGCCAGAAACAGCTCTTCGGCACCGACCAGAAGCCAGAAGCCGTGAGGCGACACGTTCGTCACCTCAACCGCTGAAATGTCTTTTCCAGGCGTCGCGGAAGACATGGCCATTACCTCTGACTGTGGCTTCGGCAATTCGCGAGCTCTGCTGTCTCAGGCCGAAATTGTGCGCCAATTCGACACGGGGCTCCAGCCAGAACCTGGCCTCGCCATCAGGGCCATGAATATGCACATGCATGCGGGGTTCTTCGCGCGAGAAGAAGTAGAACCGAAAACCTCGATCGCGAAGAATCGTCGGGCTCATGGCCAAGGGTGTTGCCATTGCCCTTGTAGCTGCCAGTCCGCATTTCGCTTGTGTTTGGCGAGGTTTGCGCCCCCTGAGCTACATTCCCCGCCCGAACATCCCGAGATACCCCGTCACGATCTCGGGGCCCCACATCAGCGCGATCCAGCCCGCCGCCGCGAGGAACGGACCGAACGGGATCGGGACGTTGCGGTCGCGGCCGCGCACGACGATCAATGCGATGCCGGTAATCGCGCCGACGAGCGCGGACAGCAGGATGATCGGCAGCAGCATCTGCCAGCCGAGCCAGGCGCCGAGCGCGGCCAGCAGCTTGAAGTCGCCGTAGCCCATGCCTTCCTTGCCGGTCGCGAGGCGGAAGAGGTGATACACCGACCACAGCGACAGGTAGCCCGCCAGCGCGCCGATGATGGCCTCGCGCGGCGCGACGCCCGTGTAGCCCATGACACTGGCGGAGAGGCCCAGCCACAGCAGCGGCAGGGTGAGCGAGTCGGGCAGCAGCTGCGTGTCGAAGTCGACGAAGGTGAGCGCGATCAGGAACCAGGTCAGCACGAGGGCAGCACCCACGGCCGGAAGGCCAACGGGCGCAAACTTCCACGCGATGGCCGCCGACAGGATCGCCGTCAGTAACTCCACGAGCGGATAGCGCGCGCTGATTCTTGCGCCGCAGGCCGCGCACTTGCCGCGCAGCGCGAGCCAGCTCAGCACCGGCACATTGTGGATCGCCTTGATCTGCGCCTTGCAGGCCGGGCAGGCCGAGCGCGGCACGACGAGATTGAAGCGCGGTTCCGCGGGCGCTTCGTGACCCGCGAGCTCTTCGCACTGCCGCCGCCACTGCCGCTCGAGGATGAGTGGCGTGCGGTAGATCACCACGTTCAGGAAGCTGCCGACCAGCAGCCCCAGAACGAAGCACGCTGCGATCACACCACGGCGCCGAGCTTGAAGATCGGCAGGTACATCGCGATGACGAGGCCGCCGACCAGCACGCCGAGGATCGCCATGATCAGCGGCTCGAGCAGGCTCGACATGCTGTCGACCGCGTTGTCGACCTCGGCTTCGTAGAACTCGGCGACCTTGGCCGACATCTGGTCGAGCGCGCCGGCTTCCTCGCCGACCGCCACCATCTGGATAACCATGTTCGGGAAGAGGCCCGTGTTCTCCATCGCGCGTTGCAGGCGCTGGCCGGTCGCGACTTCATCACGCATCCTGTAGACGGCGTTCTCGTACACGACGTTGCCTGTGGCGCCTGCCACCGACTGGAGCGCCTCGACAAGCGGCACGCCCGCCGCGAACATGGTCGACAGGGTGCGCGCATAGCGCGCAATCGCCGACTTCGTCAGGATCGGGCCGATGATCGGCAGCTTGAGCGAGATGCGGTCGAGGACTTCGCGCATCTTCTTCGAGCGCTTCTTGAAGTAGAAGAAGGCATAACCCGCGGCGCCAATCACAATCGCAATGAAAATTCCCTGCGCCTGAACGAACTTGGACAGGTTGATCACCATCTGCGTGAAGGCCGGCAACTCGGCGCCGAAACCCTTGAACAGGCTTTCGAACTGCGGAATGACGAAGATCAGCAGGATCAGGGTGACGACCACCGCCACGACCATGACCGCGGCAGGATAGAACAGCGCCTTCTTGACCTTCTTCTTGATCGCCTCGGTCTTTTCCTTGTAGGTGGCGATCTTGTCGAGCAGGGTCTCAAGGGCACCGGCCTGCTCGCCCGCCTCCACGAGGTTGACATACAAGTCATCGAAATAGAGTGGGTGCTTGGCAAGTGCCTCGTGCAGCGAAGTGCCGCCCTCGATGTCCTGCTTGACGTCGAGGATCAGCTTCTGCACCGAGGGCTTCTCGTGGCCGTTGCCGACGATTTCGAATGCCTGCACGAGCGGAATGCCCGAGGCCAGCATTGTCGCGAGCTGGCGGCTGAATACCGCAATATCTTCGGGCTTGACCTTGCCACCGCTCTTGAAGGCTTGCGATTGCTTGCGGATCTTCGAGGGCGCGATGCCCTGGCGGCGCAGGTCGGCTCGCAGTGCCGCCTCGTCCGGCGCCAGGCTCTTGCCTTTGACCCGGTTGCCGCGCTTGTCCATGCCCTCCCAGTTGAACGGGGTGTCCCGCCTGATCGTGCGGACGCTTGCGGTTGCTGCGATATTCGCCATGCCTGTCTCCGTCAGGTCACTCGATGGTGACGCTGTTGATCTCTTCGAGGCTCGTCATGCCCTGCTTCACTTTCTCGAGGCCGGAGCGGCGCAGGTCCCACACGCCCATGCGCTTGGCCGCGTCGCCGATACCGATCGCGTTGCCGCCTTCCATGATGATGCGCCCGATTTCCTCGGTGACCGGCAGCACCTGGTAGATGCCGACCCGGCCTTTGTAGCCGTCGGTGCAGGACTGGCAGCCCTTCGGGCCGTAGACCTTGATGCCAGTCGCAATGTCTTCCTTCGAGAAACCTTCCTTGAGCAACGCGTCCGCGGGCACATCGACGAGATGCTTGCACTGCGTGCACAGGCGCCGCGCGAGGCGTTGCGCGATGATCAGGCTGCACGAGGTGGCGATCGCGTAGGGCTTGACGCCCATGTCGATGAGCCGCGTGAGCGTCTGCGGCGCATCGTTCGTGTGCAGGGTCGACAGCACCAAGTGGCCGGTTTGTGCGGCCTTGATCGCAATCTCGGCGGTCTCCAGGTCGCGGATTTCACCGACCATCACCACGTCGGGATCCTGGCGCAGGAAGGCGCGCAGCGCCGAGGCGAAGGTGAGTCCCACCTTGGCGTTCACGTTGACCTGGTTGACGCCGGGCAGATTTATTTCTGCCGGGTCTTCGGCGGTCGAGATGTTGGTGTCCTCGCGATTGAGGATATTGAGCCCGGTATAGAGGGACACGGTCTTGCCGCTGCCGGTCGGGCCGGTCACGAGGATCATGCCCTGGGGCTTGGCGAGATTCGCGAGGTACAGTTCTTTCTGCTGCGGCTCGTAACCGAGCGCGTCGATGCCGAGCATCGCCTGCGACGGGTCGAGGATACGCGTGACGATCTTCTCGCCGTACAGCGTGGGACAGGTGCTGACGCGGAAGTCGATCGCGCGGGTCTTCGACAGCTTCATCTTGATGCGGCCGTCCTGCGGTACGCGGCGCTCGGCGATGTCGAGACGCGCCATGACCTTGAGGCGCGCGCTGATCTTCTGCGCGAGCTGCACCGGCGGCTGCGCCACTTCCTTCAGCACGCCGTCCATGCGGTAGCGCACGCGGTACATCTTCTCGTACGGCTCGAAATGGATGTCGGACGCGCCGCGGCGGATCGCATCCAGCATCACCTTGTTGACGAACTTGACGATCGGGGCGTCGTCGATGTCGTCGCGGGTGATGCCGCCATCGTTCTCGTCTTCGCCGCCCGTGACTTCGAGGCCCTCGAGGTCGACGCCTTCCTCATCGGTGAGGTTCGGCATTTGCGTGTCGACCTGCTCGAGCGCCTTGTCGACGGCGCGCTGCAGCTTGTCGTCTTCGACGACGATCGCCTCGATGCCGAGGCCGGTGGCGAACTTGATCTCGTCGATCGCGTGCAGATTGGTGGGATCGGCGACCGCCAGGAACAGGCGCTTGCCGCGCCGGAACAGCGGCACCACCCGGTGCTTCACCAGCAACTTGTCGCTGATGAGCCGCACCAGGTCGAGGTCGACGCTCAGGCAGTCGAGGTCGAGGAGCGGCACGCCGAACTCGTGCGAGGCCGCCACCGCGATGTCGCGCGCCTTGGCGGCGCCCATGCCCACCAGCTGGGTCACGACACCGGATTTGCGCTCCCGGGCCGACTGCAGCGCATTCTGCATCGTCGGTTCGTCGACGAGCCCGTCCTGCACGAGCCGCTGGGGTAGCCCGCCAAGGGCGGAGCGCGAGCCTCCGATGGCCAAAGAAGCGTTATCGTTCATGCACTTGCAGCAAGCAGCTGGCGACCCGTCAATCCGATAGTGTACCGGAGCGAGGCCCCCGGGCAATTGTCAAATCTGCCCGGATGGTCGCACAGAGAACAGGGGGGCTGCGTGACTGGGCTCCCAAAAAAAGAAGCCCCTCCGGAGAGGGGCTTCGTTCCCAAGTCCTGGGACCAGGATATTAGGCGCGGCAAGCCGCCGGCAGATACTTGTCGAGCATGCCAGCCGAAGTGCCGGCTGCAGCTGCGCCCGCCGCGGCGCCCGTTGCAGGGTCATTGAACACCGCCGGTTCCGGGCGACGACCGCAGACCCACTGCACGTCCTCGTTGGCGCTGAGGCCCGGCTCGAGCGCGAGCGTTTCACCCGCAATGTTGCCGTTCGCCTGGTCGCCAAAGGTGATCGTGATGGTTCCGTTGGCAATCGTGACGCCGGTGACGTACTTGCCGGTCTTCGCGCCGACAACCTGTCCCAGATCGGTTTCGTCCGCGGGCCACGTGCCCTCATTGGCGTAGAACTCCGATACGCCCGCCTTCATGTCGGCGGCGAGGTTCAGGCCTTCAGTGACCTGCGCACGGATCGTGTAGTCCTGGTACGCCGGGATCGCGATCGCGGCGAGAATGCCGATGATCGCGACGACGATCATCAACTCGATGAGGGTAAAACCCTTCTGGATGGTCTTCATGTGAGCAAACTCCTTGAGTACAAAATCTCTAAGTCGAAACCGAAAGTCGCGGCGTCATTCCGCCTGCGAGGAATGATGAAGCAACGGCCGTGCCAGCTACGTGATGTGCGTCTAACTTGCTGAATGGCCAACGTTCGCCAAAGGGCGGCCGGACTATGTAAGGCGCCCGCTGTCATCGCGCCGCGACAGCCCTGTGCGATCTGCGTCATATAGTGACGCATTTCGTCAGCCCTCTCGCCTTCGCGCGCCGACCAGAAGCACGCCAAGGAACAGCACGAAAAACGGGCTCAGGAAGACGATCCAGATCGGCGAAAGGTTGCTGCCTGCCATCGCCGTTGCGATGACGAACAACCAAAGCGCTCCCATGGCATAGCCCGACCAACGGGCGAGCCGCCCCGGGCCGCCGTCGAGCTTGCGCCACGCGTAGATCTGCAGGCCGACTGACAGTGGTACGAGCAGGAAGAATAGCTGTGTGACGATGGTCCAGAACCAGTCGTATTCGTCCGGCGGTGGCACGACCACGCTCTTCTCGGCCTTCATCAGCGGCTCCACCCAGGGGGCCGCTTGCGGTTTGGATGCCCCCTCGCGCCAGCTCAGGTTCCTTGCGATAGAGTCCTCGGCGAACACGTTGCCGTGGAAGTCGTTGGCGACGGCGCGGATCTCGTCGATGGTCTGCGGCTTGTCGAAGCCGAACCAGGCGATGGTCTCGCCGCTGCCCGGCAGGTAGTTCGGAGAGCCGGAATTGTAGAAGCCATCCAGCACCGGCTCGCCGTTGCGGTACGGCAGCAGCACGAAGCGCACCGGTGCGTCGGTCCTGTAAACGATGTGCCCGTACACCTGCGTGTGCGGCGCCACGGCGGTGACGCCTGCGGGGTCGATGTCGTAGAGCTCGACCTGCACGTTGGGCGCCGGCAGCGCCGGCGCCGCTGCGGCGCAGATCATCGTCAGGGCAATCCATTGCGACTTCATGGGGCCATTCTGGTGCGGCTGGCGCGCGAGACCAATCGGCGTGGTCCATTCATGTGATGCACGTCGCGCCAGACTCGGCAGATATGGCGACATGGATAGCGCTGATCCGCGGCATCAACGTGGGTGGCACATACAAGCTGCCAATGGCGGAGCTGCGCGGAGCTCGAGCGCGCAAAGGGCGCTACTCGATCCCGAGCTTCTTGATCCGGTAGCGCAGCGCGCGAAAGCTCATGCCGAGCAGTTTCGCGGCCGCTGTCTTGTTGTAGCGGGTCTGCTCGAGCGCCTTGACGATGGCGTCGCGCTCGATGCTGTTGAGCTGCTCGCCAAGTGCGCCGCCGCCGACCGTTGCGGCGGCTTCCTCGCCGCCGTGGCCGCCGCCGCCCGCAGATACCGTGGCGGCCCCCGGCCCATCGAGCATCGGCGTGCGCAGCTGGATGTCGCCTGCTTCGATGGTGTCGGTGATGCACAGTGTGAGTGCACGCTCGAGCACATTCTCGAGTTCGCGCACGTTGCCGGGGAAGGCGTGCACCTGCAGCATCGCGAGCGCCTCGGCACTGATCTCGGGCGCCTCGACGCCGAGCCGCCGCGACAGCCGGCGCAGGATCGCCTCGGCGAGATCGGGGATGTCCTCGCGGTGTTCGCGCAGCGATGGCACGCGCATCTCGATCACGTTGATGCGGTAATAGAGGTCTTCACGGAAGCGTCCATCGCGCACCAGCGTCGCCAGGCTCTTGTGTGTCGCTGACAGGATGCGTACGTCGACCGGCACTTCGCGGGCCTCGCCGATCGGGCGCACGGTCTTCTCCTGGATCACGCGCAGCAGCTTGACCTGCATGTGCAGCGGCAGGTCCGCGACTTCGTCGAGGAACAGCGTGCCGCCCTCGGCCGACTGGATCATGCCCTTGCTGTCGGCCACCGCGCCCGTGAAGCTGCCGCGCTTGTAGCCGAACAGTTCGCTCTCCATCAGCTCGGTCGGGATCGCGCCGCAGTTGACCGGCACGAAGGGCCCTTCGGCGCGCGCGCCGGATTCGTGGATCAGTCTTGCGACCAGTTCCTTGCCGGTGCCCGACTCACCCGAGATGTGCACCGGCGCCTGGCTGCGCGCCACCCGCGCGATCATCTGCCGCAGCGTGTCCATGGCGGCGGAGTGGCCGATCAGGCGCGGCCCGCGCATCGTCAGTTCGCCGTCGGCGCGCTCACCGAGCTTTATCGCGCTCACCACGAGCTTGCGCAGCGCGCCGAGGTCGAGTGGTTTCGAGACGAAATCGAACGCGCCGAGCTTGAGTGCGCGCACCGCCGATTCAACGTTGCCATGGGCCGAGATCACCGCGACCGGCACCAGCGGCTTGTTGTCCTGGATCCAGGCGACGAGGTCGAGGCCATCGCCATCGGGCAGGCGCATGTCGGTGAGGCACAGGTCGAAGTGCCTCGAATTCAGCAGCTCGCGGGCTCCCTCGAGGTCACCCGCCGACGCCGTGTCGAGATTCATGCGCGACAGGGTCAGGCTCACCAGCTCGACGAGGTCGGGCTCGTCGTCGACGACCAGGACGACCGGCTTGCTCATGCCCGCCAGCGTAGCGGATCGGAGAACACCAGGCGAAACACGCTGCCGCCACCGGGACGTGGTTCATAGATCAGCGTGGCGCCGTTGGCCTGGGCGAGTTCACGGGCGAGGAACAGGCCGAGGCCCGTGCCGCGCGGTGCGCTCGTCACGAAGGGCTCGAAGATGCGCTCGATCAGCGCGTCCGGGATGCCTTTGCCGCGGTCGGCGACTTCGAGGTACGGCCTCTGTGCGGAGGCGAGCCGGCCGGCGCGCAGCTCGATCGGTCCCGGGCTGTCGCCATTGTGCTTGAGCGCATTGTCGGCGAGGTTCCAGACGATCTGGCGCAGCTGGCTGCGGTCGCAGCGTACTTCGAGGTCCGTTGCCTCTTCCAGCACCAGCAGGCGGTCCGTGGGGCAGGGCAGCGTGGCGCAGAACTCGGCGCGGAATTCCGCGAGCCAGGGCCCGAGGGTGAACTGCTCGGCGCGCAGCGCCTCGCGACGCGACATCGATTGCACGTTGTCGATGATCTCGCTGACCCGCGCAGCGTTCGTGCGCACGATTTCGACGAGCCGGCGGTCGCCTTCGTCGAGATCGCTCGACTCGGCGAGCAGTTGTGCCGCATGGCTCATCGCCCCGACCGGGTTCCTGACCTCGTGCGCAATGCTCGCCGACAGCCGCCCGAGCGCGGCGAGCTTCAGCTGCTGCAGCTTGCTCGCGACTTCCGTCGTGTCCTCGAGGAACACGAGCACCGGCGGCGGGTTCTGGTTACCGAGCGGCGCGAAGTGCGGCAGGATTTCGCTCGCGCCGTCGTTGGCAAGGAAGGTCGCACCGGTGTCCTTGGGCCGCTCGCCGCTCTGGCGCCAGGTCGAGAGCAGGTACAGCAGGCGCGGCGACGCCTCGCCGAGCAATGCGCCGGGATAGGCGCTGCGATCGCCGAGGATGCGCGCCGCCGACTCGTTGATGAGCCGTACCCGGTCCTCCTGGTCGATCACCAACAGGCTCTCGCGCAGGTGCTGCACGATGTATTGCGACAGTTCGGCGAGGTTCGCCAGATCGACTTCGCGCCGCTTGATCAGCGCTTCGCTTTCGTGCAACCGGGCGGTGAGCGGCCAGCTGGCCAGCGCGACGAGGAAGATTACTGCGCCGATCACGCCCGCCGTCGAATAGTCAGCCGTCGAGGCCGCGCCGCCGATCTGGCTGATCACCTGCTGCGCGAGCAGCGCGACGACCGCGATGGCGGCGATCAGCAGGGTCTGGCGGCCCTCGGCGAGCAGGGCGACCGAACCGACCGGAACGACGAGCAGGATGCCGAGGCCGCTGCCGACGCCGCCGCTCGAATACAGCAGCAGGCCAATCGCTACCGCGTCGACGATGGCGTGCGCCAGGATCAGCCCGCGCCGCGGAATCTGCGGCAGGCGCTGCGCGAGCACCAGCGCAATGGCCGAGACAAAATAGGCGGCGCAGATGAAATAGAACAGCGTGGGATGCGCGCCGCCGACGGTCGGCTGCGGCCCGGTGAAGCGGTGGATGGCGAACAGGACCGGCGGAATCAGCAGCCTGTAGAGGTTCAGCAGGCCAACGACCCGCCAGCCGAGGTCGCCCAGGGTCGAATTATCTTCGCTTTGGTCCGCCCGCATCGCGACAGACTTTAGCATTCTCGCGACGCCGCTTCTCTAGCGTGCCGCTTTCCGCGAGAATGGGCGGTCTTTTTCCACCCGGCGGACCCATGAATCTGCACGAATACCAGGCGAAGGAAGTCTTTCGGAATTACGGCGTGCCCGTGCCCGAGGGGCGCATAGCCCACAGCGCCGATGAGGCCGTGGCGGCAGCCAGGGCCATCGGTGGCACCGTGTGGGTCGTCAAAGCGCAGGTGCATGCCGGCGGGCGGGGCAAGGCGGGCGGCGTCAAGCTGGCGCGCGATCTCGAGACCGTGCGGGCCGCTGCGCAGGGCATGCTGGGCCAGCGCCTCGTCACCAAGCAGACCGACGACGCGGGGCTGCCGATCAATGCGGTCTATGTCGAGTCGGGTTCGGAGATTGCGCGCGAGATCTACCTGTCGCTCACCCTGAACCGTGACAAGGGGCGCATCGCGCTGATCGGCTCGTCCGCAGGCGGTATGGACATCGAAGAGGTCGCCGAGCACACGCCGGAGAAAATCGTCACGCTGAATGTGCATCCGGCCGCGGGCCTGCAGCCCTACCAGTGCCGGGAAATGGCCTTCGCGCTCGGCTTCAGCGAGCAGCAGATCGGTGAGTTCCAGCAGATCGCCACCGCGCTCTACCGGCTCTATGTCGAGCGCGACGCGAGCCTGCTCGAAGTGAATCCGCTGATCGTCACCAAGGCGGGCAAGCTGGTGGCGCTCGATGCCAAGATCAATATCGATCCCAACGCGCTCTTCCGGCAAAAGGATCTCGCGGCGCTGCGCGACGTCACGCAGGAGGACGCCATGGAGGTCAAGGCGAGCGAGCACGACCTCAACTACGTCTCGCTCGACGGCGATATCGCCTGCATGGTGAACGGCGCCGGACTGGCGATGGCGACCATGGACCTGATCAAGCTGCACGGCGGGCGCCCGGCGAACTTCCTCGACGTGGGTGGTGGCGCAACTGCGGAGCGCGTCACCGAGGCGTTCCAGCTGATCCTCTCGAATCCGAACGTGCGTGCGATCCTGGTCAACATCTTCGGCGGCATCGTGCGCTGCGACCTGATCGCCGAAGGCATCATCATCGCGGCGAAGAAGCTCGGCGTCGCCGTGCCGGTGGTCGTGCGATTGCAGGGCACCAACGCCGACAAGGCGCGAGAGATGCTCGCGGGCAGCGGGCTCGCGCTCAACCCGGCCACCGATCTCACCGATGCGGCCAGGAAGGTCGTCGCGCTGGCCGCCCAGGGCAAGAACAAGAAGGTCAAGGCATGAGCATCCTCGTCAACAAGCACACCCGCGTCATCTGCCAGGGTTTCACCGGCAAGCAGGGCAGCTTTCATTCCAAGCAGTGCCTGGACTACGGCACGCGCCTGGTGGGCGGCGTGACGCCCGGTCGTGGCGGCGAGAAGCACATTGGTTTGCCGGTGTTCGATACCGTGCACGACGCGGTCAGGGAAACCGGTGCCACGGCGAGCATGATCTATGTGCCGCCGCCGTACGCGGCCGACGCGATCCTCGAGGCGGCGGATGCGGGCATCGAGCTCGTCGTGTGCATCACCGAGGGCATTCCGGTCAACGACATGGTTAAGGTGAAGGCGGCGCTCGCCGGCACCGGCACCCGCCTCGTCGGCCCGAACTGCCCGGGCGTCATCACGCCCGACGAATGCAAGATCGGCATCATGCCGGGCTTCGTGCACAAGAAGGGCGCGATCGGCATCGTGTCGCGTTCGGGCACGCTCACCTACGAGACCGTGTTCCAGACCACCAACAACGGACTCGGCCAGAGCACCTGCGTCGGCATCGGTGGTGATCCGGTGCGTGGCATGAATTTCGTCGATGTGCTCGAGCTGTTCGAGCGCGATCCGGGCACCGAAGGCATCATCATGGTGGGCGAGATCGGCGGCAGCGACGAGGAGGCCGGCGCGGAGTTCATCCGCCGGTTCGTCTCGAAGCCGGTGGTCGCCTACATCGCGGGCGTCACCGCGCCGCCGGGCAAGCGCATGGGCCATGCCGGCGCCATCGTGGCGGGCGGCAAGGGCACCGCGACCGAGAAGTATCGCGCGCTCGAGCGCGCCGGCGTGCGTACCGTGAAATCCCCCGCCGACCTCGGCAGCGCGATGCACGAGCTGCTGTTCAAACGCCGCAAACAGCGAGCGAAGGCGCAGGAGATCAAGCCGCGCCCACCGCT
>CADEFJ010000034.1 GCA_902826575.1 uncultured Pseudomonadota bacterium | reverse complement strand
CTTCGCCGAGGTGTGGGCCGCCATCGGCAGCTGGAAGACGGCGACCTTCCTGATCATGAAGGGCGAGAACGTCTTCGAGATCGCGAGCGCGGCCGGTCGCGGCACGCCGTCGCAGTCGAGCCGTTATTTCAACATCGAGTACACGCAGCCGCTGCGCGGCCATCTGCGCCCCGACCAGTACACCTCGATCCATGCGGTCGTGCTGCCACGCGAGGGTCGCACCACAGTGCGGGGCGTCGTGTTCTACGGCGCGGACGGCGCGTCGGTGTTCGGCGCGTACCTGTCGGGCGACGGCCCGGAGCCGGACGCCGGCGAGCTTGCGAAGTTCGATTCGCTGTTGCAGCTGCTGCGCTCGAAGCCGACCCCCTGCGCGCGCGAGTAATACCTGCCCGCAGGTGCAATTGACGGCAGGAATGGCGACGAGCAGCCTATGCGGATCGCTTCCGCCCAAGGAAGAGGACGTTCCGATGAAGACCACGACGACCCGCCTGATGTCTGCGCCCGGCGCCGCTGCGCTGTGCGCCCTGCTGCTCGCCGGCTGCGCAACCACGCCGCCCGCGCAGAACTGGGATGGCTTGCAGCTCACCCCGGTGAAGGGGGTGGACGCCGTCTATCTGCTGCCAGGCGTGGATTTCAAACCTTACAAGAACGTATTGCTCGACCCCGCCGTGATCGCCTTCGACAAGGACTGGGATCCGAACCGCGACCGGGTCGAACTTTCGCGGCGCCTGTCGACCGAGGACATCGAGAAGATACGTACCGACATGGCAGCGGGATTCCGGGAAGTCTTCGCCAAGGAGCTCACCGAAGGGGGCTATCCGATTGTCGACAAGGTGAGCCCCGACACGCTGCGCGTGACCGCGGCTCTCGCGAATGTCTACATCAATGCGCCCGACACGCTGACAGCCGGGCGCACGATCACGCTGACCAGTGAATCGGGCCGCATGACCCTCGTCATGGAGTTGCGCGACGGGGAGACCGGCCAGCTCATCGGCCGCGTGGTCGACGAGAAAGTCGGCGACAACTTCGGCCGCATGCAGGTCACCAACAGCGTGACGAATTCGGCGGATTTCCGGCGCGCGGTGGACAGTTGGGCCAGCCGGCTGCGACAGGCCCTCGACAAGCTGCACTCCGGCGGTGAGTGACGCAGGAGCGGGGCGAATCCAAACTGGCGGAGAGGGTGGGATTCGAACCCACGTGCCGGAATTACCCGACCATCCGATTTCGAGTCGGCGCCGTTATGACCACTTCGGTACCTCTCCGGGTGTGCCTCAAGCTGGCGAAACGGGCACGCTGGAATTGCTATTCTAGCCGAAGTTCCCAGAGCCTGTGAGGTGGCTTGATGCGCCGCTCCTGCGGTCCGTCCTGGTGGCGGACCCTCGGCGTGCTGGCGGTCCTTGTGGGCCTTGCGCAGTGCTCCGCCCCGCCCTCGACCCTGGAGCAGATCCGGGCCCGCAGCGAGCTGCGCGTGGGCACCTTGAACCTGCCGACGACGTATTACTTCGGCGCCCAGGGTCCCGAGGGCATCGAGTACCAGCTCGCGCGCGGCTTCGCCGAATCGCTCGGCGTACGCCTCGCGATGACACCCTACGCCAGCAAGAACGAACTGCTCGAGGCACTGCGTTCCGGCGAAGTGGACCTCGCCGCCGCGCAGATCACCTACCGGGGCCGGTGGCGCCTGTTCGCGCTGCCCTCGCGCAACTACGACCAGGTCGACCAGCTTGTCGTCTACGCGCGCGGCACGGTGGCACCCAGGAAGATCCAGGACCTCGTCGGCCGGCGGATCGTCGTCATGGCCGAGAGTGCGCAGGTCGACGTGCTCGAAGCGCTGCGCCAGGGTGTCGCTCCGGATATCGAGTGGCAGGAACTCGCGATGGATGCGATCAATCGTCCGCTCGATGTGATTGCCGCCGGCGACGCCGACCTGACGATCGTCGATGCGCCCGAATTCCGCTTCATCACCCAGGCGTACCCGGAAGTCCTGTCGGCGTTCGAACTCGAGCGCACCCGCCCGGTGCAGTGGCTCGTGCGCAGGCGTTCGAATGCATTGCGCGCAGCGATCGATGCCTACCTCGGCACGGACGAAGTCTCGCGCCAGGTTGCCGCCGCAGCCATCGACCCGGTCGAGCAATCCCCGCGCATGCAGTTCGAGATGGCGCGCAATTTCCGCAATCACATCGAGACCCGTCTGCCGTTGCTGCGTCCCTGGTTCGAGGAAGCGGGCCGCGAGACCGGCCTCGACTGGCGCCTGCTCGCCGCGATCGGATACCAGGAGTCACAGTGGGACCGGGAGGCGCGCTCCTTCAACGGCGCGCTCGGCGTCATGATGTTGATGCCGGCCACGGCGACCTCGGTCGGCGTGATGGATCCGTTCGATCCCCGCGAGAATATCCACGGTGGCGCGCGCTATTTCGTCGAAGTACGCGGCAAGATCCCGGCGCGCATCGCCGAGCCCGATCGCACTTCGATGGCACTCGCCTCCTACAACGTCGGCTACGGGCACCTCGAAGATGCGCGCGTCATCACGCAGGCGCGCGGCGGCAACCCGGACAAGTGGGTAGACGTGCGCCGCAACCTGCCGCTGCTCGCGCAGGAGGGCTGGTATTCACAGGTGAAGCGCGGTTATGCGCGGGGTTGGGAACCGGTGCAGTTCGAGCGACGGGTGCGCCAGTACCTGAGCGTGCTCGAGTGGCAGACGCTGCCCTCGATCGAGACCGTGCTGCAGGCAGAAAAGGAATTGCTGCCGCCCGCTGAGGCTGCGACCGAGGTCGCTACGCAGTAGGAAGCCCCAAATGAAAACCCCGGCGCGAGGCCGGGGTTTCGTTGCTCGAATGGAGCTCTCGATCAGGCGGACAGGCGACGGCGCATGACACCGAGCGCGATCAGGCCGAATCCGAGCAGCGCGAGAGTGCTCGGCTCCGGAACGCTGGTCGAACTCGAGGGCCAGAAGCTGATCGCTCCCGCGTAGCCAGTGTAATAGCCCGAAGCGCTGCCCGACACGATCAGGGAATAAGCGCCAGCGGCCAGGCCCGAGAACGCGTAGGAGATCGGCTGCCACAGCGTCGAAACCGGACTCGTGTCGATGGAGAAGTACGTGACGTCCAGGCCAACGAGCGCAATGTTGTAGACATTCGTGTTGCCCAGGAACCAGTCGAGCTCAAGCAGGCCGCCATAGGAGTCGGCTGCGTTCGTCAGGTTGAACTGGTGCTGGTCAACGAAAGTGCCAGGCGCGCGGGACCAGTCGTTACCGTAAGTCAGCACACCCGGGGCCGTGACGCTGCCCAGATCGATGATCGCGGCATTGACGACGCCCGATCCGATCAGTGCGAGGCCAGCGAAAGCGAGGCGAAGTTTCTTGGTCATTTTTCGAGAACTCCCAGGTCAGATGGCCATAAGGGAGCAAGTTGCGGGCCAACACCGGAAAGTCCTTTCAATTTAGCTGGTTATAAAATGCTGTGACGCACCATGCACCGCTGATGTAAAGCAAATCGACACCCCTCAGGGGCCCAGGACCGCCGCCGGCGACGGCATGTCGGGAACGACGCGCAGCAGCGCCCGGGTCGAGGGACGCAGGAAACCTTCCTGTTGCGCGCGAGCAAGGAAGTCGATCAGCCCATCGTAGTAACCGGCCGTGTTGACCAGCACGCAGGGTTTCGCGTGCAGGCCGAGTTGTGCCCAGGTCCACATCTCGAACAGTTCGTCGAGCGTGCCGATGCTGCCGGCGAGCGCAATGAAAGCGTCCGAACGCGCCGCCATCTGCGCCTTGCGCTCATGCATGGATTCGGTCACCACGAGCTCGGTGAGCCCGGCGTGGGCCAGCTCCCTGGCGGTCAGGATGCGCGGGATCACCCCGACCACGCGACCGCCTGCGGCAAGCGCGGCGTCGGCCATCACGCCCATCAGCCCGACACTCGCGCCGCCATAGACCAGTGTCAGCCCGTCGCGCGCGATGGCCGCGCCGAGATCGGCCGCGGCCTGTGCGAATACCGGCGACACACCCGCCCTGGAGCCGCAGTAGACGCACACGCTGCGCGGCGCACTCATGACCCTCGCCTCGCGGCGAAAAAGCGCCGCAGCAACTCCCCGCACTCGTCCGCGAGCACTCCGCCGAACGCGTCGACGCGATGGTTCATGGCCGGCAGGGCAAACGCGTCGATGGTGCTGCCGGCGGCGCCCGCCTTCGGATCCCAGGCGCCGAACACCACCCGCCGCACCCGCGCGTGCACGATCGCCGCAGCACACATCAGGCAGGGCTCGAGAGTCACATAAAGGGTGGTGCCGGGGAGCCGGTAACTGCCGTGCGCCTGCGCGCCGGCGCGCAGTGCCTCGATCTCGGCGTGCGCCGTCGGATCCACGGCCGAGATCGGGCGATTGCCGCCCTCAGCGATGATTTCATCTCCGCTCACGAGCACGGCGCCGACCGGCACCTCACCGTGCGAAGCAGCCTCGGCGGCAAGTTCGAGTGCCCGCTGCATGAAATCGACATCCGTGCGGGCCGATAGGGTAGCCATGCGCGCATGATACCCCGGGGCATTCGCGTATCTGCGCGCGCGTTGCGCTGTGGCATGCTCGCGCGCATGAAGCAGCGCAACGGCTGGCTCGGCGTGACGCCGCAGAAGACGAACGCCTCACAGCGCTGGCGCTCGCCACTGCTGCTCGCGACGCTCGGCGGCCTGCTGTTCGCGTTGCTGTCCGGTGCGACACTGCTGTTCGTTCCGATGCGGCCGGTGCGGCGCGATTACTGGGTGCTCGCACACTGGATCGGCGCATTGGCGACGATCGCGCCGTACGCGCTTTACCAGCTGCGCCACTACGCGCGCGTGCGCCCGTTCGTCCTGCGCGCTCCCTACCGCGTTGGCATACACGCATTCTTCATGATTTGCGGCACGCTGTTGACGGGCCTGCCACTCGTGACACCGCTCGTGGCGGGCACGCGCCTCTACACGATCGTCGACCTCGCGCACATCTTCTTCGGTTTCGTGTTCGTGCTGCTCGTGAGCGCGCACCTGGCGCTGGTGGGCGCCTACACGCTCGCGCAAGAGCCGAACGCCGCTGCGGCGCGCTCCGCCGTGCGCCATGCGCTCATCGGCATGAGCCTGATTGCACTGGCGCTGCTCTACGCGACGATCAGAAGTAGTTGATGACGTACAGGGCCCAGCCGGACCCGACCGACATCATCCACAGAAAGAGGAACGACCAGGCCACCGCCGGATGCTCGCGGAAGAAGAATCTGCCGCGCCGCGAGGCTGCGAACGCGAGGTATGAATAGACGACCAGCAACAGGAACACCAGCAACGACAGGATGCCGTGCGCCGCCATGAACGGCGCGAGCGGGTGAGGCGCCTCAGGATCGTGTCCGGCGGTCGATTCACGCATGCGATAGATCATGTACATCATGTTGACCGAGAACTCGAACACGATCAGGGCCGTGGCGAGGCGCCACGCAAAGCCCTTGCGCGCATGGTTGTGCAACACGATGTAGAACACGCCCACCGTGACGAAGAATTCGGCGATGGCCGAGAAAGTGCTGAAGGCCGGGGCGTTCACAGGACAGCGATCCTACCATGAGCGGGGCCGCGGCTCGACTTGCAGGCATCCCCATCGTACAGTGGAGTTTCGCCTTTCCCGCGTTACATGGTGCCCCATGAGCAAGTCCGGCAATCCGTCCCCCGTCGCCTCCACTACCGGTGCCGGCGCGCCTGCGCCGAGCGACCGCAATTCCCTGACGGTCGGTGCCGATGGCCCGATCGTCCTGCACGACGTGCACTTCCTCGAGCAGATGGCGCACTTCAATCGCGAGAAGGTGCCGGAACGCCAGCCGCACGCCAAGGGATCGGGCGCCTTCGGCGTATTCAAGGCGACGGAGGATGTTTCGCGTTACACGAAGGCAGCGGTATTCCAGCAAGGCGGCTCGACCGAAATGCTGGCCCGCTTCTCGACCGTCGCCGGCGAGGCCGGCAGCCCCGATACCTGGCGCGACGTACGCGGCTTTGCGCTGCGCTTCTACACCGGGGAAGGCAACTACGATCTCGTCGGCAACAACACGCCAATTTTCTTCGTGCGCGACCCGATGAAGTTCCCGCACTTCATCCGCAGCCAGAAGCGACTGCCCGACAGCGGCCTGCGCGACAGCCACATGCAATGGGACTTCTGGACCAGCAACCCGGAGAGCGCGCACCAGGTCACCTACCTGATGGGCGAGCGCGGCCTGCCGCGCACCTGGCGCCACATGAACGGCTATGGCTCGCACACTTACATGTGGGTGAACGCCCGGGGCGAGAAGTCCTGGGTCAAGTACCACTTCCACACGCAGCAGGGCATGGAGTTCTTCAGCAATGCCGAGGCTGCCGTGATGTCCGGCCAGGATGCCGACTTCCATCGCCGCGACCTGTTCGAAGCCATCGCGCGCGGTGAGTTCCCGAGCTGGGTCCTGTCGGTGCAGGTGATGCCCTATGCCGCCGCGAAGACCTACCGTTTCAATCCCTTCGATCTCACCAAGACCTGGTCGCACAAGGATTATCCGCTGATCAGGGTCGGCACCATGACCCTGAACAGGAACCCGGAGAATTTCTTTGCGCAGATCGAACAGGCGGCTTTCTCCCCGGGCAACACCGTGCCCGGCATCGGCCTCTCGCCCGACAAGATGCTGCTGGGCCGCGCGTTTGCGTACAACGATGCGCAGCGCAATCGCATCGGCACCAACTTCCACCAGCTGCCGGTGAACAAACCAAGAGTGCCGGTGAACAGCTACATGTTCGACGGGCACATGGCCTACGAGCACTCCGGCAACGCCCCGGTATACGTGCCCAACAGTGGCGGACGCCCGTGGACCGACACGACCGGTGCGGCCGAGGACGGCTGGGAAGCCGACGGCGCACTGGTGCGCAACGCCTACACACTGCACGCCGAGGACGACGACTTCGGCCAGCCGGGCGCGCTGGTGCGCGAGGTATTCAACGACGCGCAGCGCAGCAACCTCGTCGACACGGTCGCGGGTGCGCTCAGGGGTGTGCGCAGCCCCGTGCTCGAGCGCGCCTTCGACTACTGGAAGAGCGTCGACACCCAGCTCGGCGCGCGGATCGAAAGTAAAGTGCGCGGCGGCTAGACGACGTCCAAAGAAGGGCGGAATCGATGACGCTACGCAGTAAATTCGCGTCTGGACTGTTGCTGGGCGCGCTGGCCGCCCCGCCCGCCCTGGCCGCGGATCCCGCGCCACCCCCCGCCGCGGGCGGCGACTGGGCCTTCACCGCAAGTCTCTACTTGTGGGGCGCTGGCCTGGCCGGGGATGTCGCACAGTTCGACCTGCCGTCCGTGCACGTGGACTCCGGGTTCAGCGAAATCCTCGATGATCTCGACGTTGCCTTCATGGCCATGGGCGAGGCGCGCAAGGACCGGCTCAGCCTCTTCGGCGACATCATGTACACGAAGATCTCGCCGGGTTCCGCGACACCCGGCGGCATCGCCGCAACCGGCGTCGAGCTGACTTCGGAAACCACCGCCGCGCTGCTGGGCGCGGGCTACACCGTACTGCAGCGTGAGCGCGGACATCTCGACCTCGTGGCGGCCGCTCGCCTCTGGCATGCCAGCGCGGAACTCGGATTCACGGGTGGCCTGTTCGATGGCGTCTCGCGCCGCGACAGCGATCAGTGGGTCGATGCGCTCGCCGGCATTCGCGGTACGCACTTCCTCACCGAAGAGGTCTATCTGACCGCTTGGGGCCTGGTTGGCGCCGGCCAGGCAGACCTCGACTGGGATATCGCCGTGATCATCGGCTATGAGTTCAGCGATCGCTTTGCGGCGACAGCGGGCTATCGTGCGCTCGGTGTCGACTACAGCAACGATGGCTTCGTGTTCGATGTCGTCCAGCAGGGCCCGCTGATCGGCGCGGTGTTCCGCTTCTAGGCCGCCCCGAAGCCGGCAGCTGCGGGGCTGGTAATCGCGGCCAGTCGGGTACAGGATTCCGGCTTCGCTGACTTTCACGTGCACAAGGAGTCGTGCCATGCATCCCAAGAGTCGGGCCGCATTGGGTTTTTTCGCTGCGGGTCTGCTGACCGTGATAGCGGCCCCGGCCGTACAGGCTGACGAGACCTGCAATTCCCCCTACATGTCCGGTCTCATCAAGGGACAGGAGGACTTCGTGCACGTCTGGACCCTCGGTGTCGAGGGCCTCGGCGACGGCTCGGACAAACTCGTCACTGTCGATGCCAATCCTGCCTCGAAGCACTACGGCAAGGTCATCGACAGCGTGTCGGTGGGCGGCCGCGGCGAAGCGCATCACATGGGCTTCACCGACGATCGCAAGTACCTGTGGGCCGGTGGCCTCGATGACAGCCGCATATTCGTCTTCGACGTCGGCACGAATCCGGCGAAGCCCAGGCTGGTGCGGACCATCACCGACCTGCCGGCGAAGTCGGGACTCGTCGGTCCGCACACTTTCTATGCCCTGCCCGGCCGCATGCTGATCGGCACGCTGTCGAACACGAAGGACAAGGGCGGCGTGACTGGACTTGCGGTCTACAACAACAAGGGCGACTTCGTGGCGAAATACGACATGCCCACCGCGACCATCGATGGCGTGAAGGGCGATGGCTACGGCTACGACGTCGCGCTGAACCCGGCAAAGAACGCGCTGCTCACTTCGAGCTTCGCCGGCTGGAACAACTACATGCGCGCGCTGGGCGAAGTCATCGGCGACCCGCAGGCCATGGCGCAGTTCGGTGGCACGATGGTGCTGTGGAATCACAAGACGATGGAGCCGTCGCAGATATTCGCGGTCCCGGGCGCACCGCTCGAGATCCGCTGGGCGCCCGCGCCGGACAAGAACTGGGCGATCACTGCGACGGCGCTCACGTCGAAACTGTGGCTCATCAAGCAGGACGCCGCAGGAAGCTGGCAGGCGAAGGAAGTCGGCACGATCGGCGACCCTTCGAAAGTGCCCCTGCCGGTGGACATCTCGATCACGGCCGACGCCAGGGGACTGTGGGTCAACACCTTCATGGACGGCACCACCCGTTACTTCGATCTCACGAACCCCGAGGCGCCGAGGCAAACCTACCAGCGGCACACCGGCAGCCAGGTGAACATGGTCTCGCAGAGCTGGGACGGCAAGCGCGTTTACCTCACCTCGAGCCTGCTGTCCCTGTGGGACAAGTCGGGCGACGACAACGAGCAGTTCCTGCGTGCCTTCAACTGGGACGGTCGTGAACTCACGCCCGCGTTCGAAGTCGATTTCACGAAGGAAAAGCTGGGTCGCCCGCATCACATGAAATTCACCGCGAAGCCCGCAGGTCGGCTGGCGCTTGCGCAGGCCAACAGCGAGGCCCCTTGAAGTCCTGGCAGTGCCTCGCCGCCGCAGCGGCGCTCGCGGCGGCGCTGGCAATGCCCGTAACCGGCGCGGTCGACCCCACCGTGGCGAGCGCGCCGCGTGCCGACTTCGTGCCCCCGCCCGCCGGCAGTTACACGCTGCAGCGAATCCAACCGGTGGCCGACGCACGGCTGCTCGATGACCAGGGGCAATTGCGCTCGCTGGCGGGCGTGACCCACGGCAAGGTCACGCTGCTCACCTTCTTCTATACCTACTGCGCCGATCCGCTCGGTTGCCCGTTTGCGTACATCACGCTGCGCAAGTTGCGCGACCAGGCGCTCGCCGACCCGCGCCTCGCCGACTCGGTACGCATCGTCAGCATCAGCCTCGACCCGACCACCGATACGCCAGCGGCGATCGCGCGTTACGGATCGCAGTTCGTGAGCGATCCGCGCTTCGAATGGCGCTTCCTGACCGCGCGCTCGGTGCCGGAGTTGCTGCCGGTGCTCGAGGACTTCGGCCAGGATGTCAGTGTCGAGACCGACGCGCAGGGCCACCCGACCCGCACATTGCATCACATGCTGAAAGTGTTCCTGATAGACCGCGAAGGCATGGTGCGGGAGATCTACTCGCTTGCTTTCCTGCACCCGCAGGTCATGTTCAACGACATCCGCACACTGGTGATGGAACCCGCAGCAGGCTGAACCCCCGCACATCAGGCCGCGCAACGCGGTCGTCATCAGCGAGACGGCGACGAACTGTGTTGCGCAATGGCGCCCGCAAGTCTGCATACGCGGTTTTTTTTCGGGCCAGTTGTCGAATTGCGCACAACTGTTTCGTCCTGGGTGGGTCTGATCCCCGCATTCACCACGACCGGAGAACGAAGATGGCCAGGAACGTGATTTGCCTGTGGTACGACGGTACGGCGGAAGAAGCCGCCCGCTTCTACGCGAAGACATTTCCGGACAGCGCCGTGACAGCGGTCCACCGTGCCCCGGGTGATTACCCGTCCGGCAAGGAGGGGCAGGTGCTGACGGTGGAGTTCTCGGTACTCGGCGTAGCCTGCCTTGGCCTCAATGGCGGCCCGGCTTTCCGGCACAGCGAAGCCTTCTCGTTCCAGGTCCTCACCGGGGACCAGGCCGAGACCGATCGCTACTGGAATGCGATCGTCGGCCATGGCGGCAGCGAGAGTGCCTGCGGGTGGTGCAAGGACAAGTGGGGTTTGTCCTGGCAGATCACCCCTCGTGTCCTCATGGAAGCCATGGCCGATCCGGATCGTGCCGCCGCGAAGCGCGCATTCGACGCGATGATGACAATGGGCAGGATCGACATCGCGAGAATCGAAGCGGCGCGACGCGGGCCCGGCTGATTTCGAGGGCGTGTACGCCCGGCAGCATGCCCGCCTCCCGAGTGGCATACTGGCACCAGGCTGTTCGACCCGAGACCTGCCATGAAATTGCAACGCATTCCCCTCGCACTGGCGCTTGCGCTGGCCTTTGGTGGCATGGCGTCCGGCTGCGCACAGGACAGCCCACCCACGGCGGATGCCGGCGCCCCCGCCGAAACCCATGCCGACGCGCACGACGCCGAACATGCCGACGCGGCGTCGCATGCCGCGGGCACCGACTATGCGGTCCCCGCTGGCCATGAGCCATGGACCCCCGACGCCCCGCTGGTGGGCGGCATGTCACGCGTGCGTACCGCAATCGCGGACCTGCGAGCGCATCCGGGAGAGGCCAATGTCGCGGCGCGCGCGGCGGATATCGACGCCGCGGTCCAGTACATGTTCGCCAACTGCAAGCTCGATCCAGAACCGGACATCGCACTGCACGCGGTACTCGCGCGGCTGATCGCCGGCACCCAGGCGCTGCACGCCAACCCTGCCGACACCGCGGCGGTAGTCGACATGCAAGCGGCGGTGGCGAACTACGAGCAGCTGTTCGACGATCCCAACGGCGACCCGGCGACCTGAACCGCGGCGCGCCCATCTGGCGCGGAATTTTCGACTACTTCACCAGCACCACGGGCATCGACGCGAGCTGCACGACCCGCTGCGCGACCGATCCCAGCACCACGCCGCCGAGGAAGCCGCGCCCGTGCGTGCCCATCACCACCTCGTTGCAACCTTTGCTGCCCGCGTAATCGACGATCACCTGCCCGGGGTCGCCGACGCCGATATGGAAATCGTGCTCGATGCCGGCTTCCGCCAGGCGCTGGCGCGGCCCGGCAAGCACCGCCATGCCCTCTTCACGATAGTGGGCCTGCTGGCTTTCCTTGCTGATGAAGAGTTTGACGTTCACGCCGGTGAGCGGCATCTGCACGTTGAGCAGGTGCACGCGCGCGCCGTCGCGCGTGGATGCGGCACGGGCCACCGCGTAATCGAGTGCGCGGTCGGAATAGCGGGAACCGTCGATGGCGATCAGCAAAGTCAGCATGGAATCCTCCTTCAATCGTCTTCGCGGCGGGCAAGATCCACGGGGCCGGCTGCCACGGGCGCGGCCGGACGCCGCGCCGCGAGCAGTTTGCCGATCAACACCACGAGCAATGCGCCGGCCACCGGCACGACATAGACCCAGCGTCCGGGCAGCCATGTCGCCACGCGCTCCGCCAGCGCGACATCGTGGGCCATCATCTCGCCGGCGATCCAGCCGAGCAGCGCAGCGCCGCCGACGATGATGACCGGAAACCGGTCCATCAACGTGAGGACGAGGCGGCTGCCCCAGACGATGATCGGCACGCTGACGACCAGGCCGAACACCACGAGCCCCACGTGATCCTTCGCGGCCGCCGCGATGGCGATGACGTTGTCGAGGCTCATCACGGCATCGGCCACGATGATCGTGCGCACGGCACCGAACAGGTTCGTGCTGGCATCGATGTCGTGGCCCCCGCCTTCCTTCTGCGGCAACAGCAGGTGAATGCCGATCCACAGCAACAGCAGTCCGCCGACGAGCTTGAGGAACGGGATCTGCAGCAGCTGCAACGCGAAGTAGATCAGCGCGACACGCAGCCCCACGGCGCCGAACACGCCCCAGAAAATGGCCTTCTTGCGCTGCGCTTGCGGCAGGCGGCGCGAGGCCAGCGCGATGACCACCGCATTGTCGCCGCCCAGCAGGATGTCGATCAGGATGATCTGGCCGACGGCAACCCAGAACTCCGGCGATGCAAATTCCACTCGCTACCCCTTCCCGTGTTGGTCGCCGCGCGCAGTTTATCCGACTGGCCGGGTCAGGGTGCGATGAGCAGGCTGCGCTGGCAGCGCCCAAGCGCCTGCTGACCGCACTCTAATGGAACGTCTGGACGGGCGTCAGCTGACCTTTCGGGCAAGGTGCGACCCCCCAGGAAATGTATATTCGAACGAGGAGAGCGCAGGCATGAAGGCAGTGTCCAGATTGCGTCTTGGATGGGTCCTGGTCGGATGGAACCTGCTTTACGCGATCCCGGTCGCGCTCGCACAGGCGCCTGCCGAACCTGTCGATGTGGCCGCGCGCACATTCAAGCCCGAAGAGTTCGAGCAGCTGGTGGCGCCGATCGCGCTGTATTCCGATTCACTGCTCGCGCAAGTGCTCATGGCTTCCACGTATCCGCTCGAAGTCGCACTTGCCGCCCGCTGGGCGAAGGCGCACCCCGACGTCAAGGGCGACGCGGTATCGAAGGCACTCGCCGCCGAGGACTGGGACCCTGCGGTGAAATCTCTCGTCGCGATCCCGACCGTACTCGAGATGATGAACGAGAAGCTCGACTGGACGCAGAAGCTGGGCGATGCATTCCTGCAGGACCAGAAGGGCGTGCTGGATGCCGTGCAACGCCTGCGGGCGAAGGCCAAGAAGGCGGGCAACCTCGAGAGCAGCAAGGAGCAGGTCGTGAAGACGCAACCCGCGTCGGGCGAGCCCAACGCCCCCCAGGTGATCGTCATCGAATCGAGCGATCCCGAAGTGATCTACGTGCCGGCCTACAACCCGACCGTGGTGTACGGCGCGTGGGCGTATCCCGCCTATCCGCCCTATTACTACTACCCGCCTTACTACCACCCCGGCGGGGCGTTCTTCTCCTTCAGCATGGGCGTGATCGTGGGTGGCGCCATCTGGGGCAACTGCAACTGGGGCGGCAGCGATGTCGACATCGATATCGACCGTTACAACAACTTCAATCGCAACGAGATAAACCACAACCGGGATGGCGCCGCGGGCGACCGCGCCGGCACGGCCGATCGTGCCGGCAATCGGTCCGGCAAGGATTCGAAGTGGCAGCACAGTCCGGAGCATCGCAAGGGCGTGGGTTATCGCGACACCGCGACCCAACAGAAGTACGGGAAAGCGGCCAGCCAGCAAGGTGTGCAGTCGCGCGAATCCTTCCGGGGTCGCGCCGACCAGGGTCGACAGCAGATGGCGTCCGATCGCGCGCCGGGCCGCTATGACACGGGCGCGAACACCGGACAGTACCGTGATCTCGGCGGAACGCAGGGCCGTGACGCGCAGTCCTCCCAGCGCGCGAGCCAGATGAACACTGCTTCGGATCGGGCCGGCTCCTCGTACCGGACGAACTCTTCGAGCGCGTTCCGGGATGTCGGCAATGGCGCCGGTGCGCGCGCGAACAGCAGCCGCGGCGGGATGTCGCGAGGCGGCGGCGGCGCCCGTCGCCGCTGAAGGGCAAGGAGAAAGATGATGCGTACACTCGCATGCCTGCTCATCTGCCTGGTGGCAGCAGTGTCGGCGGGCTGTACACGCGCTACAGGCCAGCAGGCTTTCGACTCACCGGAAGCGGCGGCGCAGGCGCTGGTTGCCGCCGCACGATCCACCGGCACCGGCGCGCTGCTCCTCGTGCTGGGGCAGGATGCCAAGCCGCTCGTCGACTCCGGCGATGCAGTGCAGGACGCCAACGCGCTCGGAAAGTTCGTCACCGCGTTCGAAGCAGCGCACTCATTCGAAGCCGGCAGCGCGGATCGTACCGTGCTGGTGGTCGGCCCGGATCGGTGGCCGTTCCCGTTCCCGCTGGTGCGCGAGTGGGACACCTGGCGCTTCGACAGCACTGCAGGCGCGGACGAGATCGTCAGCCGCCGCATCGGTGCGAATGAACTCGCCACCATTCAATCCTGCCTCGCGTTCGTCGATGCGCAGCGCGAGTACTATCTGCGCAACCCCGAGCAGGCACCGCTCCTCCATTACGCGCAGAGGCTGCTGAGCGGGGCCGACAGGAAGGACGGGCTGTACTGGCCCACCTCGGGCGATGAGCCCGTGAGCCCCCTCGGTGAGGCGTTTGCGATCGCCCGCAGCGAGGGCTACCTGAAGGGCGAGCGATCCGGCGATAGCGCCTATCACGGCTATCTGTTCAAGCTGCTGACGTCACAGGGATCCCACGCGCCAGGGGGTGCCTACGACTACATGACCCATGGAGAACTGCTCGGTGGCTTCGCCTTGCTCGCTTTCCCGGCGGAGTACGGCAACAGCGGGATCATGACCTTCATGGTGAGCCACGATGGAGCCGTCTACTCCAGGGACCTCGGTCCCGGCACGGCGACACTGGCCGACGCGATCACCCTTTTCGATCCGGGCCCGGAGTGGAAGAAGGAAGCCAGTGCAGATTGACGCACGTACGCCCTGCTAGGACGGTGGGCCGTCGTCGAAGAGGCCCGCGTCCCGCGCGAGCGTCGCGAGGCGCGCCGAAGACTGCACGCCGATCTTCGCCTTCACCGCCGTGCGATGCAGCTTGACCGTGCGCTCGCTGATACCGAGCGTCGCGGCAATCTGCTTGTTCATCTGGCCGCGCACCACCTCGCGCAGCACCTCGAACTCGCGCCGCGTCAGCTCCCCGAAGCGCCTGCGCAGGGCCGCGTGCGCGATGAGCCGCTGCGAATCGTGGGCGTCGCGCTCGAGCGCCGAGCGGATCGCGGCAAGCAGGCGCTCCCGCGGAGCGTGTTTCTCGACGAAATCGACGGCGCCTCCCTGCATGGCGCGCACGGTGCCGGGGATGTCGCCCTGCCCGCTCAGGAACAGGAGCGGCATCGTGACGTCCGCGCGCCCGAGCGCGGACTGCAGCGCGAACCCGTCGAGCTCCGGCATGCTGAGGTCGGCGACGATGCAGCCGCGCGACTGCGGCGACACGGCCGCGAGCAGCAGCGCGCCGGACTCGAACGAGCGGACGGCGAACCCCTCGGCGGCGAGCATCCGGCCAGTGGCGCGCAGGTATGACGGATCGTCGTCGATGAGATGGACCACGCCGGGGCTCGTCATGCGGTGACCTCCGCCGCCACGGGCAGCAGCACACGGAAGGCCGCTCCCCCTGCGGGCGCGTTACCCGCGGAGATTTGCCCGCCATGGGCTTCCACGATCGTGCGCGAGACGGACAGCCCGATCCCCATGCCCGCCGGCTTGGTGGTGAAGAAAGGCTCGAAGATGCGGGGCGCGGACTCTGCCGGGATCCCGACCCCACTGTCGCAGACCGTAATGTCGACGGCGCCGGTGGCGCTCCTTCGCCCTTCCACCCTCACCTCGCGCGCGGCCGGTGGCAACTCCATCACCGCATCCATGCCGTTGATGATGAGATTCAGGAACACCTGCGACAAGTGGACGCGATCGCCCTTCACCGCGGGCAGGCCAGGTTCCACGGTCAATTCGAGCGCGACATGCCGCGAGGCGGCATCACTGCGCACCAGCCCGACCACATCCTGCAGGAGCGCCTCGATATCAACCGGCTGGAACTCCAGCTGGCGGCGCTTCAGGAGGGTTCGCAGGCGATCGATCACCTGCCCCGCCCGGCGGTCATCGCGATGGATGTCGGCAATGATCGCCTTGAGTTCCCCGATGTCAGGGTCGGGGTTTCCGAGCACCAGCTCCGCCGCCTCGGCGTTGCGGAGGATCGCGCCCAGTGGCTGGCTGAGCTCGTGGGCGAGTGCGGATGCAAGCTGCCCGAGCAGTGACACGCGCCCCGCGTGCGTGAGTTCGCGCCGCAGTTCCCGGGTTTCGTCCTGCACGCGGTGCTGCTCGCTGACATCCCTGAGCACGCCACGCATGAGCGTGCCGCCTCCGTCCACACCCCGTTCGGCGCGGCCGCGCACCGACACCCAGCGAATGCCGCCGGGCTCGGGACAGACGCGGAACTCGGCGACCTGCTCCCCGCCGTGGCCGAAGATATCCCGCGTGGCCGGGCGCAGGCCCGCGACGTCGTCCGGGTGGATGCGCAGGAGCCAGTCGTCGACGCTGGTCACGACCCCTTCGCCGAGGGCGAAGATTTTGCGTGCCCTCTTCGTGGCCCAGACCTGGCCGCTGCGGCTGTTCCACTCCCAGAGCCCGAGGTCGGCCGCGTCGGCGGCGAGTTCCAGCCGCAACTGGCTCTCCTGCAGGTCCCGGGCGAGTCGCGAGGCGCGAAGTGCATCACGGCTGAGCTCATAAGCCATCGCAAGGACGACGATCGCGAAGGTCGGCGTGATGAGCAATGGAAGCGCCGTCACGCCCCACAGCACCAGCTGCACGTAGAGGCCGCCGATGCCTGCGTACAGCACCACCGCCCCGCCGATGATCGCCGCCCGACCCCGTTCATCTCGATTGCCGCGGCGCCAGAGTGATACTGCCGCGTCGACCACGAAGATCAGCAGCAGCGCGGTGCCAATCGTACCCAGCCACTGCCAGGAAGAGGTTTGCACACGCCCGGCGACGGCGATCGTCTCACCGAGGAAGTTGACGCGCGCCAGCGAGTCGACTCGGTCGAAGGCAATCGTCGGCTCGTGGAAGAAATTGAGCGCGAGAATGAGCAGACGCAGTCCGATCACTGTCGCGGCCAGCCAGGGGCGTCCCGTGCCGAAGTACCGCCGCGTGAACAGCACGAGGCCGATGATCATCCCGGTCACCGGCAGATAGCACCAGCGGATCCAGCGGACCCACTCCGCTGCGTCGGATGCGTACATGCTGAGCAGCTCCGTGCAGACGACGCCCACGAAGCAGAACGCGGTGACCGCAAACAGGAGGTCGACACCCCACTTTCGGTCCATGAGCCCGCGAACCAGGTGTATCAGGCCGAGTAGCAGGGCGGCCGACCCGATGACGGACCAGACTACGGTCACTTGGCTCAGGGAACTCACGGCACCGCATTATCGCCCTGCAACCTTGCGGTTGTCGCGATCAGCCTCTGGCGGGAGCCTGTGTCAGTCCGCGAACCGTTTCGATGATCTCCGTCCCCGAGTCGGTCTTGCGGAAGAATGCCGCAGCGCCAAGTTCCAGGGCCTCCTGCTTCGCCCGCGGATCGTCGAAGGCCGTGATATAGACGACCGGCGTCCGGTCACCCTGCGCGAGGAGTATCCGGTGCATCTCGATACCCGACATGCCGCCAAGCTGTATGTCGACCAGCAGGCAGCCGAAGTGCGCGCGAAGGGGGTCGGCGAGGAACTGCTCCGCGGACTCGAAGGTGATGGCCTGGTAGCCGGCCTGCTGGAGCAGGCGCGCGAGCGAGCGACACAGGCTTGCGTCGTCGTCGATCACCGCGACGTAGCGCCGGAACCCGCCTCCCGCGACCCCGCTCATGCTCCCCTCCCCGCCACCGGCGCAATGACCGGCGAATCCGGTTGCGACTCGAAATGCGGAGTCATGATCTGCACGCTTGCCGCATTGAACACGTCAAGTATCCGGGTATTGAGGCCGGTACGCACGGCGACGCGGTCGGCACCCTGCTCGAGATGGACGTGCAACTGGTAGCGCACGCAGAAATCGTCGAGCTCCCAGGGCAGTACACGCGGCGGTGGCTGCGCGGCGACACCCTCGGTGGTCGCCGCCGCGTCGATGAGCAGCGCGCGGACCTCCAGCCAGGGCACGTTGTAGCCGATCGCGATCCGCGTCGCGAGCAGCGCGCCGTGCTCCGCGGCGAGCCGCGAGTGGTTCACGATGCGCTCGGCCGCGAGTTGGCCGTTCGGGATCGTCACCACCTCGCGGCGCATCGTGCGCAGCTTCGTCGCGAGCGCGCCCATCTCCGTGACGTAGCCCTCGGTCTCACCAAACGCCACGAACTCGCCGACGCGGAACGAACGCGCGTAGAGCAGCATCAGGCCGCTGACCCAATGGTTGATGATGCCTCCGGACGTGAATGACACCGCGAAGCCGAGCACGACGCTCATGCCCTGGAAGGCGAGACTCCCGGACCACGGCAGCATCGGGTAGGCCGTCGCGATGCCGAGCATCCAGATGACGCCGCTCGCGATGCGTCGCGTCGCCTTGGCCTGTTCCTGCGCGAGCCACGCCACTTCGCGCACGCCATGCTCGATTTCGAACAGCAGCCGTGCGACCCAGTGCGACAGCGCCCGCGTCACCAGCAGGACCGCGACCACCGCGAGCAGGCTCGGCATCGCGAGCACGGCTGAGCGGCCGGCCGCGATCAGGTTCTGTTTCAGGAATACTCCCAGGTGCTCCCCGAGGGGCGCGGTAAGCGGGAACTGCCGGAAGATGAACGTCAGGCACGCATAGCCGAGGCTGATCACGATGACCCAGCCCAGCAAGCGGAATGTGCCCCGCTCGACATTCGCGAGCGTCGGAATCAGGTCGATCCCGCCGATCGAGAATCGCCGTTTCTCGAACAACCGCAGGAACCGGCCGATCGCGGCCCGGCGCATGCGGTGCACCAGCCAGATGCCCGCGGAAAATGCGAGCAGCGCCAGCGCGGCCAGTGCGACACCGCGCAGCAACGCCGGCATATCGCGCTGCGCGGCTTTCGCCGCCAGCAGCTCCTCGACTCGCTCAGCCGCCTGCGCCGCCGCACGGTCGAACGGCAGCGCGGCCTCCGGGTCGAGATCCGCGGGGACGAGACCGAAGAGCGTGTCGTCCCCTACCGCGATCAGCAGACCGCTGTCCGAACCGATGGTCGCGGGACGCGTCGTCACGGGCAGCTTGTAGGCGGTCTCCGGCAGGGCCGCGATGCGCGCACGCGCGTTCTCGACGCGCAGCGCGGGCGGGACATCCGCGACCGTTGCGCGAAGCGTCGCGAGCGGCCGGTTCCAGACCGAGAGTGTCGCCGGCTCGCTTGGCGCGGGAGCGGCCGCCGCCGCCAGGACCGCCGACGCCGCCAGGGCAGCCGGCGCCGCCGCCACGGCCAGCATGGCAGCGAGCGCCAGCCGTACGACCGGCGGGCGCCGCCTCATCGGAGGTGCTCGCGCTCCCAGGCGCGCACGCGCAGCCGCGCCGCGTCGAAGAGCCGCACGTAGTTGCCGCGACGGATCGCAAAGCTGGCCTGCGGCTCCAGGGCCGCGAATATGCGGTCCCAGAGGTGGAAGACTCGCAGCTGCGTCGCCTGGTCCTGCGGCGCGACATTGTCCGTGCCGAACAGGAAGCGGTCGGGGTAGCGGCTCAATAGCTCCGCGGTCGCCTTCTCGATCCCCGGCGAACTGACGGCGTACTTCGCAACCTCGTCCCACGAGATGTCGAAATACACATGCGACAGCGCGGGATCCGCGAGCATGGCGGCGAGGAGTGCGCGATGATTCGGATTGGTCTCGTAGCCGCCGCCACTCGCCTGCGAGTTGGGCGGGTGCACGATGCGCCCGAGACCCGTGTGGGCCCAGATGATGGTCGCCTTGGGATGGCGCTCCAGCAGCGCCTTCATCTGTGTCAGGTAGACCGGCTCGGTGTCCTGCTTCGCGAACGGCATGTCGATGTCACAGTGCAGGATCACGAGCAGGCCCGCTTCGGCGGCGAAGTCGAGGATGCGGTCGAGCGCCGGATCCGTAAGTGTCGCACCGTTCCCGGCGACCTTGGAGGAGACGAACTCCTTGTGCACCGAGAACTCGCCGATGCCGGTGAACACGCCCGGAAAAGTCTCGAGGGCACGCCGGATGTGGTCGGCGCCGTACATGTCCGCCGGATTGAATCCCGTGATCATCGGGTCCAGCCGCGCTTGCTGCGCGGGCGTCAGCGAGCGGTACGCCATCGCGATGTAGGCGTCGGTGAACGAGTAGTAGTAGAGCGGCGCGTCCGTCTGCAGGTAATAGGTCGGCGCGAAGTCGCCCGTATTCGCGTGTGACCAGGTCTGCTGCAGCGGGATTCCGAAGAGCGTGGAGCGCTCCACCTTGTCACCCATGATCGCGAGGTAATCCGCGACCGGTGTGCCCTGCTGCACGTAGTTCGTCAGGTGGAAGTGCGAGTCGTTGAACAGATAGCCGTCGGCGTCGGCAGCGAAGGACGCGGCCGGCAAGCCGGCGGCCGCGCAGATTGCGAGCAGGGCACCGATCCTACGCTGGCTTGCGATCGGCATGGGGAATCAACCGGTGGCGATTGCAGTCACTTGGCCGTCGGGGAAACCGCGTACGGGTTGCCGCCGAGCGCGTTGGAGATGTCCGCGATCGCCTTCTGGGCGCGCACGCTGTTGCCCGCCGAGTCGAGCGGCGGCGAGACGACCGCGATGCCGAACTTGCCCGGCGAGACGGCGATGAGGCCGCCACCCACGCCGCTCTTCGCCGGCAGCCCCGTGTGATAGAGCCACTTGCCGGAATCGTCGTAGAGACCGGCCGTCGCCATCACTGCGAGCACTTCGGGTACGTTGTCTCCCGAAATGACCTGTTTGCCCGTCACGGGGTTCTTGCCGCCATTGGCGAGGGTCGCCGCCATGGTCGCGAGATCCTTCGCATTGACATTGATCGAGCATTGTTCGGTGTAGATGTCGGTCGCCTGCGCCGGATCGCTCTTGATGAAGCCGTAGGCATACATCAGCGCACCGATGGCCTGGTTGCGCTGGTTGGTCGCGGCCTCCGATTCGTAGACTTCCTGGTTGACCGAGAGCGGCCGGCCGGCGAAATCCGAATGGATGTCGATGATCTTCTTCCACACGTCGGCGCGCGTCGCGCCGTTCACCATGCTGGTCGCGGTGATGGCGCCGGGGTTCACGAGCGGGTTGATCTCCGGCCCGCCGAGCGCCTTCTGCGCGAACTCGACCGAGACGATGGAGTTGAAACGCATGCCGGTCGCGTCGACACCGATACGCTGCTCGATCGCGTGCGGGCCCTGGTCCTCGATGACTTTCGCCATCGTGAAGACCTTCGAGATCGACTGGATCGAGACCTCGGAGGTGATGTCGCCCGCCGTGTAGACCTTGCCGTCCGGTGTCACCAGCGCAATGCCGTAGATCTGCGAGTCCACCTTGGCGAGCGCCGGGATGTAATCCGCGTTCGCGCCCTCCTGCAGGTTGCGGTACTTCACGTAGGCCGCGTCCAGCGCGGTCTGGATCTCGGCGGGCTTGGGAGCGCCCAGGGCGGGCAACGAGAGGATCGCGGCGAGGGCCGCGGTGCCGGCCACGAGCCGTGACGTCGTGTTGCCTCTTGAAGTGTTCATCTCATTTGCCTCCGAAATTGAAAGTCTGGCCGAAGTTGTACTTGGCCGAGAACTGGACCCTCAGGTCGTCCGAGGAGAATCCGTCCCGCGCGTTCTCGCGCTTGCCCCACTGGATCTCGGGGCCGAACATGACGTTCTTGACCGGATGGAACATGACGTTCGCGAGCGCGTACTGGCCGACCTCGAACGCGCTTGCCGACTGGCCGTCGGTGGTGTCGATATCGAGCCGCGAATAGCCGATCGTCGTGGACATCCTTTCGTTCCAGTTGGTGTCGATGAACGCGGTGATGCCGAGCATCGGCAGCGCCTCGCCCTCGAGCGAGTGCGTCGGGTCACCCGTGATCCGCGGGCCGACGTCGGCCGGCGCGTCGTTCATGTAGTTCTGTATGCCTTCGCCGTATACGGCCCCGAGGCGCAGCGTGCTCTTGCCGAGTTTGATGTTCGAAGTCAGGTTGACGCCCCAGCCCATGGCGTCACCCGAGAGGTCGTCGCCGTCATCCACCTGGTCGTGCCATTCCATGTAGCGGACGATGCCGGCGATCTCGACATAGCCAAAACCCGTGGCCTGCCGGTACTCCGCGGAAAGATCAGGGTACGGGAAATTCGTTGTAATGCCCTGCAGCTGGATGCGGTCCGAGAAATCACCCTGGTCGGCCGAGGCACCGGGGCGCTCGAGCGCGATCGTGAGGCGCGTGTCACCCTTGATCGGCATGAATCGCAGCTGCACGTTGCGGAAGAACACCATGCCGTTCGGTCCCCAGTACTCGACCGAGTTCGGGAACACGTCGATGTCCATGAACGGGCTCCAGGTCTGGCCCGCGCCCCAGCGGCCGAGTTCGCCATAGGCATGCCTCAGGCGGAAGGTCGTCTGGCCCGCATCCACACCCGTGCCGAAGAGCTCGAACTCGAAGATCGTGTACAGATTGCCGAGCGCGGTGTCGGTGTTGGATTTCACGCCGAGACGGGTCTGGCGGACGCTCGCGAACCACTCACCGTCCTCGCCGTACTCGCCCTCGAAGGCCGGCAGCTTCGTCGGTCGCACCACGTCGAACCAGTCCGGATGGTTCTGGCCGCTCTGGTAACCGGTGTCCAGCATCGCGAATCCATACAGCTCCAGCGATGTCTTGCCCTTCTCCTCTGCATGCGCGGCGCCCCACGCTGCGCCCAACAACGCGGCGCCCGCGAGCACCACAGCAACGCCGCGCGCGGGCTTCGGCCTGCGCGGATTTGAAATGGCGAAAATCATGTGCAGGTCTCCTTCTGTGCCGTGCGCGAACGCTAGTCCCGGGCCCCGCCAGCCGGTACTGCCTCTAGGGGAAGGAGTCGCGATTCCGTCGTGTAGACTCACGCAGTTGAATCGCCGCATACGAAACCTGGTTGCCCTGGCGAGCATCGCGGCAAGCGCCGGCGCGTCCGCGCTGGTGCGCGCTGAAACGGCCGTCCTCGAGGATGTCGTCGTGCTCGCGCAGCGGCGCGCGGTTGAACTCGACCGCGTCGCGTCGCCGGTATCGGCGTACTCCGCCGCAGCACTGGAAGCCGCCGGCATCCGCGACGTCCGCGACCTTGCCGCCCGCTCGCCCATGCTCGATTACCAGGCTTCGGTGACCGCCGCGACGGCGACGCTGCGCATCCGTCGCGTGGGCAATATCGGCAACATCCTGACCTTCGAACCCGCCGTCGGCTACTTCGAGGACGGCGCCTTCCGGTCGCGATCCCTGTTCGCGACGGCTGACCTGCTCGATGTCGAGCGCATCGAGGTTCTGCGTGGCCCGCAGAGCGCTCTTTATGGCAAGAACACGGGCGCTGGCGTCGTCGCGCTGTACACGCAGCCGCCGGGCGAGCAATTCAATGGCGCGGTCGAGGCCACCACCGGAGTGCTCGATGCGCCCCGCAGCGCCGCGCTTGCCGGTCTGCGCGCGTCGATCGACGGACCCATCGCCGGTGGACTGCGGGGCGGGCTTTCAGTCGGAGCCGCGTGGCACGACGCCACCGTGCGCAACCTGCTCGCCGGCGGCGCGGACGGCAACGCGCTCGCACGCGCATCGGCGCGCGCACAACTCGCCTACGCGCCGGGCGATCGCCTCGCGCTCCGGCTCATCGGCAGTGCCTTCACCTACGACAGCGACGAGGGCGAGACCGATACGGTGTTCGTGCCCGGGGCACGTTCGACGACGATCCTCGCTGCGCTCCAGGACGCCGGCCTGGCCGGTGCCTGCCCTGGCAACCAGCCGCGCGACCGCAGGGTTTGTTCCGTCGCGACGAACCACCTCGACCTTGATGCCGGCACCGTGACGCTCCTCGCCGAGCTGCGCTTGGGCAATGGCTGGACGCTGCACTCGACCACGTCGTTCGAGCACTATCGCGACCATCGCGACGAAGACGACGCCGTGCAGCTGCTTGCGCCGCTCCTCTTTTTCCACGACAGCGAGCGCGGCGAATCCTGGCAGCAGGAGCTGCGGCTCGCGTCGGCCGAGGGCGTGCGCATGCCCTGGCTCGCGGGACTGTTCGGCTACCGGCACGATCACGAGCGTGGCACGCTCGGCCGCCGGCCGATGTTCGGCCCGAACGGCGCGGCCGCGTTCGACCCGTTGTGGGAGGCGTCGCTCGGCATACCCCTCGCCCTGCCCGGCCAGCTCGGCCTGCATGATTCGCGGCAGCGTACCGGGTACGTTGCGGCCTATGGACAGCTCACGGTCCCGTTGGGTACCCGCCTCGACGTCACGGCCGCCGCCCGCGCGGCACGCGAGACGCGCGACGCCTCCATCGAGAATGCGGTCACCGCGCCAGGGCGTTCCGTCGTGTCGGCAACCCTGACGCCCGCGGTGAGCCCTTCGGGCGCCCCGGTCAATGGATCCGTCGGCCGCGCGAGCGACGCCGTCACCTGGAGCCTGACCCCGCGGCTCATGCTCGATGCGCATCGCATGCTGTAC